>NZ_MSSM01000049.1 GCF_004123795.1 Lacticaseibacillus chiayiensis | reverse complement strand
TGTATTAGGCACGCCGCCAGCGTTCATCCTGAGCCAGGATCAAACTCTCATATAAATATGAGCTGTTCGAATAGCTCGATTTGTTGTTCTAGCGAATTGACTTCGCAAATGTTACTTTTTGCCTCGATACCGGAGTATCAAGGACCCTGCACATTTAAACGAAACTTTGTTCAGTTTTCAAAGGACGACTTGTCAAAAGACAACTTTGATAGATTATCATGCCAACAAACGAGTGTCAACACTTTTCATTAATTAGCTTTGCAACTAGGCTATGAAGCGTCTCTATCTCTTTTCAAAAAGAAAGTTCGTTTTTGACAGCAATAATATGATACCAGTAGCCCCGCCAGCGCGCAAGCCTTTTCCTTAAAATGATTGCTAAAATTAGAATCATAAAATGGCTATCTCAAAAGGAAACCATCCACTCACTCCCAACCTTTTGTGCAAAATCAAAAAATGCAGTAATCAGGCCAACCTGAAAACCGCATCAACTGAAACGACTTAGATTTTTAGACACACACTTCGCTTCACTTTGTATGCTTTTTTGCCGATTTCATACCCAATTTAACTTGGCATTCTGGACAAATACCGTAAACTTCAAGATGATGGCCACTCACCTTAAACCCGGTTTCTTTTGCCGCAACAGCTTCGACATCCGTCACTCCTGGGTAAGTAAAATCAAAAATCTTACCACAATTCGTACAGATAGCATGGTAGTGCGGTTCAATTGGAAAATCAAAATGTGTTGCCGCATCATTGGAAGACATTTCTTCAACCAGATTAAGGTCAACCAACAAACGCAAATTATTATAAACCGTAGCAACACTCATATGCGGAAATTGCGGTGAAAGCTTTGCATAAATCATCTCTGCTGTCGGATGTGCGGTGCTGTCGATCATGTATGAAATGATCGCTTCACGCTGTGGTGTGACCCGAATCTGCTTTGCTTTGAGCAAGTTAATTGTCTTGTTATAAACCGCCTGATTCATCGCCAACCTCCTAATTTATAAACATTATCATCTAGTAAAATTGTACGCCTTTTTCTAATGTAGCACAACCTTTACTTACAAAAATTTAGAATTTCTCAGGACTGGACAAGGGCTTTGGTTACAGTGTTGTCTTAACGTCTTTCGCAACGTGGCCCTATGAAGTACCCGTCTTAAGATTAAAAAAACAGCGCCTCAGTAGGCACTGCTAAACCACAATCAAACGGTTTCTATTTCGATTCATCACTACTGTCAGCATCACTGCTGCTTTTGAGTTCAGGCGCATCGGTTTTATACTCACCGGCCAGGGACTTGCCTTTATTCTGCGCTTTCAAACTTGTTCCTTCTTTTTGGGCAGCTTTGAGTTTTTTCTTCGCATCCGCTATTTTATACGAAAAATCGCGGCGATCGACTTTTTTGAAGCCACTTGGCGTGTAGAATCTGAGAAGATCGCCATTGATGACCCGGTCCGATAACGACAATTCGGTGGTCACCCGATTGGTAGCCGCATCAACCATCTTTTTTTGACTTGCCGATAGTTTGCTGATCCTCTTGCCCGTTCTAGTATTGAAGTATCGGCTCCCTACCTTGGTGATATCGGGCGTTACAAAGTCTCCATTTCTGAATGCAACTGTTTGTGGATGGTTGGGCGATAGCAAATCAGAGCCAAATTGAACGGTATTGTCATCCTTGATACCAAGTAAATTCAAAATCGTTGGTAGCGCATCAATTTCCCCACCATACGTGTGATTAATACCGCCTTTTAGCCCTGGCATGTGAATCATAAACGGCACCCGCTGATACATGGCGTTGTCAAAGTCATTAAAGCCGGGCGTGTTCGTTAACTTGGCCATCGCTTTTTTATGGTTGTTGGAAATCCCATAATGATCGCCGTATAGCACGATCATCGACTTATCATACAATCCGGTTTCTTTTAACCAATTTAAAAATTCACCGATTGCTTGATCAAGATACCGCGCTGTCTGCACATAACCGTCCACTGTGTCGTCACCTGTGTCAGTTTTACTGATCGTCTGATTAGCCTTATCCAGAGTATACGGATAATGGTTGGTAACCGTGATCATTTTGGCATAAAACGGTTGTGGTAGCTGCTCAATATATTGAGCCGAATCTTTAAGGAAGATCTTGTCTTTCAGGCCATAGCCCACGTCATAATTCTTACCGCTTGAGAAGTAATTCTTCGAGAAGAAGTAATCATACCCCCAGGATTTATACGTGTTGTCTCGGTTCCAAAAGCTGGGTACATCCCCATGGAATGAAGCGGTAGTGTAGCCATGCTGGTCTAAAATCGCCGGAGCCGCCTGGAACGTGTTGGTTGTGCCATCTGTCACCATGGCTGCACCTTCAGGCAAGCCAAACAATGAGTTTTCCATCATCATTTCGGCGTCCGCGGTTTTACCCTGGCCAACTTGATTAAAGAAATTATCAAACGATAAGGTGTCGGATTCGTGGTACAGCTTATCCAAGTTCGGCGTAACTTCCTGGCCATCCCATTTGAAGTCGATCATAAACTGCTGCAAGCTCTCCAGATGGATAATGAAAACATTTTTGCCTTTTGCTACACCTGTGTATTCCGCATTTGGAGCGACACGATTTTTGTTTAAGTAATTCAATACTGCCTTTACATCGCTAGAATCTGCATGGGCTTTGGTGGCGCTGTTTTTGGCCGTCTTAACGCCATCGACAACCGTGTAGGCGTTCAGGCCGAGATACTTAACGATGTAGTTATTATCAAAGGTCCGAGTCAGCAAACCAGAACGATCGCTGTACGCCATCGCTAAGTTGGCACAAAACATCAACACGGCCAGTAGCGAAACGCCCAGTGCGAACCGCTTTTTGATCGGGCGAATATCCATACGAATCACTTTAAAGGCCAGCAACAAAATCAGAATCGCTACATCAACAAAAACCAGGAAATCTGTTGGGCGAACAATCCCCATGATTCCCTTGTTTAGGTTATTGGAAACTGCTCCTGACCCTTTGATCAATGCAAACGTCAAAAAGTCGGAGAATTCCCGATAGTAAAGCACATTTGCAAAAAGCCAGACAGACGTCAATGCATCAATCACCAGCATCGTGACATATGATTTTCGTCCGGACATATACAGAGCAATGCCAAAAAGAAAAAGTGTTGTCGGGATGGGGTTGATCGCTAAAATCAGATGCTGAAAGCTACCGGTGGCGCCCAAGTTAAATTTAACCTGATAAGCCCAGTAAGTCTTTGCCCAAAATAAGACAATGGCAAGTGCCAAAAAGCCGAGTCTTGTATTGAAAAAACCTCGAAGTTTAGTGCCAATCTGGTTCATTTGGAGCCTCCAAATCATTGTTTAATGTCAAAAGTATAGCACATTCGCTAGGATAACCGCTTGTTTCTAAAAAGACAAATGTTCACCATTGATTGAAGCTCAATTATGGGCAATCTTAAAGAAGCCTTAAAATGAGAAGCCCGAATATCGTGGAGAACAGGCGTTGTATTTAAGACGCGTATCATGCGAAGCTCTGCCTTCTATAACGCGCTTACCCACGCAGAAGACTGCATGTAAGAGCCTTGACGCAATGGCCAAATATTTCTTGCTCAGGATTGTTCTATTGGAGGCATAAAGCTAATTGATTTTCGCTTTCTATAACGCTTTCGCTGGCAAAGAAGCTTACATATAAGAACCTCGAACCCAAATGACCAAAGCCCAACCATTGGATTCGAGGCCATTGACACTCCGGCTTCTAACCGGGCTGGCTCATGCTCATACAAAAAGAGACAAACCCTTTCAAGTTCGTCTCGTTCGGCACTCAGACTTAAGCCTGATCGCTGTCGTTAGTATCGTTAGTGTCCTCGTCTTCATCAAAATCCATCAGATCATAGATTTCCATAGCCGCAAGATCGATGTTGTCAAACTGGAAGGTCTGGTGCGTTCCTAGTTCTTCAAGTTCATAAGTTTCGGTCTTGGGATCGTATGTCACGAGGCCCTTTTCATCACCATTTTTTTCGAAGCGGCGTGATTGCGTCTCGCCGTCGCCTGTCTGCATGGCTTCGAGGCGTTTGATGATGGCCACGAGCTGTGATTGTTTCATAAAATGGCCTCCTAATTTCCTATTTCAAGAAATAGCTTAGCATAAACCGTCGCCTCTGTGGGAGAAATATCACTATGATTTGCAGTTTTATGCACTCCCGAATTGTCAAATGAAGTGCAACAGTGAAGACCAAGAAGAAAGAAGCGGTCTATAGGTTTTGAACTTAGGGTTTTGAACTTAGGGTTTTGAACTTAGGGTTTTGAACTTAGGGTTTTGAACTTAGGGTTTTGAACTTAGGGTTTTGAACTTAGGGTTTTGAACTTAGGGTTTTGAACTTAGGGTTTTGAACTTAGGGTT
>NZ_MSSM01000048.1 GCF_004123795.1 Lacticaseibacillus chiayiensis | reverse complement strand
GTTTGGCCAGTGCGTCCACGCCACCCGCATCATACCGCTCTATCCACTGAACCACATGTGAAGGATGGACACCGTACTCTTCTCGAATGGCGTTAGGTGACATACCCCCCTTCACTAAACCAATATAGTAAAGCTTTTCTTCTACGCTGTATCTCGAACCTTTTCGGCCCATAAAAAATACTCCTTCCTCGGCAGACAAGCTTTAATTATTTGCTTGTCTACCTCAGTAGGAGTATACCCTCACATCATTCCGAATCGGTCGCATCTCTTTTTAAAGCTTCTTTTGATCCAAGACTTTGATCGCCGCCCAGAACAAACCGAGCGCAAGGACAACTGCTGTCACCATTGCCGGCCACAATTTCGTCAAAGCATCAGCACCCACAAGAATTTTCATGTTGTCACTGATTAGACTAATCGGATTAAAATGTTGCCACCCCTTGACCATCCGTGCCATATACAGCAACGCCACAACAACAACCGTAAAAAGCAGCCCACCATAGTTATTCGATGCGAGTATTGACCCAAGCACAAGCACGCTCAGAAAAAAGAAGCCAAAAATCACCAGCGGGACGAACGCCAGCACGACATGAGGACTGCGAGTATCGGGAAAATAATACGCCGTGTACGCCCAAGTCATGACAAAGGCGCTACCAACACACCAAAACCACAGCAGCAACCCCACGAATGCCTTGCCGATGATCACTGACCAACGTGGCAAACCTTTCGTTACGAGATTAACCAAGGTACCTTGTTGAATTTCCTGACTCACGTAACCGCCAAGCATGAGCGCAAAAACGTAAATGCCCATCTGTGTCATATTTTTATAGTATTGCGTCCACGAATCTAATGAAGTCGGCGTGGGCACGGCGATCTTCACACCGCCGAGGCCGCCTTTTAATAGCGCGGGCAACAGTTTTGCCATCAGCGGACTTAAAATACCAAAAATCAAAAACACAACGGTCAAAATCAGGAAGCGGTGGGTGCGCCAACTTTCAAGCCATTCCTTTTTGGTAAAGATCACTGCGGCTGTCATTGCACCACCTCCATGAAAATCTGGTCAAGATTGGCTTCCTCTTGGCTAAACGTCAGCGGGACCAGCCGCACTGCCAACAAAGCGGTTAAAATCCGGTCAGCTGCAGCGGCATAGATGCCTGCGTAAGCAACTGCCACTTCACCGGCACTTTGGGTCACCTGTTGCACATGATTGTGGTGTTGCAGCGGCATTAATAGCGTCGCCGCCTGTTTTGCCTGCACCGCGGTTTCAAACGTCAGTCGCACTTGAGGCTTAGCATACTGCTGTTTCAAGTCCGCCAACGAAGCACTGACCTGCAATCGACCTTGGTGCAAAATTCCCACATGATCACAAATCCGTTCCACATCACTCAAAATATGGGTTGAAAACAAAATCGTCGTCTGTCCGCGCAAACTCGCCAGCAAGTCTAAAAACTCAGTCCGTCCTTGGGGATCAAGCGCACTGGTCGGTTCATCGCAGATCAAAAGCTTCGGCATCGTTAACAGCGCTTGGGCAATCCCAAGCCGCTGCCGCATCCCACGGGAAAAACCGCCAATGCGATGCGAGGCACTTGCCAACCCAACCCGTTTCAGCATCGCAGTAACCCGTGAAGCCAACGCTGTCCCCCGCAAACCCGTCAATTGCCCACACATGCGTAAATATTCCGTGGCGGTCATGTAACCGTAAAACGCGGGCACATCCGGCAAGTAACCCGTTTGGCGATTTGTGGCCGTTTCACCAAAACGCACCTGCTCCCCGGCAACTTCGATATCACCACTATCAGCCCGGTCCAAACCCAGAATCAGCTTCATAGTAGTCGTCTTCCCGGCACCATTTTCGCCGACAAAGCCGTAGATCGATCCGGTGGGCACCGTTAAATTAAGGTCGCGGAGCACGTGCTTGCTGCCAAAACTTTTGCTGACGTGTTGCAATGTCAAAATGCTCACTGCTGATCCTCCCGTCCAAAGACAAAATACGCAATGGGGCCGATGATTTGGATGAAAATCACAATCACCAGCCAAAATGCGCGATTACCTATACGATAGTGCGGGTGACGTAACACCTGAATCACAGCGGCAAGCATTAACCCAAGCTCCAAAATAATCAGCGGCACCAAAAACGGCCAGTATGTTGTGAAAACTTCCCAATTAGCATTCATGTTATCAAGCTCCTCAAAATTCGCGCAGGTCATGCATTTTGCCCTCACGCTGCTCACTTGGTCAAAGCTCGACTTCTCCAGCCAACTGCTCACTCCCGCGCTTTGATCTGTTCCAATTCTTTTAGCAGTTGCTCAATAGGCTGTTCTTTTCGCAATTCCTTCAACGCCGGATTATTCAAAACAAACTCAATCAATGTTTGCTTCACGTGACCAGTTACGCGCGGTGTCTGCGGGCCTAAATCCAGTTGATTCAGCCACGGTTCAATCGCATCAAAGTAACGGTCACCATGAAGTTCCCAGGTAAATTTTGTTGTGGCCATGACCCGCACAAATAGCTGCAAAGTTGTCGTGACGGATTCAGTTTGATGTTGCTGAGCAAAGCCTTTCAACGCGGCCAATTGAAAGTTCGCCCACACTGCCGGATTCAGATTCACAAGATCAAAAGCCTCGGCAATCGCTTGCCCTCGCTGATAAGTGGTTTTTAAACGCTCTGGGTCTTTCCCCAGCAGTGTCATGTAGTTTGTCAACTGGCTCATGATGAGGCTTAAATCCTGCATCAACCCACTTTGACTCGTGGCAATCGCCCGCTGCAGATCGCCTTTTTGCTGAAAAGCCCCGGCAATTAAACTGTCAGCCGGCAACTGTTCCGGCACATACTCACCCAACAATGCCAACACATCATCCGGCCGATTAAGCAAAAGCAGGCTATAACCCTCAAGCTCAACCGCTTTAGCCGTCAACTGCAAGTCACGACCACTTTGCCGCACCCGAACAAACAGTTGCAGCGCCTCGGTCACATAAGTCTTCTTTTTGGTTTCCAACGAGTCACCGGGTAAAAGATCATAATGATTCAGCAACAGCAGCCCCATCTGTAGCAAAAAGGGATAGCACGCATAATATCGGCGAATCAGATTGTGGATCGAAGTCAACACCGTTTCCGCCGGCTGAGTTTCAAAAGCGTGCTTCATTGATGTATATACTCGCCGAATTTCCGCCGCACTCAGTTGAGCGTTGTAAGCCATCAATTTGTCGATGCTGACATCAAAATAGGCAGCTAAAATCGGCAGCAACGTAATGTCCGGATAACTTTGCCCAGTTTCCCACTTTGAAACCGAGGCCTTCGAGATCCCGATAAAATCCGCCAAGGCTTGCTGGGTAATACCCTTTTGTTTGCGGTATTTGCTAATAACCGCACCCACATTGATCTCCATTTGGCTTCCTCTTTTCTGTTTCTGACCTCATTGTACGGGCGCACGTCATCGATGTATATCGAGGCTTTGTAAACTTAGGAGCATTAAAATCAACCGTTGCGATACTTTCGAAGCAAAAAAATAGGCAGATCCATGATTCGTATGGGACTCCGAACCAACACCAGCCTCTTTTCCGAGGCTGCTGAAAAACTCGATAAAATGCAAATAAGTTGATCTTCAGTTCCACTTTTAAGCACATATTTGCCATAATGTGGTGGGAAAACCCCATAAAAGTGGCAAATATTAGTTCATTGTGGTGACCCGCATTTTAGAAAGAGACTTTTTCAGCAGCCTCCTCTTTTCCTCCGCTGCCTTCGACAAAAGCAGCATGGAAGCTCCTGAAATCATTCATCTTCATTGAGCTAGTCCTCAACTGCTTTTGCGTCCTTAAAAACAGTTACTGGTGTATCCCCGGTACTTTTAAGGAAATGTAGCGTCGCTTTCTCGCCCTCGGTTAAAGCTGGCTTGAATGGTAGCGCACCGGTAGCAACAATTCGCTTATACAACATCGTGATGACTGTCGTTGGCGTCAATCCGAGCCGCTCTAGGACCTGCTCAGTATCGTCTGCTAGTTCATTGTCAACTTGTACCTGAATCCTCTTCTTTTGAACCGCCATGGTAAACGTCCCCCCTCCTTGCAGTTTGTGCTCATTATCTACTACTTTTCAGGCAATTCTCAAATTTATCGATTTCCTCGGTTTTTAGACTCGTTTTGCTGCCCGCACAAGTTGAACCCGCGATACGCGTAGCAAAAAAACCTCAGACAAATAATCTTGTTTAAAGCCATTTGTCTGCGGCGAGTTACTCAACTCCGATCCATGTTAAGCAATTATCATGAGACTGTTGTTGCATTGAGCACCCTTCAAACATCAGCGTCACTTCTGTTAATCTCTTTTTTCCTTATTAGTCCTAAAAATAAAAAAGTACGAAAATGTGATCATGATTACCGTGAAGGCAGAAAACAGCGTCAACATTAAAACCGTACCCCATTGTTGAATAACAATACCGATCAGAGGATTGACAATCATGGTTACCAAACTAATGGCAAATGAAAGCCCTGATATCAAAGTGGCTCGCGCTGAATCTTTAACCCATAAATTCAGCATTTCCATAACAATTGGATCTAAAATATCAACCGTGACATACAGTAAGCAGGCGCCAACTAAAAAGGTGTAACGGTTTGGCTGCATTTGGAAGAACAACCCCACACAAAGCAAGCCAATGACAATCAATGACAGCGTCCGGTAACTTACTTTTGTGAGTCGGAAAGCTTGGGTTGCGACAAGTCCCCCGACAAAACTGAAAATCATAAAAATAATCCCATTTGCAGAAGAAGTGAACCCAAGATCAGACACATAAGATGGTAGCAGAGAAAAGATAGCATTAACCATAGCAGTGACAAGTGTTGTAAAAACAACAAGAAAGAGAACATTTGCCGACTTCCTCACTTCATCAAAGACCAGCAGGATATCCTTCACCTTTTCATGCCGCGAAGAGACGGAAACCGGTTCAGCGGAAGATTTTTCTTCCTTCATCGACACAATAATTCCGCCGGCTCCCACCAGCATAAATGCCTGAAAAAAATAGGGTGACATCTCATTTAAGGAATATAAATATCCGCCAATGAAGGTTGCTATGCCGGTTACAATCGCACCTATCAGCTGAATTCTGCCTCGAATCTTTGCGTACACTTCCCCAAAACCATCCCGCCGGATTGCTTCAAAAAACAAGGCAGTATCTGCGCCACTTAGAAGAGCATTGCCCACGCCTTCCAAAGCAAATGCAACCACAATAACAACAAATCCCAACTCATGATTCGTCAGGTTCACGCTAGCCATTAGTAATGGTGAGAGGATTAATAAAAGCAGCCCAATGCCAATGACCGATTTCTTCGTCAACCACCACTGACTAAAGTCAGTGGCTTGTGAGCAAACACCCTTCTTGCGAGTGCTTGAATCACAATTTGCACAGATACACCACTGCAGGCAGTTCGACGAACTGCTTTGTCTTACACGGCAATTACCAGTGCCTTTAGCGTCC
>NZ_MSSM01000047.1 GCF_004123795.1 Lacticaseibacillus chiayiensis | reverse complement strand
GTACCCCGTTGCCGCGATATTCATGACGAACAAAGGCAACTTTGATATTATGGTCTGGTATTCCAAGGACGGACAGTGTAGGATCGTATTGGGACATTTACTCATAACCTCGCTTGCTTTTGGTTTCGACGCTAACAAGCATAGCATGGACACTGAGTAGGTGTCTTTTTGCGTTATCCAAAAAGGGCCTACACGTTCAGTGTTGATTATTTCTCAACACCAGAAAGTGTAGACCCCATTTTGATCGCTTCATCAATCCCTTGCTGTGCAGATGCACAACAGGGGATTTTTATGTGGTGAGCGTGAGCCGGCGCGCTTAGAAGTCGGGTGAACGCGTTATAGTATCTCAATAACGCGTTCGCCAGCCCAGAAACCTGCACATAAGGGCCTCTAACTTGAATGGCCAATGGTTGAAAGTGGCCGTGATGAAAGGTTTTGTTCTATTAGGGGCAATTATGTATGGGACTTTGATGTTCTATAACGCGCTCACCGGCGCAGAAGCCTGCACATAAGGACCTCGAGCCTAAAATGGCCAAAGACCAGCCATTTAGCTCGAGGCCACTTATGCTCCGGCTTCTAACCGCGCCGGTTCGCGCTCACAAAAATAAATAGCTTGCCTGTCCAAACATATGTTCGTATAATGATAAGCAGAGGTGATCTTCATGTCCTATGATTATCCACACGAACCGCATCGGGTCATTTTTTTGATTGACAACAAGTCCTTTTACGCCTCAGTCGAAAGCATTGAGCGCGGACTTGATCCGCTCAAAACTATCCTAGTTGTCATGTCTGAACAGGAAAATACAAACGGTGGGCTCATCTTAGCAACGTCGCCTATGGCCAAAAAAATGTATGGTCTCAAAAACAATGTCAGTCGCCAGCGCGATTTACCCAACGAACCGCATTTAATCGTCGTTCCGCCACGCATGAACCTCTATATTCAGAAAAATCTGGCCATTAACGATATTTTCCGTCAATTTGTCGCCGATGAAGATTTATGGGCCTACTCAATCGATGAATCCATCCTTGACATGACCCATACTTGGCGGCTGTTTGGGAAAACACCAGCGGCAGTTGCCAAGCTTATTCAATCAACTGTTCAACAACAGCTAGGTCTGCGGACCACGGTCGGGATCGGTGAAAATCCGGTTCAAGCTAAAATTGCTCTTGATGTTTATGCCAAACACAGTCCTGATTTGCTTGGCATCATCAAGTATACGACTGTTCCGGACACCATCTGGCAAATTAAAGAAATGACCGATGTCTGGAGTATCGGTCATCGCACAGCAGCGCATTTAGCGCGCATGGGCATCACGAACATGTATGAACTCGCCCATGCGAATCCTTATGCCTTAAAACAAGAAATGGGTATTATCGGCACTCAGTTGTTTGCAATTGCTTGGGGCGTTGATCGCACCAAAATCAGTAAACCCATCGTGACCCGCCAACCAAGTATCGGTAATTCTCAAGTGCTTCCGCGCGACTATAGCAATCAATTTGAAATCGAAATTGTCATCAAAGAAATCGGTGAACAGGTCGCTGCCCGCTTACGCCATCATCATAAACGTGCCGGTGAGCTTTCACTGGGTATCGGCTTTTCGTATGCAGAAAGCCAGCAAGACGGTCGATCCGGTTTTACGCAAGCAAAGCGGATTCTACCAACCAATCGCAACACCGATATTGTCGCAGCATTGCGCGAGATTTTTCGAAAGAACTGGCATGGTGAAGTTATCCGCAACGTGGCAGTTTACACATCCCGTCTAGCACCAGACACTGGCGAACAACTTAACTTTTTTGAGCCGGTTGATCGCCAAATTAAAGCCACCGATCTGGAACGAACACTCGATACGATTCGCAGTCGCTTTGGTTTCAAGGCGTTAGTGTACGCCAAAAGCGCGATGCATGGTGGTACAGCCATTCAACGTGCATCACTGGTAGGAGGACATAATGGCGGCAATAGCTATGACTAAGGATCTCAAAATCATCATGGAACGGTTAACGCCATTATTTAGGCGAAAACGAAATACACGGTACTGGATCTCACTGGTGAATCAGACTTATACGTCGGCATTCAACTTCTTTTTCAACATTCAACTCAAGGATCAACGACAGCGCTCAATCCCGTTGCATAGTCTGCACGGTTATGATCTTGCTCAGTTAGAAGTTTTTCTTGGCCTGTTACGCAAACAAACCCAATTAACCATTGAATTTGTCGGTTTTGAAGACATGCGCTGGCCACAGACCAACCGAGTCATTCAACGACGTGCCCGTCTTGATGAATAATATTCCCGCTTAGTAGTCCGTTTATACGCCTAATAAGCTAAAAGCTGAATATTGCGTCCAAAAAAGCCGGTCTCAAAAAACAAGATCGACTTTTCATCATGTTTAGCACTAATTGACCGATGCCACCAAGCCATTAATCATATTAATAGGCAATCGTATAAGAGTGGCGTTCATCAAGCACAAAAGCTTCAGCCATTTCGGGACCGTGCTGGGCAAGAATCTGATCTGCCAGATAAGCCTGAAGATCTTCATGGAAGTAAGTTTCAAGCCCAAAACTCCACGCCTGCACCAAATGTTTGCCTTGGCGCCGCCCAGCCTTAAAGTTCTCGTAAATTGCGTGGTAAATGGAACGACCCGTCAATCTGACGCTCACAGGCAAGACAACGCGTTGATTGCCATGCCGGAAACGTGCATTGACTGTCCGAAAAGTCATAAAGCGAATAATGAGCAAAACACTTGGAATCATAATACTCAAGCCCACCAGCGCGACAAAAATAATGCCCAAAACAATGCCAACTGCGCTCACTGCCATGGCACCGGAAATCACCACGCTCAGGCCGATCACAAATAAAATTAATAGCAACGCCGGAAATAAAGCAACGCCAGCGACTAAAACCAAGAGCAACAATTTAATTGCTATTTTCATAAAGCCTCCAAAAACATGCTGTTTATTCAATGGAAATCAGGTGTACATCACTGACACCGCGAATGCCGCCAAGTTTAGTGGTAAGATCATCAAGAGTTCCTTGCAGCGCCGAAATATCAAATGATATGACGACACTTGCCCAGTTGTGGATCGGAATATTCTGATTAATGGTCACGATGCTAGCTTGGGCTTGTGACATTACGGTCAAAACTTCAGACAAAATGCCGCGATCGTGATGAAGCATCAATGAAATCACTGCCTTACGCGATGCCATTTCATGATCTGGTAAAAATACATAGTCCTTATATTTGTAATAAGTGCCGCGTGAAATGCCGACTCGTTTGACCGCTTCACTCACCTGTTTTACTTCGCCATTCTGGAGCAATGCCCGCGCGGCAATCACCTTGCCGACCACGTCCGGAAGAATCGAACTGTCAACAATATAAAACTGCTTCACGCGAATTCCCCCCAAAAAAAATGAACTGACTGCCAGCAAACGCTCCTCACCGACAGACATCCGTTCGAATATGTTCATATTGTAACAGTCATTGACACTTATGAAAAGCAATTGTCAAAATGTAAAAGATTTGACATGTTTTCAGGGAAAATAAGCTCCTTTACTTATAACACTTCGCCAAGCGCTGTCAATTCAACTGTCAGCGATCTCTGTTATAGCTCGATCACTGCCCTTATTTCATCAACGAACCTTTAAACGTATGCTGTTTTGCTGTAGGCTGATGATGTCTTTGAAGAAAAAAGCATGAGGGGGGTTTTTGAATGAAGATACGGCAACCGTATCATTTATCTTGGCAATTACTAATAGTGGCAATCATCATCGCGTTTATAGCGTTTGTCGAATACTGGCCGCATCTCAGTGATGACGCGCTAATGGGTAGCGGTATCATCAGCGGTGGACTTTGTGTCGGTGCATTACATATGGCACACCACGCCACCGACACGTCCAAGAATCACAAGAAAAAATAAGCTGCGGATTTAACCACAGCTCATCACTGTTAACGCCTAAATGTTACTCCACTATTTCAGTTAAAAAAGGATGGGCATAATTGACTTTTCCGCGAACGCTGGCCAAAACCCCAGGAATTAATTCTTTAATGAGGTGGTCTTCGGTTACGATCGGAAATGGCGGCTCAAGTCGGTAATTTGCTGCTTTGCGAAAACCAATGCGGCCGAAGAACTGCCGATCACCGATGACGCTGACAAAATCCCGCCGTAGATCCGTTGCCCGCATATCGAGCTCCGAAACAATCGCCATTCCTAAGCCGCTGCCTCGGTAACCAGGTGCAACTGCCAGAGGAGCCAAAGCCACACCTTGCATATGGGCATCAGGTGTGATGGTTGCTGCCGTCATCAACCCGTACCCGACTAAATGACCGTCGATGGTTGCCACCACTTCTAGCGCCGCATCATAATCGGCAGTGCGTCGTAACTCAGCTACTAACGCTGCTTCTCCATGATAGCCGCGCTTGCTGCCACTATATGCGGTGCGCAGTAACGCGTCCACCTCGGTAAAGTCGCTTTGCTGTATTCGTCGAATGGTCATACTTGCCTCCTCTTTTAATGATAGTTTTTATTATACACGGTTTCGCGTTAAGGTGGTGGGCCGTTCCGTGTCAGGTCAACCGGGTATACTCCTACTGAGGTAGACAAGCAAATAATTAAAGCTTGTCTGCCGAGGAAGGAGTATTTTTTATGGGCCGAAAAGGTTCGAGATACAGCGTAGAAGAAAAGCTTTACTATATTGGTTTAGTGAAGGGGGGTATGTCACCTAACGCCATTCGAGAAGAGTACGGTGTCCATCCTTCACATGTGGTTCAGTGGATAGAGCGGTATGATGCGGGTGGCGTGGACGCACTGGCCAAAC
>NZ_MSSM01000046.1 GCF_004123795.1 Lacticaseibacillus chiayiensis | reverse complement strand
TTCCTCTAATCCCTTAATCCCATCACGTTCATAGCGCGCCTGCCAACGTTGTAATGTACGATCACCAAGACCGTGTTGACGGGAGAAACTACTGATACTTGTCTTCGAATGTCTGAACTCCTCCAATATGAGTAACTTTTCTTGAGCTGTATGCTTAGATCTGGGCATAGAAAATCCCTCCATGATCATCAGATGAATTATGATATTTCATCTGACAACCATAAAGGGATTATCGCATTTCGAATCAGGGAAACTGGCGCCCTTTTCACGACATTTTTTATTTGGCGTAAATGCTGCGTCAATGTTCAGCGACTGTTGACGGCGTGCCGTTGATCGATTGTTAGCAGTGACGCCATAAACTTCGAAACACCTTGTTCTTCGTTACTTGTTGTCGTGGTATCAGCAACAGCGATGATGCGCGGATCGGCATTGGCGACGGCCACGCCTAAGCCGACTTCCTGTAGCATCTCTAAGTCATTACCACCATTACCGGAAGGCACACATTTCGGACAAGTCGACCCCAAGCCTTTGACCAAGCAGCGCGAGCCCTTGTGCTTTGTTCACGTTAGGACGAATCAAGTTAATGTCACCGTGACCGCTGCTAGTCGGGGTCGCAACGCCAGCTAGAGTGCATCGTCATTCAACAACAATCGCATCTTTCATTAATTCCTTTTTTGACCAAATGAAATTCTCAAATTTGTAATGGACTATATTCCAATTAATTGGCCCACGCCAAACTAAATACCATCTGGATTGCGTCCTTTTTCTTTAACGGATTGCAACATATGCGTGTCATCTCCCACAGCCTGCCTAGCGCCTTGATGCCAAAGCCGTCCGTTGACGTGATTCATCAACAACCTCGCCGTCTTGTGATCTACCAGCACCGCATGTTTATGTTGCGGATCGTCGGCTAATGGCGCATAGCCTGCGCTGATTCTGGCTAATTGTTCTGTCACGTCCATCAAAAGGCGACTGCCTGCGAGAATTTCCGAAAAGTGGGCGGCATGGTAAGTCGTTGGTAAAGTCATTTTCATGTTTCCACAAAATCTGACCGTAATAATCTGCTTACCTCCCCGCCGCTGAACGGCATGGTCAACTAGGTGATGGGAAGCAACCCAAATGACACTGCGATGATCAGGTGCAGATAAGGGAATAAACGCATAGCCAGGTCCGGCAAGCATCTTCGGCAACTTTTCAGCGTCACCATGATATAATTTCGTCACGATAACTTGATGTACCGATTGCGAATAAATAGATTCGTCTTCGTGATAACGGACAAAGCTTAAAGAGGTGTTCGGCAACAGATAGTTGGTGGTTGCTGTTAGCGCCAGCATTTTCCCGTACAGAAAATTGGCTGGCAAGGGAAGAATCGCAATAATCTCCCTTAGCGGCAACTGCACGCCATCCGAAACCAAAGCCTCCGCGGCGAGTCGTTTAACGAAACATTCGTGTTCTTCATTTATGGCTTTGTCCATAGAGCGTTATGTATAGCTTGAATATTATCGTAAACGTTTTCAAAAAGAAAGCCAAACGACTTACCGAGTTAACATATTGGTCCGCTTTAGAACGCTATCCATAGGAAAACTATTTGACGCTCGGTATGATCCAATTACTGCCACCTAAAGACAATCAAGCCAAGTTGGTGGTGATCAAGTTATGTATAGGTTGGTCCAGCGTGGGCGGTAAACGTGAGACATCAAGTTAGGCGGTGGATAGTTGATCAGGCACAATGATCTTAGGATCGTTGTGTTTTTATTCGCTGATCAATTTCCGTGAGTCTGATGATGTTGTTGAAAATATTCGATTGAAAATAAAAAGCCGTAACCGCTCGCAGTCATTGAGGTGACGAACAGGTTGCAGCTGTTTTTTATGATTTCTAACCACTAATAATCAGGCGAAACGCTCTAAACGGTTAGAGGCAGGTACATGATCCGATCCATGTAATGCGGCCGATGGAAGAACCAGCCTTCTTCACGATAAACCCTCGCGCCGCTTTCGAAGATAAGAAGTAACTTATCTTGATCAGGGTTAAAGCTGATTTCCTCAACTGAATTTGGCACATTAATCATTTTATCGCCGGATTTCGGCGCTTGAAAATCTAACTTTTCCCATCCCTTATCCACGGCCCTTCGGATCCAGACTTTGCCTGGCGCGCTGCCATTGGACTGGCTAAACAAGGTCACGCCATTTTTAGCAATCGCAACGCCTTGCAACCGGTCCCAAGCAGGATTATAAGAATTAATGATTTTCTTTTTGATAAGTGCTTTGAAAAGGATGCTTAACATTTCAGTCGTGCTTTTATGTTGCGTCTGGGGGGCGATGTCGTTGACGATCTTGATAAACTTCTTTTGCGTGATCGCATTTGGCAGGTTCTCATCATTCAAGGGCAAGGCAATCAGTGAACGGCCGGTAGTCTTTTTACCGTATTTCACCAAGACCAATTGATGGTTGTAAAGGGTCATGGCCGAGGTGCGGTTGGCCAGGTGGAACGGAATCCGAGTTGAAGCCAGCGGTGCTTGGTTGACTTGCGGCTGATAGGCGTCAATTTCGCGTTGTGCGGCATAACTGATCCCGGCGCCGCCTGCTTTTGAGTTATCATCCGACCAAAGCAATCGCTGCTTGTCGAGATCGTAGGTAATCCCGCCGACATGCGCCTTGGAGCGTAAAATAAGTGTCTTATTGTAACGCCCGGTTTTGGCGTTGATCTCGATAATAATGGAATTTAACCGATGATCACCATCATACATGCTGACATAAAGTGCTTTTTTTGACTGAGCGACTCCTTGCGGCACCCAGTTGGTTCCAAAAGCAGCTTGCCTGGTTTTGTTGTTGATTGACCACGCTCCCCGCAATCCCGGGATCACTGTCATCTTGCTTTTCTTTGCCGGGTGCACACCAGACGACGGTTGCCGAATTTCTGTGATGCGTTTTTGTGCTTCACTTTCCGACTGCAAGGGTCGTGGATCTGCCTGCCACTTTTTGACGTCAGTAGGCTGATCAACCAGCTGCTGATAATGATAATGGTCAGTTAGCCACCATCCGCCGATGCCAAGCGCCATCACACTCACAAGGGTTCCGAGTGTCACCCAAATCCATTTCTTCAAAATATTTCGCTCCTCAGCATTCAAAATCCATTAACTAGTCAGCTTACTTATTGATGCCATAGTGAGAAAAGTAAGTCAAACATTTTGCAGGACTAGTTATTTGCTTCGATTCTCGTCAAAACGTTATGATCAAATATGTTGAATAAATCTTCTGAGAAATGACTTTATTGCTCGAGAAAAGTCTAATTGATAGTTGATGTAGGTTATTCCGAGCTTTTTGCTAGAACCCCACAATCTCTCTGTGCCTTAGTATGGTTGTTGTTGCAAACCATGTGCCAAACACAAGGAGGAATGATTGATGTCTGATGTTAAGTACCCGCAAACCATTGATCAGCTTAATCAGTTGATTGCGGATTTGATGCAGCTTCAAACAAATGTGCAACAGATTCACTGGTATATGCGTGGGCATAATTTCTTTCGCCTTCACCCATTGATGGATGATTACAAAGATCAACTCGCCGAAGCGTTGGATGCGATTGCAGAACGACTCATTGCTTTAGGTGGATCACCATACGCGATCACTCATGAGTTCATCGATCATACCGGTCTGCCCGATGAGAAAATCACATTTGGCCAATATACGTCGGTTGAGTTGATGCAACGTCTCGTCAAGCAGTTTAAGTATTTGGACGATCAGTATCAGAAAACCATTGAAATCACCGATCAAGAGCGCGACTTTCCAACCCAAGACATGATCAACGGGTATAAAGAAGAAACGGACAAAAACATTTGGATGGTCAACCACCACTGACTAAAGTCAGTGGCTTGTGAGCAAACACCCTTCTTACGAGTGCTTGAATCACAATTTGCACAGATACACCACTGCAGGCAGTTCGACGAACTGCTTTGTCTTACACGGCAATTACCAGTGCCTTTAGCGTCCCCAGGTTGCCATAGGGACGAGCCTAATCAGGCTAATTTAGCAAGCCCTTTGATCAGTATGTTCTGCGCGGCATTGTAATCGCGAACGTGATGGGTATGGCATTTAGGACACGTCCATTCTCGATCAGCAAGCGTCAGCTTATCAGTGCCTTCGGTTCCCATTACGAAGTCGCAACGATGACAGGTTTGAGTGGTATTCCTAGGATTGACCGTTACAAACTGGCGACCATAAAGGTCAGCCTTGTAAGTTAGCATGCCTAAGAAGGTACACCAGCCTACGTCTGCGATACTCAT
>NZ_MSSM01000045.1 GCF_004123795.1 Lacticaseibacillus chiayiensis | reverse complement strand
AATCCGCGCCACTATCGAACGATTAAGGGACGACTGGCTAAGGCTCAACGTGTTTTGTCGCGCCGTGCCCGAAGGGCAAAGAAAGAGCATCGGCCGTTACGTAACAGTAAGAATTACCAAAAACAGCGCTTGGTAGTTGCTAAGATTCATGCACGGGTTCTAGATCGGCGTAAGAACTTCTTGCACAACGTCTCAACCACACTCATCAAGAACCACGATTTAGTGGTTGCAGAGGAATTGCGAAGTAAGAACTTACTAAAAAAAATCATGCTTTGGCAATGAGTATCGCAGACGTAGGCTGGCGTACCTTCTTAGGCATGCTAACTTACAAGGCTGACCTTTATGGTCGCCAGTTTGTAACGGTCAATCCTAGGAATACCACTCAAACCTGTCATCGTTGAGACTTCGTAATGGGAACCGAAGGCACTGATAAGCTGACGCTTGCTGATCGAGAATGGACGTGTCCTAAATGCCATACCCATCACGTTCGCGATCACAATGCCGCGCAGAACATACTGATCAAAGGGCTTGCTAAATTAGCCTGATTAGGCTCGTCCCTATGGCAACCTGGGGACTAATGCCACTCTCAGCATTGCGGAAATCTGCATATAAAAGTACCCCTCGAACTGAATATCAGCTTATAACTCGGTTTTCTAGCTAAATAAGTTCAAACCACGCGAAATTGCCTTACCGTGTCCGTCGTCAACGATCACGGTAAGGCAGTGGTGGTGTTTCAGCAATCCCGGGAATTTAGGGAGTTGTTGTTACTCGTCTTCCCGCGAGAACTTCAGAATCTTCGCGCGAGCGCGTTCCAACGCGCGTCGATAACGATTAAGCATGGGCTTCTTGGACGGATGTAGAATGGCCGCCTCAAACGCCTCATACTCTAAGGGTGACAAACTTTCCAGAAACTGCAAGAATTCGACGCGCATTAGTAGTCCGTCTTCAACTGAGCGAATTGCTAGGCGATCATGCAAAGACTCGAGTGATGTGTCGTTGACCGGAATAGCATTAGCGTCAATTCGCCGTTTATGTGCAAAATGTTTGCGCAACACCGAGCGCAGGTGGGATTTTAAAACCATCCGATAGTAGGGGCCAAATTGCGAACCGCTGCTGCCGTCATAGCGAACAACGGCTTTAAGCATCGCAATCCTGGCCTCCTGCATCCAGTCATCATATGAAAAGTCTCTGAGATGATAAGGCTTTAAAACCGTTAACACCAATGGCCGATACTGAGCGAACAGTTTACCAAACGCTGTCGAATCGTTTGCCGCTTCACGTATTAGTTCTATTTCTACTTGTTTCATATCGCCTCCTTGCCCGATTTACTAGTAACATCATTCTACAATAAAACGTTTGCAATTGAATAGCGAACAATTGTTCAGTTATAACCAATTAACTACCTGTATGCTCGTAAAAGAGAGAACAGATAGCTATTTTCGAAATGTAAAATTAATATCATTATTTTCTTATTTTTTCGCTAAAAAATGAGAACACGCGTATTTAATGCCGAATTGGTAACGTTTGTAAATGTGACCTTGCCAATTGAAGCTTCAGTAAAATTCCGCATTAACAATTGTCAAAGCAAAATCGGTATGTGAGAATGGATCGATTTTATTTTCCGTTTCAGATGAGGGGGAATGATTGATTTCCGTAAAGACCAGAAAAAACTTCAGATACTCGCCAACAGCCCCGTTGTTTTGTTTGCAGTGGTATCTTACGAGTAAGGTTATTTTACATAAAGCGATATCTGCGTTAAATTATTAAAGTCATTTTATAAGGAAGTTTCGCGTTATCACTTCAAAATTAAAGAATAAGAAAATTGGTCCGTGTCAGTTAGTGATGCTGGCATCTTGGATCGTTGATCGGTTCCAGTTGGCTGTTTGGATCGTGGGAAGCGGCTGAAGTTGCCGGCCCTGCGGCGATTTTTCCTGGATCATTGACGGTGTCATGATTGGGGTCATTGCCTATAACTAAGTCGAACTAGGGACCATGTTTCCTGAATCTGGCAGTATGAGCAAATTTGCTCGGTATTCGCATGGGTGCACTGGTTGGCTTGATTGCCTCGTGGGCCAACTGGATTTCGCTGGTCACTTTGCTGCTGATTGAAGCGGTGGCGGTGATTCAATATATGGCGTCGTGGCCATGGCGATGGGCCGGTTTTACACACGTTTTTTAAATGCTGGTAAGATCACGCGGGAAGGATTGCTAGTTATCTTTACATTTATCATTATTTTTACATTGTTCGACTACTGGTTGGTTACCCTGTTAACGCGATTCACCTGATTTATTTCGATTTTCCCGTCTTGGGGACCTTAGCCAGTGTCAATTCCACGGCGACGCTGATTGCTTACCTGACATGGCCGGTCACTGTTATATCGTTACGTGACATGGCACTAAAATTTAAGCGGCCGGTCAAGTCGGCCATACTGTGTTTCTTAGTACCCTTGACGTTTCTTTTGACTTCACTAGCAGCATATTGGGCAAAGTGGTCGAGCACGGTTGAAGTTATCGGGGGCATCTTCTTAGGCATCTCGCCATATTTATTTTATCAATGGCGTTCGGGCTGGCGTTCGACGCTGCAACAGGTGAAGACATTAGCATGGATGTTAGGTTATCTGGTCTTTCTTTCAGTTATTTCGTTAATTGGAAGTGCCGAGTTCAATGGGTTAAATTGGATTCACTATCCAGCGGACTTTGGCGTCATTATACTGGGAAGCAATTGTTTTCTATTTCTGAGGCATCAATAGTCACATGCCTTCCAAATATTTCCGTAAAGCGGCTCGGGTCCATGACAAGGTTAAAATGCCGCCATCTGATGACAACAAGCGCACTGAACAGCTGGCTGAAAAATATAATTGATTGAATGACCGATATTAAAAATGCTATGGCCAACTTATAAAAAAGATAGTTTATAAAAAGCTTAGCGCCACCAGTCCTCACAAAACAGCCAGGAAAACTTACGACTTTTGCCTGATGAGGTCAATTTGACGCCAAGGTAAGATAATTCTAAAGGTTTGTGAGAAAATTGCATTTAGCTAAGCCTATCTTTATACTTATACTAAACAAATGACGTCTGGAGGGGATCAGGTGAATATCGGGATTTTTACAGATAGCTACTTTCCGCAAGTCAGCGGTGTCGCGACGTCCATCAAGACCTTGAAGGACGATCTAGAACGCAAGGGTCATCAGGTTTATATTTTTACGACCACTGACCCGCATGTGCCAGAAGATGCTGTCGAGCCCAACTTATTCCGTTTTACAAGTGTGCCATTCGTGTCCTTTACCGATCGTCGAATTGCGGTCCGTGGGTTGTTTCACGCTTATGCCGTGGCTAAAGAATTGAACTTGGATATTGTCCACACGCAAACCGAGTTTTCAATGGGTTACATCGGCAAGTTTGTGGCTAAGCAACTTAAGATTCCCACCATCCATACTTATCACACAATGTATGAAGATTACCTGCACTATGTTCTAAATGGCCATCTGCTAAAACCATATCATGTGAAGCAGTTTACGCGTGCCTTTCTTTATCACGTCAGTGGTGTGATTGCGCCGTCTGAACGGGTTTATAGCACATTGCGGCGCTATGGCGTTAAAACGCAGATTAAGATCATTCCGACCGGGGTTGACTTAACCCAGTTTACCGAACAAAAAGATCCGCATCTTCGTGAAAAGTTGGGTCTTGCTAACGTCCCGGTACTGATTTCACTCAGTCGGGTTGCTTATGAGAAGCGGATCGATAAGGTGATCAGCGCGATGCCGGCGATTTTGGCGCAGATTCCTGATGCTGTTCTTTTAATTGTCGGTGACGGCCCGGCGCGAGAAGATTTGGAGACACAAGCAGCTGAGTTAGGAATTGCGGATCATGTGCGGTTTACCGGTGAAATCAATCATGACGATGTGGGTGATTATTACCGGGTTGGCGATGTTTTTGTGTCGGCAAGTGATTCGGAATCCCAAGGGTTAACCTACATTGAAGCCATGGCGGCAGATCGCAAGGTAGTGGCATTGTCAGGCGATTACACCGATCATTTACTTGATGATCCGGCACTTGGCACCACTTTTTCAACGAAAGCAGAAATGGTTCACCAAGTTGTGAATTATCTGCGGCATCCCAACGCTTATGACGATCCTAAACCAAGGACGGAAAAGTTGGCTGCTATTTCTGCGGATCGTTTCGGTGATCGCGTGCTTGATTTCTATCGTGATGTTATCAGTCATTATTCGCCTAACGAAACTGATGAATCTGCGCCATGGACCGATGAAAATACGAGTAAACGGACCATGAAAGGCTAGCTATGATCGTTATTAACATGTTTTCGTCTGCTAATAAAGTGGCGGGGCAAGGCGTGGGGGCAGTTTACACAGAATTGATGGGGCTGCTGAAGCACGATTTTGCCAATGAATTTCGAATCAATGTGAATCGCTATACGCGCAGCGACATAAGTCATTATCATACAATTGACCCTAGGTTTTACGCCTCGACCTTTTCCAAAAAAAGAGGTCGAAAAATTGGATTCGTTCATTTTGTTCCCAGCACGTTGGATGCAAGCTTAAAATTGCCGCGAATTGCGCGATGGACGCTTGACAAATATACGCTCGCCTTTTATAAGCGGATGGACGAATTGGTCGTGGTCAATCCCAATTTCATCCCGAAACTGGAAGCTTATGGCATTAGTCCCCAGAAAGTCACGTATATTCCGAACTTTGTTTCGCAACGGACGTTTCATCCGGTGTCGACTGAAAAAAGGCAGGCATTGCGGCACACGAATGGCTTTAAACCCAGCGATTTTGTGATTTTTGGTGCTGGTCAGGTGCAGGATCGGAAAGGCGTCGGTGACTTTATCAAACTAGCTCAACAGAATCCTGACTTCCGATTTGTGTGGGCGGGGGGATTTTCTTTTGGCCGGATCACTGAAGGCTATGAGCGGCTTAAGCAGGCAGTAGCGAATGCTCCGGCTAATCTGGACTTTACTGGGATTATGCCGCGGGAAACCATGATTGATTACTACAACATGGCTGACCTGTTTCTTTTGCCGTCTTTTGAAGAGCTGTTTCCAATGTCGGTGCTTGAGGCTTTTGCAACCGATACGCCGGTCATGGTACGTGATCTTGAGCTTTACCAGCAGATCATTACCCCTTATGCCATTACCGCGGTTGATGTCGATGATATGCAGGCGCGGATTCGTGCCTTAGCGGATGACCGGGAGCTTTTGGCAACTTATGCGGCTAAAAGTCATCAGGCGGCTCAAGTCTATGCGGAACGCCGTCTTGAAAAAATCTGGCACGATTTTTACGTGCAGCAAGCCGCGTTAGGGAAACAATAGCCGAGGAGTTATATGACACGGAAGAACAAACTCGCCGTCCTAATCATGGTTCTGATTGGCGCCGGCATTTTTATTTACGAAGCGCGTGATTTAAATGGTGCCAAACTGGTGCACGAGTTATTATCACTTGATCTAAAGTGGTTGCTGGTGGCCTTTTTGCTCATGTTTGGCTCATGGATCGTCGAAACGCTTGTCGTCCAGATTTTCATAAAAAACGGATCAGATAAACTGGATTTTAAAACGGCGTTGCGAGTCCCTCTTGTCGAGCAGCTGTTCAATGCGATTACGCCAATGGCTTCTGGCGGTCAGCCGGCTCAATTGTTTGCGTTAATGCAAAGCGGCGTTGAGGCCGGTCGTGCGAGTTCGGTGCTTTTGATGAAGTTTGTGGTATATCAATTTATGGTGCTGATCAATTTCATCTTGACGTTGATCATCGGATTTGATCAGGTTTCCAGGCATTTTGGCGCACTGGCTTTATTTATCGTCTTTGGTTTTGTCATTCATGTGATCGTGATTATCGGTTTATTAATGGTGATGTACTATTACAAATTTACTAAGCGGCTGGTTAGACTCATCATGGTGCCAGTTGGCTGGTTTGTGAAGCCGGAAAGAAAACTGGCGATGCAGAGCGATCTTGATCATAAAATCGACACATTTTATGCAGAAAGCCTGCATTTAAAGCGGGAAAAAGTGCGCGTGATTAAGGCTTGTTTACTGACGTTGGTGCAGCTATTGCTTTATTATGCGGTGCCGTATTTTGTTCTTCTGGCACTCGGGGTTGATCACGTCAGCATTGTTGAAGTCATTGTTCTGCACGTCATGATTGTCATGATCGTGAGCCTGTTCCCGATTCCCGGCGGTGCTGGCGGTGCCGAATACAGTTTCAAGACGCTGTTTGCGACGTATGTTGCCTCGCCGTCCAAGCTGGTGTTAGGGATGTTATTATGGCGTTTCTTAACTTATTATCTTGGCATGATTTGCGGCATCATTGCGATGACATTACCACCCAAGAAGTCGGATAAAGTCTCCTGAACATTAGGTGTTGCGCTGCGGTTTGCGCCCACCGATTTGGACAAATTAAAAGTGACGTTAGAGATCGCCTTAAGGTCAGGTTTCTAACGTCACTTTTTAAGTTGCTGTGCTCAGGGAGGCTATTTTTTGCAAAAATCAGTTAGCCCGGCTGGCAATGAAAGCGCGCAGTCGTTTGACGGCTTCTTTAAGATCGTCCATCGAGGCGGCATAACTGATCCGAATGTAGCCTTCACCGCCAGGACCGAATGCTGTTCCGGAAATCAAGGCTAATTTCTGTTCGTTGGCTAGCGCTCGGGCAAATTCACGAGAATGTAAATGAAGCCGTTCCGGAATTTTGGCGAAAAGGTAGAAAGCACCATCAGGGCGGGCGACTTCGAAGCCCATTTGAATGAGGGCCGCATAAACAAAATCGCGTCGCTCGAGATAAGCTGCCTTCATGACCTGGGCATCATCGGCACCATTCGTCAAGGCCTCGATACCGGCACGTTGCGCAATGGTGGTAGCGGCGGTGACAAGATACTGGTGCACTTTTTTTGCTTCAGCAATCAAGTGACGAGGACCCATCAGGAAACCGATGCGCCAGCCTGTCATAGCGTGGGATTTAGATAAGCCATTGACGACAAATGTCCGGTCGTACGCGTAATGCCCCATTGAAATATGGGTAGCGCCATAGGTCAACTCAGAATAAATTTCGTCACAGATAATAAAGAGATCGTGTGCTTCGGCGATCGAGGCGATGGCCTTAACTTCTGCAGCACGGTAGGTCACGCCGGTTGGATTGCTGGGGTAATTCAGGATAATGCCCTTAATTTTGGCATCAGGGTTGGCAGCAATGGTGGCCTCGATAAGCTCCGGTGTCAATACGAAATCAGTTTTGCTAGTGTCGATATAAATTGGGGTCACATGATTCAAGGTCAAAAGCGGGATGTAGCCAGGATAAATGGGGGAAGGAACCAGAATCGCGTCGCCAGGATTACTAATTGTGGTAATCGCCGTTGCCAAGGCTTCGGTTGCGCCCACGGTCACCAGGATTTCATCAGCTGCGTCATAATCCGTTCCATACTTAGTCCTGAAAAAATGCTGGGCCGCTGCCCGTAATTCAGGATCACCGACCATGCCGGTGTAATGCGAATAATTTTCCTGAATAGCTTTGATTCCTGCCTGTTTAACATGTTCTGGTGTGTTAAAATCAGGCTCGCCCAAAGTCAGTTTCAAAATGCCGGGAATTTGGCTGACGCTTTCGTCAAATTGTCGGATTTCACTGACCTCAATCGCCGGTAATTGTTCATTTAGTGGTTGCAATGTCATACGCGCGCTCCTTATATGTAGGTTGCAAATAGCATAGTCCATTTACCCGTCATCGCGCAACGTTGGCAAAGTGCATAAAACTGCCGGATTTAAAATCGAAGTGCAACACCGGTTGAAGTAGACCAATCCAATTAGATTGGTTTAACAAAACAGGCCATGAAGACCTATCCTTGAAGCGTCTAAAACTACAGGAAAGGTGATATCTTCATGACCCAAGACAAGTTTAACAGCACTCGACATTACACTCAACTCACCGCTGAAGACCGCGGCGTTATTGAGGGGCTTCATCACACGAAAGGCTTCTCCATTAGAAAGATTGCTGCTCGTCTCCATCGGGCGCCGAGCACTATCAGTCGGGAACTCAATCGCGGTAAGACCCGTCAGCTGAGGTCAAACTACTTGTCTTACGAAGCCATTACGCTGATACCGCACAGATTCTACACGAGC
>NZ_MSSM01000044.1 GCF_004123795.1 Lacticaseibacillus chiayiensis | reverse complement strand
GCTTCAGGAGAAAGAACTGGCATATTTTTGTTCTATGCTGTCGGCATTACTGCATTAACTGTTCTGGCAAAGCGTGATACTAGTAAAATGCTTCAGGGAACTATATTGTCCCTTGGCGCTTTTTGCTATCTTGGTTGGCTCTGATGCAATGAACATGTCCAGTCAGCTAACACCATATTTGTTAAACCTACATTAACATTTCCCATAAATGGTCAGATTGGGGGAACCTTATGTTTGATCCTAGCTGGCAACCCTTAAACATTATTGAGCATAGAATGCCGATTGATTAGGTCGTATAATGGCAATTGTATAATGTTAGTTATTGTTAGTAGAGGAGGTCTTTCTACATGTGTTCATCCATGACGATCAAATCGCTTCAAGGTGATATTTTCTGGGGCCGAACGATGGACTATAACACGAGTTTCTTTCACGAGACACCGGCTGGCGGCGTTCCGGGGAAAATCGTGAGTCTACCGGCCGATCATTCATTGCCAGCGCAAAGTGGGACTTGGACAACTAAATATGCTGCGGTTGGTGTTGGTGTTGACCAGAGTGTCGCTTTATTTGATGGCGTAAATAGCGAAGGACTCGCTGGCGATTTGCAGGTGCTGGTTGAGTGCAGCTGGGCAAGTGCCGAATCGTTGGCGAAGCGCCATTTGAAACCGGTCAAAGGCGAAGAATTTGTCACACTGGCCTTGACGACTTGCAAAAATGTTGCCGAGGTACGGGCGCTGGCCGGTCAATATGGTTTGATTGACGAACCGCTTCAGTTTGGCGGTCAAGGTGTTAAAATTCCGCTACATTACACGTTTGTCGATCCTTCTGGCGCTGGGTTAGTGATTGAGCCAACTGATCACGGCGCCTTCAAGCTTTATGACAGTATTGGTGCCATGACGAATAGCCCGGAGTATCCTTGGCACACCACGAATTTACGCAACTATGTCAGCCTGAACGATCGCAATTATCCTGAAGGTGCCGATCTTGGTGATCATCATCTTGACCCGATTGAACTGGGAACCGGCTACGGCATGTTTGGCTTGCCAGGTGATTACACATCTCCATCGCGGTTTGTCAGAGCCATGTTTGTGTCTCGCAATCTTGATCCGTTTGAAAGCCAAGATGGCATCCGTGTGCTTTACAACGCCTTCAAAACAGTGCTAATCCCACAAGGCTTGGGTCGCGATCCGAAACGTGACATTTTGACGGATTACACCCAGTATTGGGCAGGCTATGACTTGAGCAAGCGTGCGCTTTACGTACAGGATTCGAACACACTAACCATGACCACCAAGACGCTTGATCCAGCCATTACAGAAGTGACCTACGACGACTTGGTAAAAACGGAACAGTTTAATCAACTATAAAAAATCTCCAAAAACTCATCACGAAAAGCGCCGTCAAAGGGGAATTCCTCTCTGACGGCGCTTTTTGTAGGACACACGAAGTTTATCGTAGTCGCTTTTGCCGTTTGTTTTTCTGCCATTCGGCCATGGGAATCACTTGATCCGAGTTGGCGTGACCGGCTGTCTTACCATGATCTTTTCGCGGAGACGGATTTTTGGTCAAGACTTCTTTAATCTGGTTCTGCGCCGTGTCAGCTAGGGATTTCATCTGAGTTGCCGTCCATAAATGGGTGCTGGCGGTGGATTTGATGAAGATCGCTAAAGACTGGCCCAAACCTTCCCGCTTATCCGGCGGCACGAGTTTGGTGTCGCGCAGCAATAGCAACAGCGCCGCGCCGATATCCTGGCTGGTCCATTCTTTGGGTTCGTGGCCAAACATGGCTTGAATCGTGTGGATCAGGAAAAAGATTACTGCACCAAAGAACTCTTCGTCTTGGGTGGCTTCTGGCAGGTGGTGCCAAGCTTTTGAGTCAAAAAAGACCATTAATTGGTCGACTAAGATGGACATACTTTCGGAATCGACATCAAGATCGCCAGCAGGATCAAATCCCGCATTGAGTCCGTCTGGATCATCGGCCATCGGGGAGGCGAGTTCGCCATCTTCGACTAACCCGAGTACATAGGTTGTTGTGAGCAGCGCACCCATTAACGCATCGATGAAGTCGATAATCGTCAGTTTGATGCGTTTGGTGCGAATCAGCCAAATCATCATGGCTTTGATGAGCTCCGATGCAATGGCGATAGCTTCGCTGCGGCGACGATCATTGTCGTTAACTTCTTGCAGCGTGGTTTCGAGTGCAATCGAGACCGATTCGGCAGAAAGTGTCTGAATGGTTGAGCGCAGATTCTTAAATGACGCAGCAAAGAAAGTGACCAGGATCGCGCGAACTTCTTTAGATGGTAGTTTTCCAAAATCCGGATCTTGCATCAAGGCCGCATAATCGTCGCTTTTTTGAAAATCAGACCAGTAGTGATCGATTTCCCTGCTGGCATGTCGTTGCAGTTTTTCTTGGTAATCCATGTTGCCCTCCACTTATTGTCGTTACGGGTTTGATTACCCTCAGTTTAACAGTTACTGACCCTTGCTCACATGAGAACTTGCTTTGTTTTCCAGGAGAAATTCATAGCAGCATAAGCCTTAGAATTTTGACTGTTTCGCGAGTTTCTGATGGTTATTTTCTAATTAAAGAAAACCGGTACCAAAGACAGAATACGCGTCTTTGATACCGGTTGACTGTAGATGTGGCCGATAAATAATTTTTTCCTGAACAGGTTGCTTGGGTAACGGTTTATTCGAACATTTTCTTGGTTGCTCGCATCAAGGTCTTAATGTCCTTGTCATATCGCGGTGTGTGGACGAGATGGCTCATCGGAATGCCGGTGAAGTGGTACGCTGCAATTTCGCCTGAGCGGACAGCGCTTTGTTCCGTGAAAACCATTTGGAAAGGCTGTTCGACGAATTCACCGGTGAAGGCGAGATTGGTTGAATGTGCCGGGATGACCTCAGGCCGATCGACTTTGGCGCGGTTGTTGAAAAGCGCCGAAGCATAGGGCATGTAAACTGGAATATTGTTGATGATGCTGGCCATGATGGCGTCTTGGTGATCGCGGATATTGCCAGGTCCCGGATCGACTTTTGCCAGTTGGCCGATCAGTTCAAGCGCCATTTCCTTGCCGGTCATTTTGATATATGGCTTATTCACAAACTCGCCGTAACGCCGCGGATAGAGGAAATAGCCCCAAAGTACGGTCTCATTTGGCTTTTGGATCGTGAAGTGCGGCTGATGATGCACGACAATCGACATCATCACGTCTTTTTGGCCAAGCGCCGTGATCGGTTGAGTGGATAAGAAGGAATTCAAGGCATTCCCCGGCACCTGCGTTGTGATGCGCTCGATTTCATTGAGCAGCAGGTGATTCTTGGTAGTCAAGGTAAAACTGACCCATTCGCTGGCGGCACGATCAGCAAAGAACTTGTCAGGATTGCCAAGGTTATAAAAATGTTCAGTGGCTTGTTTCCATAAGCCAGCCGCAGCACCTTGATCCATATTTTCAACAGCGGGGTGGTCAAAATCGCCTTGCGTGGCCGAATCGGTAATGGAGCCGTTGGTGAAGAAAACGGCAGTGTCATCATCAACATCGACATGCTCCGCTTTGTCGGTTTCGGTGTTCAGCATATTGAGCCCGGTAACGGTGATTTCGTCTGTCATCGCTGTGTCTTTGAATTCAAAATCCGTGACGCGGCGATTGAGGATGATCTTGCAGCCTTGATCCTTCAAGTAATTGATCAACGGCAACATGATGCTTTCGAATTGGTTGTAACGTGTCCGATTAACGCCGACCAGATGCTCAATTTGGGTGAATTCATAAATCATCATGTGCATATAACGGCGCAGCTCCTGCGCTGAACTTTCAATATGGAACGCAAAAGTCGTTTCCCACATATACCAAAAATTCGTCTGGAACATGTGCGGATCATTTTTAAAGTAATCGGCAATGCTGACGTTATCTAGCTTTTCTTCTTCAGAGTCCGGCATCATAATCAGTTTGGTCAGCAAAAGGCGATCGGTGTTATTCAGCCCTAGATGGCCAGCCTGAATGATGCCGATGCCGCCTTCCATCAACCGCGCTTTGTCAAATGTCCGATGTTGGGCATCGAATTGGCGGGTGTCTTCTTCAGCGGTCAGCCCCGGTTCGGTTGCCGAGGGAATCCGACTTAACAGATCCATCAAATCGACATAGGTTCGGTAGTTCAACATCCGTCCGCCGCGGGCCACATAGCCTTTTGTATTTTCCATGGGATGAAATTTATTCCAGTACTCATCCGCCGTATCAGCAGCGGGTGCGCCATCATTTGAGCCATGATCGTCGAGTGAATAAAACGTGATTTGATCACCCTGCCAGTGGCCTTCCTGAATCAGATAAACCGCTGCCGCCATATTGGCCAACCCCGCACCGATCATGATCGCCTTATGCTTTAACATTGCGTGTTCCTCCTAACGACTTTCAAACTTCTTGTAAGCATCTGCGTCATCTTTAAACAGTTCCATTTTGTTAGCAAAGTAGCAAGCTGTACCACCGGCAACCAAGGCAAGGCCAAGTGCCGTCCACAAAAGCTTTTTCATATAAAAACGCTTCCTTTCCGTTTATATCTATAGTATAGACATCCGAAAAAGAAGCGTCTTTAGTCAAAATGTGGCGTTTGTTCGAAAATTAAGTTTTTTTATGGTGCGTTTGCTTGTGCACGATGAACGCAATGGAACCGTTCAGCATGAGATCGGCACGTTTGATGAGGTTGTCTTCGGGTTCTTGTAGTGACTGCGATAGCCACAGCAACACCTGCCCAACAATGGCAGCACCGTAAAAGTTGCAGATATCCGCAACCATTTTGGCAGGGGTTGCCGGATCAATGTCCAACACCACGGGTTTAACCATGTCAGTAGCGGATTGGAAAAGAAATTCCTCCAGCATGTCGCGGCCAACAGAATTGAAGGCGTTGAGGCAAAACGCCTGATTCGCCAGGATGTAGTCAAGCACCAATCGATACTTGGTCTCCCAGGTTGCGGCTCCAAGATTCTTCAAAACTTTCCGGCCGATGTCGGCATCAAGCGTCCATTTGAGCAGACCGTAGATATCTTCAAAATGATAATAAAACGTGTTGCGATTCACGTGGGTTGCGGCACTTAATTCCGCAATGGTAATGCGATCCAGCGGTTTATGCTGCATGAGCCGTTTTAAGGTGGTCGCGAATTGCATTTTGGTTTGATCGGATGTGGCCATCAACATCACTCCTGTGGTTAGGAGACAAAATACCGGATTGATAACTTGAAAGCCCGCTCGTCTGCTGCGGAAGCCGACAAGCGGGAGAGGTTACTTAACTTTCAGCGGCTTTAATTGTGCTTCGATTTTATCCAGCGCGACGTTGGCTTCAAGTAACGCAGCCGCAGCATACGCGCCTTCGACAAACGCAACGTCATAGACATGCATTTGTTTGTCGCTGACCTCTTCGGCGATGTCTAGGTTCATTTTGGCACTGCCTAGGTCATAGAAAACCAGCAATTCGGAAGCCGGATTGTCGTTGATGGCTTTTTGAATGTGGTCAAGATCCGTGCCGATTTTGCCATCGCTGGTACCGCCGGCTGTGGTGATTGGCACATCTTTTGCGACTTGTTTGATCAACGTTTGAAGACCGCTGGCGATGGCTGGTACGTGGGAAACGAGCAAAATGCCCATTGCCATATAATCACTCTCCTTTGGGGGTTGGTTGTAAGCTATTGCGATAAGAGGGACTTACTGCTCATGCTCTTGCATCAAGGTACGCTTTTAACAGCTCGCCTGTAGAAGCTGCACCAGGATCAATGTGACCGACACTCTTTTCGCCGAGGTAGGAGGCGCGACCGCGTTTGGCTGTCATTGGCTTGGTAGCTTCGACCAGCTTGTCAATGGCGTCATCGGTCAACTTGTTTTGCTTGATCAAATCAGCGGCAGGTGCCCAGACGTCTAACATGGTTTTGTCACCAGGCTTGGCTTGGCCGCGCTTGGCAATGCCTTTTGCCGCCGCTTCAACGAGATCACCAAAGTCGGTATCGGTTTTGGCGAGTTTAGCCATTTCCAGAAAAGCCGTTCCATACAACGGACCACTTGCACCACCGACTTTACTGAGCATCGCCATAGCAATTGTTTTGAAATCTTGTGCCAGGTCGTCGGTTGGCGGCGTCTTTTCAAACGCTGCTTTAATGGCGTTGACGCCGCGTTCCATGTTGCTGCCGTGGTCAGAATCGCCAATGACGCGGTCAAGTTCGGTGAGGTGATCTTTTTGATCGGTAATCCGATTTTCAAAATTCGTCATCCATTTGGTTAATGTCTCAACGTTTAACATCAGTATCCCCCCAGCCTACAGTGTGTGCAGATGCATTCAGATAAGTCAGCCACTGTGCTTCGTCTAGCGCCAGCATTGTGAGCGAAACGCCAGCCATATCGAGTGATGTGACATAGTTGCCGACTTTGGTGAAGCTAACTTCGAGACCTTGGGCGTGCAATTCGTTTAAAACATCGCCCATGAAAATGTACTGTTCGGACAGTGGCGTCGCACCCATGCCGTTAACCAGCACAGCGTATTTATGTGCTTTAGGATCTTTGAATTCCACGGTGAGCTTGCCGATAAGCTGCTTGGCCAACACTTTGGAAGTCGGCAGCTTTTCCTGGCCGGTGCCGGGTTCGTTGTGAATACCAACGCCAAATTCGATTTCATCTGGCTTCAAATCAAAACCAGGCTTGCCGACTTCCGGAACTGTCGCGGCATGTAAGGCAACCGCAAACGACTTGGTATTCTTAACAACCGCATCGCCTAACTTCTTGAGTGCGTCAAGGCCCAAGCCTGCCTCGGAAGCTGCTCCGAGAATCTTTTCGACAAAAATCGTGCCGGCAACACCGCGGCGTCCTTGGGTGTAAAGTGAATCTTTGACAGCAACATCGTCATCGACAACGACTGACTCGACTTTGATATCATCGACGCTGGCAAGATCCTTGGCCATGTCAAAGTTCATGACGTCACCGGAGTAATTCTTGACGATCATGAGAACCCCTTCGCCTTGGTTAACCGCTTTGATCGCGGCGTAAATCTGGTCAGGCGTCGGCGAAGTGAAGACTTGCCCGGCCACGGCGGCATCAAGCATACCCTGGCCGACATAACCGGCATGCAGTGGCTCATGCCCTGAACCGCCGCCGGAAATCACACCGACTTTTGCATGTTGCTTAAATGCGGCATCATTGCGGACGACCGCCGTTGTTTCAGGAATCTGTTTCAAATATTGCGGATAACTGGCAGTGAGACCAGCAATCATTTCCGGGACGATATCGCCCGGGTCATTGATAATCTTCTTCATATTTGCAACTCCCTTCTAGTTATCAGTGTACCGCTTTCAGTGCTAAAAAGTCAGGTGGCCGGCGAAGAATAACAAGGGGAATCTTAATGATGGCGGCGTTTGTGGCGATCGCCTTTTGATCGTTGGTTAGAAAATAAAAACGCCTCGTTAGGCACGTTTTGGCTTAGCGAAACGAACAGGTAACGCAGCGGTTAGTCATCGAAATTAGTGACGGTTTCGATGGTGTAGTTGCCGCTATTTTTAAGTAATTTTGAAACCGGGCAGCGATTTTCGATTTCTTCGGTAAAGGCCTTGGCAGTGTCCAGGTCAACACCTTTGACCATCACTTGGGCATGAACCAGAAACTGATACTCGGCACGGGCGCCAATGAACGCTACCTTCACGCGAACCGCACCTGTATGTGGCAGGCCGTGTTCCTTTTCAACGGCTTCCAGTGTGGCTTCGAGACAAGTACTCAACGACAAACCCAAAAGCTGTTCAGGATTAGTTCCCGGATGGTCATTCATCGGACTGCTGGTTTGCACCTTGATCCCACCTGGCACATAAGCGTGACCTTCCAGTCCTTCGTCGTTAATGGCTTCGGTTGTGTACAGTGGGTGATTCCAACGTTCATCCTGCATAGTGGTTCCTCCTTGTTTCGGTAGATTTCAGTTCGTGGTCCGGCATTTGCGGTTGGGCGAGCTTTGGTACAGTTGTATCAAGATCGCTCACCAGATTAAGTATAAACGCTTACATATATTCAGTAAACTGAAATGGATAGCTACCGAATCAGAACCGTGTTACGATTTAAAAATTTTGGAAATTGATTTATAAAGGATTACGACTAAAATGACGTCATTTCCCAAGCCGAACGCTAAAGCTAAGAGCAAAAGAAAACCTCCACCAATTTGGCCATAAAGAAGACCAAGAGCTGACGAAATAAAGAAAGTTGCGAAGGCTGAAAGCCACAATTTTTGCATTTTGATTGACACCTCGGAACTAAATTAGCCGTCTTTGGCGCTGTGTATACGCACAAATTCATTGGCTTTATTTCTAACTATTTGTCACTCACATCCGGCTTCTGATAAGGTTCCGGGTCATTGGCGTGTTCAGGCAGACGTTGCTTGAAGCCAATGTCTTTGGTGATGAGCGGGTTGCCTTGCCAGATGAGGTGTTCCAGCAGCGCCATTGTGGTTTGAGCGTCACTTAAAGCGGTGTGGGAAGGCAAGTCGATACCCATCGCTTCTTTGTAGTGTTGCAATGACGGCGTGTGCTTTTTGCCGATGCCGAACGTTTTGCGGGCCAATGCGGCGACATCGAAAGCTTGGATAGGCGCGACATCAATGCCTAAGCCAGCGCGGATGGCACGCAGGTCGTTGCTGAGTGCGAATCCAACCACGAGTTCGTTCTTTAATAATTGTTCAACAGCTGTTTTGGCGAGCGGCAGTGGCTGGCCGTATTGGTTCAGCAAGTCGTCAGTGATGCCGGTGATTTTGACGGAAAAAGGCATGACATGATGACCTTCTGGCAATTGCGTGAAAATATCAAACATCTCGGCAACTTGATGGGCGCGTACCCGGACTAGACTGATTTCGGTTAGATCCAGCTGGTTGCGATCGGCCACGAATTCGGTGTCGATTACGATGTAGTCACCATGCGCCAGCCGATCGATGACGTCTTTTGGCGTTTTTAGCGGTGGTCGGTCGGAGGTGAGTTGCGTCATGGCGACCGAGTTAAGTTGCAAAGATTTTGCCGCGCGCTCGTTGGCAGATTGAACGAGGGGTGCTTCTTCGCGGGCAAACTTGGCGGCCAGTTTGGTGGTTAAGCGATCGGCCTCTTCTTGCCGTTGATGACGCAAATCGGCTAAAGTCTCATCTGCCTGCCCCAAGGAAATGCCGAAAAGCCGGGCTAGCCAACTAGCAGGAGCAGTTGGCATGGTGGTCAAGACATAGGCACCCTTGAGATCGGCCAGTGAAAAGACTACCTGACCATTTTCAAGCCAATTCTGTAATCCCATGGCGAGAAGGTGGACCCAGTCGCTGAACGGATGCATGATGATCGGCAGTTTATCCTCCGCTTTCATCTGATCCAGTTGCCGCGCTGCTTTCGAAATGGCTAAAGTGAGGGTACGGGCGAGACTTTTGCGATGATTGCCAAAATCGTGAACGAAGAACGTGATGGGAAATAGCGGACCGCGGGGGTGCAACATGTAACGCAGCCGGCCGCCTTCAGGATACCAACGAACCAGATCGAATTGCACCTGGCCGTAAATGTTGACTTGGTTAATGGTGGCAGCTTGTTGTGGCCGGTACTCACGATGCTGAAAAATCGCCGTGAGTTCATCGAGGCGAATGCGCACTGCGGCAGCATTATGCGGCTTGGCAATCGGGTCGCGCAATAATTTGTTCAACTCGCGGCGAGCCTGCCGCGGGGAACGCACTTTCCTTTTTCGATTAGTGGACCGCGTCATGTTGACCACCTCCTTTGCTTCGGGTTTGACACATACGACCAGTATACCAAGTGCTGTCGGAATTGGCATTTTTTAAAAACTGGGAAACGCCGCTGTCGGTAACGGTTTGGACATGATGGTTGGTCCGGTATGGCAATTAATTTCAGAGGTTTCCTTGTTTTTAGTAAGCAAGTATGGCATAACTGTTGTATGGATATCAAACAATCAACAGACGCAACAGCATTCAAGCAGCGAATTTTCTTTGCTTTGTCCGAACCGGGACGTTACACGATTGTACGCATGCTTTACCACGTGGGCCACGAAATGGGGTGCAATGAGTTGAACCAGCACGTGGAGATTGACAAATCAACGATGTCATATCATTTGCGCACCTTGCGTGAAATCGGCATGATTACCACGCGCACTCAGGGACGACAGAAATTTGTGACGTTAAATACCGATAAAATCGAAGCAGTTTTCCCGGGGCTACTTGAAAGGCTGTAAATAAGCACATGGTTGCTTATTTTTTAGCTCTCATTGTTTGATAAATTTAAAACTATAAAACTGATTGGAGACTTTTTGCATGAAAGAACGCAGACTCTCGCTTTTATTTTTCCTTGTTATGTTTGTCATTGGCACCGATACATTTCTGGTTTCACCATTATTACCAACACTAACCCGGTATTATGGCATTTCAACAAGTCTTTCCGGTTTGATTGTCAGTGCCTATGCGGTCGGTTACATGCTGTCGGCATTGCTGATTGGTCCGATTTCCGATCGGCATAATCGGAAACGGATTTTGGTCATTGGGTTAATTGCCTTCACTGCGGCAACTGCCGGATGTGGGTTGGCAAATACTTTTCCAATGATGCTTGTCACCCGATTCATTGCCGGCATTGCTGCTGCAACAGCTGGTCCGCAAATCTGGGCGGCGATTCCGGTTCTTTTTCCTAAGAATCAAGTTGTCAAAGTGATGGGTTACGCAACAGCTGGTTTGGCGGTTGCCCAGATTGTCGGGGTTCCGCTCGGTAGTTATTTGGCTGTTATATCGTGGCGTTTTCCCTTCTTTTTCGTCGGCACGATCGCATTGATATTGACATTGTTGGTAGCGCGGTTCATGCCCAGCCTCAATGAAGTTAGGACCGCTCAGCAAAAATCCAGCATTTACGGCCAACTTTTACGGAACAAACCGGTACTTAAGTTATTAGGTGCGTACTTATTGTTTCAAACGGCAAATTTTACCGGCTTTGCGTTCATCGGTACCTGGTTCGCGAAAAGTTTTGGACTCTCTGTGGGATCAATCGGCAGCTTTATTCTAGTGATCGGGGTCGGACAGTTTGTCGGCAGTTTGATCGGTGCCCGATTGGTGACATGGCTAGGTCAACCGCACGCGTTTCTGCTTGAGTTTCTACTATTCATCAGTGGTTATGTAGTTTTGCCATTGGCTTCGTCGGCATTAGTCGCAACGATCATCCTGGCACTGATTTACACGATTGGCGGCGCGTTGTTGCCATTGTTCATGAGCACCTTGCAGGATCAGGCACAATCAGTCCGCGGCACCATTTCGTCACTAGCCAATGCCGTGATGTACCTTGGCGAAGCAATCGGCGGCGTTGTCGGGGGTATCTTGATTAAACAGTTCACCGGTTTTTCTGGTATTGCGGTGTTTACCGCTATTGGGGTAACGCTGGCGATGTTGTTGTATGCGCGGCAAGGCTATTTTAAGCAGCTGCAAACAAGCCACTGATGATTCGCAATTTTTTGCGTAAAGGTATTGTTCCGAAAAGTAGCAAACGATATAATTGAGGTAAGAACATATGTTTGCTGCTCGGAAAGAAGATGCTATCATGCAGGAAGATTTAGGCAAGAGAATCGCACTGTTATTAGGTAGTGGCCGGTTCTTGACGATCAACGAAATCGCTAAACTGCTAAGCCAGCCAGAAGCAAGTGTCAAAAACGAGTTACTTAAGTTAGTGAGTGCTGAAAAAATCAATCAACGGCACTTCGCTGGTCGTGATTATTTTCAAACCGTTCAACCACAACCTCAGCCGAATACGCTTAGTGCCGCGGCTGAAGACTATTTGAACAGACGTCATGCGGCGCGAAAACTTGGTGATGCACGAACCTGTTACCACCACTTGGCTGGAAAAGCCGGCGTGGCCTTGTTTGAACAACTTTTAACGCAAAAACTCGTTGTTCCGACGAGTCCAAATGTGTATCAACTGACCGAAACAGGACGACAGGTTTTGACACAATATCTCGGACACCCAGTGCGCCAGAAAAAGGTACAGACCTGCATCGACTTTTCAGAGCGGCGGCTCCATTTGGCCGGTAAGTTAGGCGCCGAGTTGTTGGCAAAATTTGTAGGTGAACGTCAAATGGCCTTAACTGGCAACCGAATTGTTCGGGTTTTAAAGCCGGTCAGGCAGAAGTCATTGGCGGTGGCCTATGTCAGTTGAGCGACAACGGTGTGCATGGGGTGAATCTGGCAACGCCTTGATGCAGCAATACCATGACGAAGAGTGGGGTAGACCTAGCCATGACAGCCGCCATTTATTTGAATTGTTGTCACTGGAAATCATGCAGGCGGGCTTGAGTTGGCAGACCGTTTTGAATAAGCGCTCAGCATTCAAAGCGGCTTTTGCGGATTTCGACTATCGCCAGGTACAACAGATGCTGCCCCAAATCCCCGTACTCTTACAAAATACGCAAATCATCCGAAATCGCCTGAAAGTGACGGCAATCATCAACAATGCCAAGGCGATTGCAAAGCTGGCTGACAAAGGCGAGGACTTTGATCATTATATCTGGGCATTTGTCAACAATCAGCCGATTCAGCACCACATTACCAATCATGCGGAAGTGCCCAACACAACCGACTTAGCCAAGCGCATGAGCAAGCAAATGAAAAAGGACGGTTTTAGTTTTACCGGCCCAGTCGTCGTCTATTCATTTATGCAGGCAGCGGGGCTTGTTAACGACCATGAAACCAGTTGCTTTGTTTATCAGTTGCTGGTGAAGTAATTTTATTAATCTTGTGCTCGCAAAAACAGCCGTACCCAGACTTGAACTTAGTCTTGGATATGGCTGTTTGTTTTAGATTTTGGAGATTAATTATCTACGTCACTGTGCAAATCCGTCATCAAATCATCAATTGTTCTAAAACTTTTAGTTCGTCCAGCTTTGACATCCGCTTCTGCCGTTTGAAGCTGGCCTTCAAAGATTAGCTCAGGAGTGAAAGGCAGTTCGCCAGTGTCACCAATGTGTTTCAAATAGATATGAATTGCAGAGGTCAGGTCTAATCCCATATTGCTAAGAACGCGAAGGGCACGCTCTTTAGTTCTCAAGTCAATTTGAACGTTAATGCGCGATTTTGCTGCCATAAGAGTCAACCCCTTTATGCTTTTGCCGCTTTATTATGACGCAAAATCGGCAATATTGTCATCCAATATGAACCAGAAAGCATCGAGAAACTTTCGGCATAACGCGTTCGCCAGCGCAGAAGTCTGCGTGTAAGGACCTTGTTCGCAATGGCCTAAGCCCGGGCCATCGCGAACAAGGCCGCTTACACTCCGACTTCTAAGCGCGCTGGCTCACGCTCACATTAAAAAGCCCACCCGCAGCAACTGCGAGTGGACCCATTAAACGTAAAAGCGTTTAAATTAAAGTGCTTCAGGAACCATCTTGACAGGCTTGTTGCCAATCCAGCCGGTGATTTCCTTGAAGGTGTCAGTAATAGCATCGGTGCCTGGCTTGAGCATCTTACGAGGGTCAAAGCCCTTGCCTTGTTGATCCTTGCCAGCTTCGATGTATTCACGAGTTGCTTTAGCAAAGGCAAGTTGGCATTCGGTGTTGATGTTCAACTTGGAAATACCCATGGTGATCGCCTTTTGAACTTGTTCTTGAGGAATACCGGAACCACCGTGAAGAACGAGTGGCATCTTAACGGCGTCATTCAATTCTTGTAAGCGGTCGAAATGCAGGCCTTTCCAGTTGTCTGGATATTGGCCGTGGATGTTACCAATGCCGGCTGCCAGGAAGTCGATTCCGGTAGCTGCTAAAGTCTTGGCTTCTTCAACGTCAGCCAATTCACCTTCACCGATAACACCGTCTTCTTCACCGCCGATAGAACCAACTTCGGCTTCAACGGAAATACCCTTGGCGTGGGCCAGCTTAACGATTTCCTTGGTCTTTTCCAAGTTATCTTCAAAGTCGAGGTCGTGGCCGTCGAACATCACGGAGTTGTAGCCGGCAGCAATAGCTTCCTTAGCAGCTTCGTAATTACCGTGGTCTAAGTGGATAACAACCGGAACAGTGATGCCCATGGCTTTAACCGTTGCTTCGATCATGGTTTGGCAAAATTCATAGCCGCCCATGTACTTAGCAGCACCCATGGAAGTTTGGATGATAACCGGAACGTTTAATTCTTGAGCACCGGCGAGAATGGCACGCGTCCATTCCAAATTGTTGGTGTTGAAGGCACCGATACAGTAGTGACCCTTATGTGCAGCTTTTACAAGCTCTGCAGCGTTAACTAATGGCATGTAGATATCCTCCTACGAAATATACAATTCACAACCGTTGTATTCTACCATAGATCGCAAGAGAAAAGAGCGAGAAAATGATGAGAAACTGACAGGTTGCGTGACGGTTTTTGCTTGAAACGGTCATAAATTTCCTCTGCGAATAATGAAAGACTTCTCATTATTCGTGCTAGGGACGTTTACAATACGTATCGAGTTTCACAAGCGGCTTCAAAATTTTCACGAGCATATCCGCTTTGTTGCAGTGGTTCGTGAACAGTTTGTTTCTGACTAACGCAAAAAAGATTAAAATTTCACAAATGTATAAGCATCGATAAAATGATATTTTGCTTAGAAAGATTGACCATAGAAATCAAAGCACTAAGGTTGAATTAGTAACACATTGGGAACAATTGAGTTGTTTACACGAAAAAATGGACGAAAGAGGAGACTTTTGATATGGCAACAAAAGCATCAGATCAGTTAGTCAGCGTTTTGATGGATTGGCAAGTGAAGCATGTTTTTGGCCTGCCGGGTGATTCGATCGATACAACGGTCGATGCATTACGCCGTCATCAAGACAAGATCAAGTTCGTTCAGGTTCGGCACGAAGAGGTTGCCGCGTTGGCCGCTTCAGCCACGGCAAAGCTGACAGGTGGTTTGGGCGTTTGCTTGTCCATTGGCGGGCCGGGTGCGATCCACCTTTTGAATGGTTTATATGATGCCAAAATGGATCACGCCCCGGTTTTGGCGCTGTTGGGGCAGGTAACCACCAGCAACTTGAATGAGGGCTTTTTCCAGGAAGTCAATACGCCTAAGTTGTTTGATGACGTAGCGGTTTACAATAAAACGGTCATGGCTTCGGATAATTTAGGCCAGATTGTCGATACTGCGATTCGAACCGCGTTTACAGAAAAAGGTGTAGCGGTTTTGACGATTCCGGACGACTTGCCGGATCAAAAGGAAACTACGAGTTATCGCGACAGTGCTGCGGCCTTCGCGTTGAACGTGCCAGAAGTTGATCCTAAGCAACTGGATGATGTGGCTTCGCTGTTGCAGAAGTCGCAGAAGCCATTAGCATTGATCGGCCGTGGTGCGGAACATGCCGGTGAACAGGTTCAAAAATTCGTTGAAGCCAACCACATTCCATTTATTCAAACGATGCCGGCAAAGGGAACGGTTGCCGATGATCATCCTAATAGTCTGGGAAATGTCGGTAAGCTCGGCACCAAGCCAGCTTATGAAGCGATGAAGGCAACGGATTTGCTGTTCATGATCGGTACCAACTATCCGTACACACCTTACTTGCCCGATGAAGGACAGGCAAAATGTGTGCAGATCGATACGCAGCCAGAAAATTTGGGCAAGCGGTACTCAGTTGATGTGGCCGTCGACGGAGATGCCGAGGCCTTTTTGACCGAGCTGAATGCTAAGGGGTCGTTGCGCGATGACGATCGCTTCCTGAAAGCTTGCCAGAAGAATATGGAAAGCTGGGAGAAGTGGATGGCTGAGAAGCGCCTGTTGACCACGAATCCGGCTTCACCGGAAGCGGTTCTTGCAACGATTGATCAGACGGCACCAAAAGATGCGGTTTACTCGATTGATGTCGGCACCTCAACGTCATGGGCTGCACGGTTTCTGAATGTTCAACCAACACAGAAGTACACGATTTCGGCTTGGCTGGGAACCATGGGCTGCGGCTTGCCAGGGGCGATTGCCGGTGCCGAAGCCTTTCCGAAGCGCCAAAATATCAGCGTGGTCGGTGATGGTGCCTTTGCCATGGTCATGCAAGATTTCGTCACCGCGGTTAAGTACAAGCTGCCGATCATCATAGTCATTTTGAATAACCAGAAGTTGGCCTTCATCGAATATGAACAGCAAAGTGCCGGTCAGCTGAATTACGAAATTGATTTGGCGGACATGGATTACGCTAAAGTTGCCGAAGCCGCGGGTGGCATCGGCTACACCGCCCACAGCAACGACGAGTTCAAGGAAGCATTGATGAAAGCCTATCAGGAAACGGACAAGCCCGTCCTGATCAACACCTACGTCCAAGACGATGCCCCGCTGCCAGGTAAAATTGTTGGCGAGGAAGCGAAGGGTTACATGAAGTATGGCTCCCAGTATCTTGAAAATTACTGGAAGATTCCATCCATGCCACCGTTGAAGGACATTATGCGGCAGTTCTTCTAAAAAGGATGCTCGCTGTAAGAGTTAGTTGAGATATAAAAAATCGCGCTTAGAAACTTTTCTAAGCGCGATTTTTTCGACTTGACTTTATATTTGTTAAAGCGATCCGAGCCAGTCTGCCATTTCCCGATGCCATGCTTTACGCGCTTCAGTACCTGACGACATGTTGTTTAACGTGATGTGAACTAACTGTTTCTCGAACGAAACGTCAAAGTAAGCCCAGTAACCAAAGACATGACCGTTGTGAGCCAACCACCCCCGCGTTTTGGATTTCATCCAGCCCATACCGTAAAAATCGTGCGTGAATGTCAAAGCCTCAACCCAAGCTGAATCAGGCAAAACTTGCCGACGCAGGGTTGCTTGTGCCCAGGTGGCCAAATCGGCCAGTGAACTGACTACCCCGCCGTCGCCGCCGTTGTAATCGCCGCGGCCTAAAGCTACTGGTTTGCCGTGGGTGAAGTCAAGATCATCGTAACTATTCGCTTCCGAAAATTTGGTACCTAAACGGGTTTTCGTCATCCCCAACGGTTGAAAAAAGTGTTGTTGTAAGTAATCACCCAGCGGCATCTCTGCGACCTCAGCAATGATGTGGCCAAGTAAGAAATAATTGCTATTTGAGTAAGCGCCTTTTTCATCCGGTGCAAAATCAAGCGGATGTTGGTTCAATAGGTCAACAACCTTCTGGAAGGCATCACCGTGATTCAGATCTTTTAGCAATGGATAACTCAAATGGGATTCACTGGCGTTCGGGATCTTTTTGGCATAATCGACTAAAAGTAGTTCAGTGTAGTCGGGAATGCCACTTGCCATGTGCAGCATTTGGCGCAAGGTGATCTGCGTGGCGTATCGATATTCTGGTAGGTAGTCCGACAACGGCGCGTCAATATTCAGCGCGCCGGCCGCGTTCAACAATAACACACTGTCGGCCGTAAACTGCTTGCTTAATGATCCCAAGCCGCTTGTCGTATTGAGTGTGAACGGCACCTGTTTCGCAAAAT
>NZ_MSSM01000043.1 GCF_004123795.1 Lacticaseibacillus chiayiensis | reverse complement strand
TGCTGCCGTAAGGGCCACTTTCGTAAACCCCATCCACACGATTGGTTTGGTCAATAACCGCGTCATAATTGACGTCTTGTTGAGATAATGTTGGGTAAAGATCAACTCGCTTCAACGCACCCGTATCTATCCAGTATGTTGTCTCATCGTCAAACTGAATCTCTGCATACGTAGACCAACTAGTCCGTTCGGTTGCAATAACATGAACCAAATCGCCATTATGCCTTACTGCATCGGTATTAGTTACATAAGCTGAAGCAACCGCTCGATAGGGACCACCAACATAAAGCCCATCACTGCGCTTTAACTGATCAATCCGTGCGTAATAATTCTCGCTTGTTTTTGCCAGAATAGCATCCGGCTTGGGATCCTTCAAAGCCGCTTGGTCAATCCAGAAAATCTGACCATTTGAAGCCTTAACCTGGACGTACGTGCTCCATCTTGTTGTTGCTTGCTGAATTAATTGAACCATATCTCCGTTGTATTGGACGCCGTTTTGATTTTGAGTCGATGCATCGGCAGTTGTATTATACGGTGCAGAATAGATGCCATCCTTCCGGTTTGTTTGATCAATTTGTTTGACACCACTAAGAGGCGAACTATTGAGAATCGGATCAAGTGTATTGGTAAAGATACCCCGATAATCAATGGAAACATCCACTCGACCGCTATACCCCGGAATCATGGCAGATGAAGAAAACTGCCATGCCCCATAACTCGTATTCCAGAGATTGTTTGCACTAGGCGTGTACGGATATTGAGCAATCCACGCTTTAGAGGCGCCGACAGTTTGAATAACTGCATCCGAATAAGAATAATAACGACCAGTGTAAACAACATGATTGTTATAACCGCGGGCACTTAAAACACCCCAAAACGCATTGAGATTGTCGCTCACACTTCCTGCAACATCACTATCCTCTACATCCGCAACAATAGGGTAGTTCTTGCTGAAGCCAAGGCTGTCTAATGTATCGGCAAAATAATTGGCTTCACTGATTGCAGCCGATTGACTTGAAAAGTGAACATAGTGATACGCTGCCACCTTAAGCCCAGCTGCCTGTGCTTGCGCAAGTTGGCTGCTCGCATAGGGGTTCCGATAAAAAGACCCTTCAGACGCCTTAACAATAACGGCTTTAACGCCCAATTCTTTCAGTTTGTTGTAGTTAGCTTGCGTCATACCCGCTTGGTAAGAAGCAACATCGACTGTATCGACTCGCGGCACAGTTGTATCCCCTATCGTAAAACTCAAGACATTTGAAGCCGTGCTAGCGAATGCTTGCGCACTTTGAGTTGATGCAGAATCAGTCGCTGCAAAACTCCGTGCCTTTGCAACACGGTTGGTTGAATCTTCTTGGTTCTTAATGCTTTCTCCGAGAACATGGTTATTCGTATCAAGATTAGAATGTTCATTTGTTAAATGAAAATCTTGGGTGCTACTATCCATTGCAGTTGTATTTGCACTGTCCGCATATACGCGCTGTTCCAGTATAGTCGGGGCCAATAAACCAACCGTTACTGCGGAAAAAATACCGGCAATTAAAAAAGTTGATCGTCTGTTATGTCTGGCTTTTTGCATCATCTTCAAGACCCCCTCCACTCTGATCTTTGGCGCTACAGTGATAAATATGGAACGTCCAGCCCCATCAATTAATCCACGTGTACTGTTTAATTTAAACCAAACAATATCAGTTACGCTCAAATCCCTAAAATTGATGCGGTTGTTTTCGATGGTCAAATTATAGCATGCGACTTGCTGACTATATGTGTTAAGTTCATTACGTTTTGCAATGTGGCACGTGTCAATCCAATGATTTATTTCTACCTCATGAATCCTGCTCATTATTCAGGCGCGTGAGGCCCAAATTCCTGCGCAATACTGTTTCTTTTCCCACCTTTATAGTTTTCATAACGCGCAACGGCAGCGGGGAAGAACTGTCGAGTTATATTCTTAGCATTTGTTTTAATACCCTTAGGTTGCCTATTGACTTCTTCTTGCTTATCATGCCAACTCCCCGCTGCATGATGCGTCGCAAAGGTGCCCGTTTCAAACCACATTGCGGGAATTTCAAAATATTGTTTAGGTAAAATTAAGGTACCGTTTTTAAGTCGTTGTTTTGAGTTCCCAAAAGAAAAGCCTACATGTTGATTCAAAAGATATCTAGTAAAAATACCATTGCTCACTTTGTCAACGGATTTATCCTGCAGTTTAGCCAAAGGAAATGTGTTATAAACTTCAAGCAAATCAGCGATCATATCATTATTCTTCTCCGCCAAAATTGTAGCCGTTCCTAGCGCATTATTATAAATCCGGCTAAAAACAAGCTTTTCTTCCAGCAGTGGGTCAAACGGCTTATATACTTCTACATCTGTATCCAAGTAAATGCCCCCAAATCGCTTTAGTACATCAACCCGGATTGGATCACCGACGAAGCCAAACTTCTTTTTGTCATAAAAGTACTTGGCAAACTGATTATCGGAAATATCCCAGTTTGTTTCATTCCATTCACGAAATGAATAGTCTGGCAATACCCTTCTCCAGTTATCGATATTTTTCCGAATTGAATCAGGCTTTGATCCGCCCACCCAAACATAGTGCACAATTCTTGGTATCATATGATGCCAACCTCCTCCAAATTTTTATTCAAATGGAATTATCAATTTCCGTACTGGTTACGCGATTTTACCACAGCTCTTTTCTTGACAATCCACGCACCCACGATCGGCGTGACTAATAACGTTCGTCCCACCCGCAGTGGACATCTCATGGTTTTTGAAAGCGGTAAAAGGCGTTCATCAATTTCCGGTTGACTAAGTAAATAATTAAGTGCGTATCGCAGATCGCGTAACCAATAGTTTGGTCCCTTCGCAGAAAATTCCTCTTTTAAAATGCCGCGGACATAACATTCATACATCTGCATACGATCAAACTGAGTCATCGTATTTTGGCTCGTAATATGAATAACTGAACCAACGCTTTGGCTGACTTCTATATCCGCGCCGTACAAATTCTCAGCCCAAAATAGCCAGTCCTCGTTAAACTCAAGATCCTCTCGAAACCTTCTTTTAAGTACTTTTCGTCTCACAAGCGGTGAACTGATAGGAAAATAATTGGCCTTCAGGAGTGACTTAGAAGACACAATGGGAATCTCTCGTACACTTTCCTCTCCACTTCGATCATTCTTATATATTGCCGCCGTAACATAGGCAGTTTTGTGTTCGTTTGATTTGAGGTAATCAACGGCCTCATAAAGTTTCCTTGAGCTGAGTTCATCGTCCGCATCCAGGAATTGAATAAAATCACCCTTTGCTGTATCTAGGCCTTCGTTTCGTGCGCGACTGCGACCCTTATCACTGTTCAGAAAACGAACTCTTGAATCACTTGCGGCAAGGTGTTCAATGATGGTTGCCGTCTGATCAGTTGATCCATTATTAACAACCAGGACTTCAAGGTCTTCCATAGTTTGAGTTAATACAGATTGAACTGCCCGTTGCAACGTTTCAGCGGCATTGTAAGCAGGAATGATAATCGATACTTTTACCATGCACTCGTCCTCCGACCTAGATATAGAGCCTTCATCAGGCATTTCTAAGTGACGCCAGCATCCGCAAACGGAACTTGATCATTTCCGGTATTCGTTTATGGCTACCTGTCACATTACCAGCGTGACGACGATAATACATCAACTTATCTGAAAGGACAACGATCTTCATGTGATGTTTTAAGGCGACAACTGCAATCCACCAATCATGCATGGGTAGTTTCTTCGGAAATGGTAATATCAAAGAAACAAGCTCCCGACTAAAAGCCATCATTGCACCGGTATAGCCATTCTTTACTAAAGTTTTAAATAGTAAATGGCTCGGTGTTCGATGGCTGAAATGATTCCACGAACTATCAATAGGTTTGAGTGATTGATCAGTTACGATGCCATCATGTACAACCAGCTTTGCCTGTTGTTTTTCAAATGCCGCCATTACTTGATCTACTTTGTTCGGAAGCCAAACGTCATCCTGATCCGACAAAAACAGATAGTCGCCCTTTGCATATTGAATTGCCTTCATAAATCCGTAGATTGGTCCGTGATTCGATGCGTTTTCTATCAGCCGAATGCGTGGGTCTTTAAGCTGTTTAATCACCCCAACAGTTTCATCTGTCGAACAATCGTCAACGATAACCACTTCGTCACTTGTTTTCAATTGTACTAGAATCGATTTCAACTGGGCTTCGATAAAACGAGCACCATTGTAAGTTGCCATACAAACGGAAATCATGATCAGTTTTTCCCTCCGATTACCCGCAGCATCACCTTCACCTTGGACCATTGAACTCGTTTTAGTAATTGCTTAACCAATCTAAGACTTACCCGCAAACGATACTTGCTCTTGAAGCTAGGATAGAATTCATTCACAAATCTCGCCTCTGACAGTTGAAAGCTTTCGAAACGACTCTGGCTCATTGTTCGAAAATTACTAAGCGACAGCGACTGAGTAAGCGTCACATCAATTTGCGTCGGCTTTTTCTCTGATCGTTGTAACTGTTTGAAAAATGCGTAATCCAAAAAGTCCAGTCCATAATGTGTGTCAAATAATTCTTTGCCAGTTGGGAAACTCGCCAGATTGAGGGTCATCCCAGAATTAATCGCCGCCAACGTCTTAGACGCTCCGGCAGGATAGTGGACAAACAATGCGTCTTCTATCCAAAAAGGGGACAACTTTCTTCCATCTTCCAACTTTACGCTGGGAATCAAGACGGAAGATTTTTCGTGTGAAGCTATAGCAAGGCTCAAATGGTAATTGAAGTCATCCGGGATTCTGGTATCTTGATCAAATATCGTCAACCATTGATTGTCCATTACCCGAGTTTTTTTTACAGCCGCATTATAAGCAGTGGCTAGTCCGCCATTGGTGGGATCATGAAGGTAAATCATTCCGGTAACCGGTATATCACGCATGACTGTGGGCGAATTATCATAAATAATCAAGTTGTCAACTTCTGTTAACTGCGGAGATAGGTCGCGATATGCCGCACTTTCGCTAAGTTTCTGATTATACAAAACAATCAAAAAACTGTGGCCTGGTTTACTCATCTTTTCCTCCATTAATGATCATCCCAGACAACGAAGGCATGCAATCAGTTATGAGCCAACTGGTCATAACTGCTGCCCAGATTGTGTCTTGTCTTGTCATTTATAAACGTCTTATAGGCAATGACGGTAACAGGCAATAGAAACCCCAATCCGATCGGGCTATTTAAGAATGGATTAATATTCGTTACCAATATCATAGACATTGTACTGCCTAATAAACCAATGTAAATATCCGCGAGTTGGCGACTCAGCAAAAAGCTTCTGAAGAAGTAATAAAGTGGCAGTAGTGCAAAGACTAACCAAAGAATTAATCCGACAACTCCTTGCTCAACAAGGATGTCAACAAAACTCATTTCAATACCAGTATTAGTATTGCCTATTGTTGTACCATAGCCATTTCCGACAGTAACCCCGACTGCTGATTCGCTTTTGATGATATTCATGGCCGCCGAAAGTAAAACAAAACGAGAATTAAGACTGATGTCGTCTCCAGCAACGCTGTGATCTTTCTTTTTAAGCTGATTTTCTTGACGAATTTCAGCGGGTGTTGGCTTACTAAATCGTGCGACCGTTGCATTGGTATAAAAAAATCCACACAACGATACAGTAACCAGTAAAACAACCAATCGCCGGATGCTCATCCCCTTCGACAAATTCAGCGACTGACGATCACCCCAAAAATAAACAACAATTTTCACGGCAACATAGGTAACCATGCCGACAAGAATGCCGAGATATAGACCACGAGTTTCTGATAAGATAATCGACATCAGACCCAAGACTAAAACGACAATTTCGCTCCAATTAATCTCCTTTTCTGCCAATTTAACCAAGCTGATGATGACAGCAAACATCACTAGGAACCCAGACTTATAGAAGACCCCTCGCGATGGCCGGAAAAACAGATTTCCTGGCATCAAACTGTTAACCCATTGATAAAACTGATGGAATGAGGCGTCATCCATAAATTTGCCAATCAAACTAATTAAGACCGTCATTAAAGCAACAACTCCAGCAGCGACAAACAAGCATCGAACTAAGTCATTAACCGAAAAACGCTTTTCGCCGACGTAGTAAACAAGCGGAACGATCAAAATGACGTAGATAACCCTTAAAAAGTCAGTGATTACCGGACCGACACCGTGTCCATGCACAATGCCCACAATGCTGGACATAAAGATCCATGCTGTCATTAACAATGCTATCCAAAAAATCATTGTGTTTGGGTGCCGAAAGTAACCGATTATTTCTTTTCTGGTATCGGCATTGACGATAAACCGGACGGTAAAAATTATGAATATTCCTGCAAATAGCACCTGTCGAATTGACAGCGGCCCAAAAGTAATAAGCCGTCCGCCCCCGCCAGCAAACAATTCAAAAAACAGTATGTATAAAAAGTAACGTTCAAATTTGCTAATTTCTTTGTTTTTCATTTCTACTCCGATCGCTTCTATAGGATTTGCAAACTAGCTTCGTCAAGTTTATCAATCACTTTCCCACGTTTCAACCTTTTGCCTTCATATGCCTATTCGCTTGATGACATCACCTCATCATCACATATTGTTCAAAATAAGTATATGCGCATTTATGTTATCACGATTCCTGTTTGAATTTAACATTTTTGTGGTTCTCAAAGACTGCTTGCCTACCAGATAAAGCCAAATTTTAAATACTTCTTATATTTTTGAAGAATCATAGAAACAGAATTCTGGCATCAATACCGCAGTACTCAAAAAGCCGCTCTAGCTTAACCGACCAGAACGGCTTGTTTCTACCAGAAGCTTAACAGATAATAATTCTAAATCTTACATCATGTTTTTAAACAAACAATTCGGACAAACAATTCGGGTTAAACAAACAAACTCAACAACAACACGCCACCCAGTCCGACAATGGAGATAATCGTTTCTAACAAAGTCCATGTCAGCAATGTCTGCTTGATGGTGAGGTCAAAATATTCGCGAAACATCCAGAACCCGGCATCGTTGACATGACTAGCTGCCAATGATCCGGCGCCAATTGCCAGCACCATCAACGCTGGTTGGATGCCGGCGCTTTGCATCAAGGGTAGGACCAGTCCGGAAGCGGTCATGGCGGCAACGGTTGCCGAACCAAGGGCAATTCGCAAAATCACAGCAATGAGCCAACCAAGAATCAACGGCGAAATGGATGATGAGACGAATAGATTTTTCACGGAATCGCCAACGCCACCATCAATTAAGACTTGCTTGAATGCGCCGCCCCCACCGATAACCAGCAGCAGCATCGCGATGGACTTCACGGCGTCTTCCAGCGTAGCCATAATATCCTTGGCTGGCAGCTTGCGAGCATAGCCCATGGTCCACATAGCAAACAGCAATGAAATGAGCATGGCGATACTTGGTGATCCGATAAAGGCGATTAGATTGTCCATCCCTGTTGGTGTCTTGGGCGTTTTGCCACCATGAACTACTAATTCATAGATTGTCGCAATGGCCATCAGAATAACCGGGAACAGAGAGGTCAAAACCGAGATGCCAAAACCAGGTGTTTCTTCCAACTTGAAGGTCTTTTGCGGACCCAAAGCTTTTAAATTGCCGCGCCGTTCGAAAGCGTCAGGAACCAGGCGGTGGGCAAGCTTGGAAAACAGCGGGCCGGCAATGTAGACGGTTGGCACTGCAATGATCACCCCATAAGCCAAAACAAGCCCAGCCGAAGCTCCTAACGCCGTTGAAATGGCTGTTGGTGCCGGATGCGGTGGCAAAAAGCCGTGTGTCACCGATAAAGCAGCAGCCATCGGAATCCCTAGGGTCAAAATCGGTACACCTGCTTCAGCGGCAATGGCAAAGACGATCGGCACCAGCAAAACAATCCCGACTTCAAAGAACAACGCTATCCCGATAATGAAGGAAGCCAAAACAACCGCCAATTGTAAACCGCGCCGTCCGAATGCATTAATCAAGGTGTGGGCAATGCGATAAGCGCCGCCAGCATCAGCCACCAGTCGACCGAGCATGGCACCGAAGCCAAAGACCAACGCCAGCTCACCTAATTGCGAGCCAATCCCGGTTTGAATGCTCGTAGCAATCTTAGCCGGCGCCATCCCTAACCCCAGCGCCACAACAACAGCCGTTATAATTAAGGAAACATAAGTGTTGAACTTAAACTTAATAATCAATACCAACAGTAATAAAATACCTAGAACCAAGACGAGTAAATCCATTTTAAATCCTCCTCGTGAGCGTGAGCCGGCGCGCTTAGAAGTCGGCTCACGCGTTATGGTAGTTGTGAGTCTGCCCGTATCGAAACCGCTTACAAAACTAACGATAAAAAGTGGCAGCCGCTTTTGCGATTACTCTGCGTCTGTCGCCTAATTTATATACCTGATCAATCCTGTGCTTTGCTACGTGCATTAGGATCCGGATGTGCCCGTTGATAATCCGCGATCGCCTGATACTCACTACCTAACTTACGCGTTAGTCGGATCCAAATTGGCAGTAACTCCCGATAGGCCTGGAAGTTTGCTTCATTCGGCTTGTGCGTATTGGTCACGCCAATCATATCCTTGACGACATTGAGATCATCGACTAACCCTAGCGATTTCATCCCAATCACCACGGCACCCAACGCTGAACTTTCAAAACTTTCCGGAATATTGACTTCCTGTTCAAACACATCGGCTAGCATTTGCCGCCATAATGCGCTGCGGGCGAACCCGCCTGTTGCCTGAATCGCTCGAGGCTTACCGGTAATGCCTTCTATCATCAACATCACCATGTACAGGTTATAAACGATCCCCTCAAGCGCCGCACGAACCATGTGTGCCCGCGTATGCTGCCGAGTCAGGCCGAAAAAGCTTCCGCGCGCGTTCGCATCCCAAATCGGAGCCCGTTCGCCACCGAGATACGGATGGAATAAGAGACCATCGGCACCGGCAGGAATCTTGCTGGCAATATCCGTTAAAACTTCATAGGAATCAACCTGCAGCTGCTCGGCGGTGATTTTTTCCGGTGCAAACAACTGATCGCGCACCCAACGGAACACGATGCCGCCATTGTTGACCGGGCCACCGACGACCCACTTGTTAGGTGCCAGATAGTAAGTGAACAACCGGCCTTGAGGATCGACCACTGGCTTATCCGTTACCACGCGAACGGCGCCTGAAGTGCCAATCGTCACAGCCAGCACACCGGGATCAATCGCCCCAACGCCAAGATTGCTCAGCGTGCCATCACTAGCCCCGAGAATGAAAGGTGTCTTATCATCAATGCCGGTCACGGCGGCATAGTTAGCATTCAGCCCGGTCAGCTGATAACTCGTGTCTACCAGCTCCGGCAGTTGATCGCGCCGGACATTGGCCACTTCCAACGCCCGGTCGTCCCAGTCCATCGTATGAATATTGAATAGTCCTGTCGCGTTGGCCAGTGAATAGTCTTGAACATAGCGCCCGAAAAAACGAAACAGAATATAATCTTTAATTCCGATAAAATGTTGCGTACGCGCCATCAGCTCGGGATGTTCAGCACTCAACCACAACAACTTGACCAATGGCGACATCGGATGCGTCGGAACCCCGGTGGCTTTAAACAAGGACATCCCCAGATCACTTTGTTTCAACTTAGTCGCGTAAGCCGCTGCCCGATTATCGGCCCAAGTAATAACGCGTGTAATCGGTTTATCATGTTCATCCATCAGAATAAGACTATGCATGGCTGCCGAAAACGAAACGCCACCTAACTCACCAGGCTGAACGTTCCCGCGATGCATGACCTCGGTTAAACCCGCAACCGTCGCCGCAAAAATTTCTTCCGGATCCTCTTCAGCCATATCAGGCGTATCCTGATAGAGCGGGTAAGGGTTATTGGCCGTTGCAATCGCCTGACCTTTTAGATCAAACAGAACGACCTTAGTGCTCGTTGTCCCCAAATCCACGCCGATCATGTATTTGATAGCCATCTACTTTTGCTCCTTTATTTCAATTTGCACGGTGCTTGCCATCAGTTGGATCCACCGCATGGCCGCCGAACTGATTGCGTAAAGCCGCCACCACTTTACCGGTCATGGTATCGGTCTCTTCTGACCGATAGCGCATCATTAAGGCACTTGCAATCACTGGTGTGGCAACATGCAAACGCAAGGCTTCTTCGACTGTCCATGCGCCTTCACCCGAGCTATGCATAATGCCTTGGATCTTTTCAAGATTGGCATCATCACTGAAGGCGTTGCCTGCCAGTTCCATCAACCAACTGCGAATTACGGAGCCACTGTTCCACATTTTGGCAACGGCGGCATTGTCGTAATCATAAGGACTGTGAGCCAAGACTTCAAAGCCTTCGCCAATCGCTTGCATCATGCCGTATTCAATGCCATTGTGAATCATTTTCAGATAATGTCCGGAGCCGACCGGGCCTGTATAGAGATAGCCACCAGGCGCAGCGATCGCTTTGAATAACGGTTCAATTTTGGCAAATTGCGTCTGGTCGCCACCGATCATGAAATTGCCATTGGCGCGCGCCCCGGCCATACCACCGGACGTCCCGACATCAAAGAAGTGAATGCCTTCCGCTGCCAACAAATGACCGTGAGCGATCGAGTCCTGATAATAAGAGTTGCCCCCATCAATCACGATGTCACCCGGTCGCAATAACTTGGCCAATTGATTGATCGTTGCATCGGTTGGCTTTCCCGCTGGCACCATACTCCAGATGATTCGCGGCGAGGCAAGGCTCATCACCAAGGCATCCAAACTGGCGACCGCCCGCGCCTGATATTGCCCCACTTCCGTCCGCGCCTGATCATTCAAGTCAAAAGCAACCACCTCAATGTCATGATCGCGCATATTTGCAACCAGATTCATGCCCATTTTACCTAACCCTACCATGCCTACTTGCATATGCTATTACCTCCTGAGCGTGAGCCGGCGCGGGTAGAAGCCGGAGTATAAGCGGCCTTGGGCGTGATGGCCCGGTCTTAGGCCATTGCGACCGAGGTCCTTATACGCAGGCTTCTGCGCCGGCGAACGCGTTAATGTGAGCTGAGCGTGAGCCGGCGCGCTTAGGAACCGGAGTATAAGCGGCCTTGGGCGTGATGGCCCGGTCTTAGGCCATTGCGACCAAGGTCCTTATACGCAGGTTCCTGCGCCGGCGAACGCGTTAATGTGAGCTGAGCGTGAGCCGGCGCGCTTAGAAGCCGAAGTATAAGTGGCCTTGGGCGTGATGGCGGTCCTTGCCATTGCGACCAAGGTCCTTATACGCAGGCTTCTGCGCCGGCGAACGCGTTAATGTGAGCGCCAAGACCACTTTTTCGGGGGTCAAAAGTGATCCTCCGTGATCATGGTGCCATTGTATGCAAAATATTTACAAAAATCAAGCAATAAGTTCGAAAATATTTTTCAAAAAGGCAATTTAATGCTATACTAATTTTGAAA
>NZ_MSSM01000042.1 GCF_004123795.1 Lacticaseibacillus chiayiensis | reverse complement strand
TCCCCAAAGGTTTTGCGTTCGTTCACCGCTTGCGGCCGCTGTTCGATGGAGGTTCCTGCAAGGCGTTTGTTTCGGCGATCGCGGTGACGGCCTGCGTGTTTGATATGGCGACGGAGCTTCTCAGGCAGGATCGTGTTGTCCAAAGGCAAGAGGCCGCGGTCGAGGTAACGGTAAACGGTCGGCGTTGAAGGACAGGCGTGGGCGGGATAGAGACGCTTAAACAAGTGACAGTACCCATCAATGCTTTGTAGGCGAAATTTGGCTTTTTTGACCTTGGCCGTGAGCCAGTTGAAGAAGAAGTGCCAGCGTCCCTTCAAGTGCAGCTGGCAGTAGTCGTGTTGGCAGCGCTGCTCGTGTAGAATCTGTGCGGTATCAGCGTAATAGGCTTCGTAAGACAAGTAGTTTGACCTCAGCTGACGGGTCTTACCGCGATTGAGTTCCCGACTGATAGTGCTCGGCGCCCGATGGAGACGAGCGGCAATCCTTCTAATGGAGAAGCCTTTCGTGTGATGAAGCCCCTCAATGACGCCGCGGTCTCAACACAATGCTTGACGCGCGCACCCATTGGTATTATTCTTACAACGAAAGTTTGGGAAGGCTTTCATTGCTTTGCTTTTGTTCTTTTATTTACTGATTTATTCTGTTTATACACCTCTAGTCACGAATGTTAGCTTCTTTCCCTTGAAAAATGGGATAGTATCATAAACACATCACTATCATTCAATAGCATTCCCAACGTCCATACTGTATCGGATGAAGAACTACAGAATACAGTTGGTGGTTGAAACATCTTTTATGAAGCAGGCAAGCTTGTTGGGACTGGCCTTTATTGGTTTGCTCGGGGCGCGTCTGTAACCAACAAATAATACTGGAGATAAACTTCAAGCCGATCTCGCCAACATCAGCGATGGTGCTGGATTGCCTGGCTGGCTTATGTGGGCACAACCAATTGCCGATTTTGCTGGTGGCATTTATGCAGGATTTAAAGACGGTATTAAGAAACATGGCGGTTAAGTTGCACGTGTTTAGTAATTAACTTACCGATCACGGTATTTAAACCGCTCTCAAATTAAAGCTGTTGAGTCTCAGTACTCCATACCAGATTCAACAGCTTTTCATTTAGCGAGGTAGGAAAAGATGAAGAAAACAAGAACAGTTAGAACCTCTTCTTTTTTATTTTTCATAATGATAGGCGAAATTCTTCCTCAAATTGCCTTACTACTTGTGGTGCTAGCAAATAATAACTTTGTAAACATACTTTGGTACTTAATTTCCATTGCTTTCTGCGTTTATTCTTTTCAATTTGGAATTTCTAGAAAAATTATTTCTCTGTCCTCTGCGGATCTTCTTATTGGCATTTTATTAGGCTTGTTCTTATTAGGAATAGAGTGGCTACTTTCTAGTCACCTGCCCGGAAGCAATGTTGCTACTGGTCCAAGATTAAAGCTATCCTTATTCTCAATCTGTGTCTCCGGTCCTCTTTGGGAAGAATTTATATTTAGGTATTACTTGAATTTAAAAACGTTTAAAGGCTCATTTTCTGGTATGATTATATCCTCCCTTATTTTCTCTGTTATTCACGGGTATGTTGGTCTACTTCTTCTAGCCTTATTCTTTTTATTTGGAATTATTTTTAGCGTGGTAGACTTTTATAGAAAAAATGTCTTTGTGTCTTCCATAGCTCATATTGTCCTTAACACGATAATTTTACTTCTTAATTTTAGCGGTTAATGACGTGGACACACTTATAGTACCATAAAAGCTTCCCGTTTCTAGTTCATGCCATAATTCTTAACCTGCAATTATCTGCAATCTTCACAATAACTCTTTACAACTTTAGTTTTGTTAGCGAAGGGGGGCTATTATCTTGCTCTCACAATTTAACCAATGGTATACCGCACGAGTCGAAGAACGCGATTGCGGCGTGGTCGCTCTTAATATGCTTCTAAAGTTCCATAAGTCAGATCATTCTTTAGCCCACCTGCGCGTCTTGTCCAAAACCGACAATACCGGCACCACCGCTTTAGGCATTGTCAAAGCTGCCCAAGGTTTAGGTTTTGAAACTAGGGCTGTTCGCGCCGACATGTCCTTATTTGACACAGCTGATATTTCTTATCCGTTTTTATTGCCCATGTCATTAAAAATGGTAAACTGATCCACTACTACGTCGAGGCTGGTGATTTAGGCTGTAGTTTGTGACCAATTTTCAGTCACTTTATTGTTGATTTGATAATACTTACCGCCCTGTTCGGCCACGAGGAAATTGGTACAGAAAAAAGCTTCGGGAGGAGGTCGATATTTGCCAATGCAATCGCACTATCCACTGTTACCGCCAAAGACTCGGCGGTTCTAGTGTTCACTAAGTCAAGCCCAAGCGAGCCTTTTAGGAAGGCGAACTTGCGCTCAATGGCACCACGAGGATTTTCGGCACTGACATCGGCTTGACGTTGTTTTGGATCCACATGTTTGGGTTTTCGACCCAGCTTTGGTCCGTTCAGTTTGATACCTAGCTGCCTGCACAGCTTGATGTTGTACCGCGTGCGATACAAGGTGTCGACCAGCGCCTCATCCGGATATTCACCCACCGTATCGAAAACATGGTCAAGCGTTGCCTCAAGATCGGTGCTCTCATTGAATGAGTCGAAGTCGAACCGTTCCACATCGATGATGCCATCCAACATGGAACAGTCGATCTTGGGGCCGAACTCAACGGCCTGCTTAGCTTTGCCGCGAACGATTGGCCGGATATACGGCTGTTGGAGGCTAACGATCCGATTCTCAACGTGGTGAGTGTGATGCTCAAACATGAAGCGCTGCTGGTCATAAACTTGCTTAATCACCTCAAGGCGTTTTTTCTGCCAAGCGGTGAGCTGCCCGCCCTGTGCAAGCAGCTCCTCAACATAGCGTAAATCTCGCCGAATATATTGAAGCTGGGCCTGGATCTGTTTATGGCGTTCCTTGTTTTGACGACGTGGTTTCCTTGAAAAGGCGGTCCATTTTCTTTTCGCTTCACGCCGGTATGTCCGGGGAATTGTCACGCCTAATCCGTGAGCCAGATCCGTGATCACCTGCTCGAGGTTTAGCGGACTCTGGTTAAGCAGCGTTGTGTCTTGTGGGTATTTAATCTTGACTGGAACGGCCATGGCATCGCTAATCAAAACATGTGTCACATGCGTCCCTTCAGGTAGGTTGTCGTCCAATCGCTCGCGCGTGAAGTCATTAACAATGTTTCGGATCAAATCAGAGATGGCCGCAAACCGTTGACGAAAACGCACCAGGATTGTGTGCTCAAACGGCTTTTCAGCACGGTATTCAGGTAAACCGATGAAGTACTGATAGGCGGGTGTATCACGGATATCATCGACAACTTGGCGATCGGTCAAACCCTTCTTCAACTTGATCAGCGTTGCGCCATAAAGCAAACGAAACGGCTTCGCTGCTCGTCCGGTTTTTGAAGGGAACTGTAATTGGTATGCCTCTTCAAGCTTGGCCCATGGGACCAGCTCCGCATATTGTACCCACTCGTTGTCAGGACTGAGAGGTGTTCCCAGAGCGATTCCAAAGGATTCAAGTGACAGTTGTGTTGCTTTTTGGCGATAAACCATAATCAATTCCTCCGATAAGTTAACGATAAGTGCAAGGGTTAAACCCCAGACATAGGCGCTTCTGGCAAATCGGTCTTCCACTTACTATGCCTCTAACCGTTGAAAAATCCTATAGTGGTAATGCTTTCGGAGTTTTTCACTAGGCACTACCTAGAGATCACGGAACTCCACTACCTAGAGATCACGGAACTCGTCGTTGTCTGTAACGGTCATACAGGCAACGACAAAGGTCTTGTGCACATTAATCCGGCAACAGTTGAGACCCAAAACAATTTGTAAGACCATGGTAACTTTATCCTCTCGCAGATTGTGTAACCCTCACAACAGGGGCTGGTTCGCTACGCAAAAACGAGTTGTTTTCCAAAGATAAGTGCACGTGCTCTTGGTCACATTTATTTGTTCTTGAAAAGTAAACCTACACATATATTTATGCCGCATCACGCTTGAAGGTGTGGCTATTCACCTCCCCGTGATTTATAGTGTGAGGTGTAGGTTACACAAGATTAAAATACGAAAGGAGAACGTTGGGTGCAGTCTTTTCATACTGTTTCGGGTGGAGCCAAGCACTCGCGTGATTATAATTATGGTTGAATCTTTTGCAGGAGTTATTTGTATTATAATTGGTGCCTACGAGTGGTTCCTTTGCTATAGGTCATTTGGTAACTTAAAAAAACATGGAAATGCATCCACCTCTCCTTTTATTCTCCTCTCCTTCTGGAGCGCGGCTGTATTCGGATTGGCACTTGTAGGAATAGGCATCGCTCTAGTATTTAGGTCAATGTAGTGGTTGCTGAATGATTCTGAATCTCCTATCAATAAACAACACCACCCGTTACTGAGTTGCCATAAATTCAGATATAGATTCCTGGGAGCCTCATGACATCGGTCATGAAGCTCACAGTTTAGACAACAATGAGAGAAGAAGTCACATGGTTTATCGCAGAAAGACCGTTCAACGCTATTCGATTATTGGTGGAATGGACGGCGGTAATCCTACGGTTGCCATTCACCCACACGTTTGTCCGTTGCAGCAGGTGAAAAAATAGGCTCTGCGTCAACTGGTGTTGAAGAATAAATTTATCATCTTGCGCAGCTCTGCTTATGGGAGCCGTCTTTGTTATGCTATGCCGTGATTTGGAAGATTCGATTGAAAAAAGCTAGCTGATTCCTAAAGCTGAAGCAGGATCGCTTCAAAGCTTGATCAAATGATTGATGCCTTCAAGTGAACCGTTGGAATAGGGACTCGAGACAGCGTCCAGAACCGTCGATTCATGTTTCTTGAGTGTGGCTATGGCAATATCCATCTGGTTGTTATTAGGTTGATAGTGATTTAGTATCCTTGCCAATACCTGGGATCTTTGTCCTTCACCAGAACTTCATGGAGATTCAAATAAGTCTCGTAACTTTGCTTGAGTTTAGGGACAGTGTCCAAGGCGATGTCAATGGCCCCTTGTTCAGTGATGTATTCGTTTAGGCCAAACAGGAAACGCTTGTACTTAGCTTCCGCGTCAGCTTTGTGGAAGAGCCGCCAATTGGTTCTCATTTCACACTATAGCCCAACGTGGAGATTTGAAGAAACTCAACTGCGCTCCTTTAGTTAAGGTCAATTAATTTGCAATCAATATACATTGACTTAGTTATTGAGTTGCTTATGGCTAAACGGCGCTCTAGATCATTTATGTGAAGTTTAGCGCGTTCTGCAATTAATAGCTCGCCATTCATTCATTTTTAACCGGTAATTTTTAATATAATAAATTAATCGATTTTACCTATATGCAAAAAGAAATATTCCGACAATGAAAAAGTGTTTATTATTATATAATCCAATTATAAAACTAAAATACGGTAAAAAGTATTGACATGATCACGTGTTATTTGTTAATTTGTCTTCAGGAAGACATTTCCCACTTGAAAAGCTTTTTTTGTCACTATCGCAACTGTATGAGAAGGGCTGTATGAGAAGGAAGGGTATGTTCAAAGAAACAATTGTACCTTTGTCAAATGCTGAAATTTCTAAGATCACCGGGAATGAAGGCGGTAAATACTATGGTAATGGGGTTTATTGCATCAAGAAAAAGTGCTGCGTAAACTGGGGAGAAGATATCAACAGGATCGGAAACAATATGGCAGCAAACTGATTTACTGGCGTTAAAATCTCGGATCATCCTGGCCCAAAAGGTCCGACCTATCACTCGGGTTCAGGAAAATCCCGTCGCGCTGGTCGCCATTACGCAATAAACTAAGATTCAAGCGTCGAGAAGTTGCAATTTAGGGAAAATAAAATCTACGCGTTTCGAAAAGGCGGATTTCATTAAATCCGTCTTTTTGACAACTTTCGCGTTAATCATTTGTCGTCAACATCGCAACAGTGCCTAAAAGAGAAAGAGGTTTAACCATATGCTTTTGAAGTTGAAGAAGGCCAATCTACTTGCTATATTTTTTGCAGCCAAAGGAACTCTCTTTATTTGCTGCATGCTTCTATTCTTCTATTGGCTATTTCTTATTTTGACGAATACATTCTTAATTCCATCTTCTAACTTTGTTGGAAATATTCCCTCGATTCTACGAGGAGAACTGTGGTACATCGTAACAGGCTCTATTTATCACGCGGAATTGAACCACCTATTGATGAACATTCTTCCGATTATTATTTTAGGACCTTTCATAGAGTGGAAGATCGGAGGCATGGCTCTTGTAACCAGCTTTTTTGTCTCTAGTTGGATTGCGACCCTTTTATTTTGTTTTGTGTTTGGGGGATACATTCAAACATCTTTCGGAATCGGCCTCTATATTTATACGTTTAACGGTGCGTCACTCTCGGTATATGCCTTATTTCCGTTGGTTGTATTAGCATTTTTCATAAAAAAGCCAGCCTTTTCCTTGATTTCAAAAATTATTTTATTTGGAGTTTTTTGGTATTTCATTTTCGGACTTGTTCCTAACGCAAGTGCTTCAGACGTTGAGATCATGACACAAATTGCGCATTTATGTGGTTTTCTTGCCGGTCTTCTTTGCACATTCATAATTTTGATCTTAAGAAACTGGAGAAAGATTCCATTCTTTAGACCTAAACCGATTAATTAGCCAACTGACGCTGCTGCGCAAAAAATTAAGAAAAACGCTATGTTTAAAATTAAGTATGGATTAGCCAACCGCTACAAACTATACTACTCACCACAGATTGATGAACGTGTCTGCGGTGCTGCCGCGCTCAATATGTTACTAAGATATAACAAATCAGACTATTCGCTCGTCCGATTAAGACAATTAGCGAAAACCGACCAGAGCGGATTAAATGCTAGCTTTGATCCAAAGGTATGCAAGGCAGCTACGACTCCACCCTGCGTCTTTGTATTCCTCCCCAGCAGCTCCAAAACAACCCGCGCCGCTTCATTTATTAAACTCTTGAATAGCGCCGAGCGAGATTTGTCCATGAAAAAGATCTCGCGTAAGCCTTCATCAATCGTAAAAAAAGATATGTCGATGATTAACGGCAAATATATTATGTGCCACCAAATCACGCCATCGCTGGCTTTCGCCTACTGTACAGGTCGGATCCTTTGCATTTTAACGCGACCAATTTGGTGTTATGGCAGCTTTCACAAACAAATAAACGATAACCTTTTCGAATATCGCCGCAAGATTCAAATTTGGCAACCTCTTTTTGAACGACGGGCCGAATTCGTCGTCCATGATCCTTCAAGAATGTAGCCCAGTTTTGGTGTTTGTCGAAAAAGATGGTCTGAAGAATATTCTTTTTCATATCACAATTTTACCGAAACTTTGACGGGATCAAAGGCAATTGAACCCTTGAGCACCAAGGTCTCATGAACTCCAAAAAATTATAATCCCCTATACGTCAAAAAAACCGACCGGAAACAGTTCACTTACTTTTCCGGTCGGCTCTTTTCAGCTCAAACAGACACACACTTTACGCTTCTGCGCGGTGGTGCATCAATACCCACAGAAGTGCAGCGCCGGCGCCGATAAACAGCAACGCCGATACCCCGTTGGCTGCGGACAACATGGCAAATGCCATCGTTGCAAAAAGGCCGCCAATCGAAAGGCCAATCCCCCATTTTTGAATCGGTGTCAAGCTGGCAAATGAAGCGCGGAACCCCCACGCTAACAAGAGCGATCCAACAAATGAGATCAGGCCAAAGATAATGTGCCCTAAAATCAACCAGTTAAACATCTTATTCCCCCTTTCTGATAAGCAATTCGCTACGTTCAGAAATTGGTGTCAATAGCCTCAAATTCGGCGACCGTTCATCCAGCCACAGCGCCCGAAACCAACACCCAAGTCTTTGCGCAGGGAATCGCGTCAATACGCTTTTACTATACGTGAGATGGTAGCGGTTGCCAACTATTTTGGCTTAGCGAGACTTTCTGCGTTTAAGCGGCCATTTTCCAGGCGCAAGGCTCGATCCCAAAACCGCGTAACATCCAGTCGATGGGAAATAACCATCATGGCAATTGGCAATGATTTTAAGCGTTGACTCAGTGCTTTTGCCGACGCGGCATCTAAGTTGGCAAACGGTTCGTCTAGCAGTAACATCGCTCGCTTTGCGACAAGTGCCCGCGCCAAGCCGATCTTTTGCAATTCACCTGCCGACACATTGGCTTTCGTCTGGCCGTGCAGCTGCGTGGCGAGTCCTTGAGGCAGACGGGCAACGAATGCCTGCAAATCGGTTTGGACGAGCACAGCTTCAATTGCTTCCTGGGTAATCGGACGGCCAAGCGAGATATTTTGCAACAAAGTATCATCAAACAGCGCCACGACTTGCGGAACAAAACCGATCTTGTCGGCTAGTTGCTCTGTAGTTGCGCCTACCGATTGTCCTTGAATTGTGCCAGTCTGGGGAATCAGTAAGCCTAAAATGATCTGAATCAACGTCGACTTCCCGCCGCCACTTGGACCCGTGACCAAAATTTTTTCATGGGCCGCAACATCAATCGTTAAATCAAGTCGCTGTAACACTGGCTGGTGCGCAGATGGATAGGTGTAACTTAGATCCTGTAAAACCAGTTGCCCTCCAGAACAGGGGACAGCGGAGGTTGGGCACTGTCGGGATGCTTTTTGCGTTAAGTCTGAATGTTTTTGTTCCGGCAATGTCATTAATGCGAGCAAGCGTTTGGCAGCAACCAACTGTCGTGAAAGCCGGGCATACTGGCCCGGCATGCTGTAGAACAACCACGTAAAGCTCGGCGTCAACATGGCAAACGCCGCAAATTGGCCGACTGTGATCATTTTGAAACCGACAAACAACAATTCAACGCCTAAAATTGCAATGTCAACGAACAACCCCAGCGCAAAGCCAAGTACAATGGTTCCTGTTTGCTGAATGCCCATGTGATACTGGGAGTCTGCAAAAGTTTGGTAAGCCTTCCGAAAAAGTTGTAAACCAAACTGTTCACTTCGATAGTCTTTTAATAGTGTTCGTCCTGCAAGTACTTCCAATAAAGCTGATTGCATGCGGCCATTTTCGACTTGTTGGGTGTCCTGTGCCTGAGTTAAACGACCAGCCATGAAACGTGGGATCAATAAGGCAGTCAGGCACAATCCTACGATCACAACCATCAACAGCCATGAACTCAACCAACCGAATAAGCTGGCGGCAAGGAACGAAAAGGTTCCAACAGCAAGTGCCGTTACCGACTGAATAAACAATGGGGCGGCCAAGGACGCTTCGGTTGTCAGACCATTAAGTCGTTCACTACCGGTTTGATCGTCCGTTGCAACAGGGCCAGTCATGAGTGCGGCCATTTGTTGCGTTTGAAGTCGTTGGACCAGCCTATACTGTGCTTGCGTCTGCCAACGCGTAATCAACCAGCGCCCCAGTCCAATCATCAGTGCCGCACCAAGCGCCACAGCAAACAAGTGTATTGTCAGCATGCTTTGTTGGGTCACATTTTGAATGATATGCGCTAACACAAACTCGAAGCCGGCGCAGATCAAGGCAATCAACCATAAAAGCGGCGCGATCCGCGTCCCGACCAGTTGCCAAACTTGTTTAAGCTTAGTCATGCTGCTCACCCACCTTAATGATGTGATCGGCGGCCGTAACAAAATCGAACGTGTGCGTGATCACGATAATCCCGCGCCGTCGTGCCTCTTGCCGTAGAATCCTCATGACCACCGCCTGATTTGCTGCATCAATATCGGAAAAAGGTTCATCCAAAACCAGCCAAGGCCGCCCCGAAAGCAGCGCACGCGCGATCCCGAACCGCCGCTGCTCGCCTGGTGAGAGTTGCGCAGGATGTAATATTTGATCGACATCATCCGCATATTTTTCAAGCCCCAGTTGGTGTAGTAGTTGGCCGATCCGTTGTGACGAATGAGGTTTAGCCAAAAGCAAGTTGGCCGCAACAGACGCCGTGAACATCACGCTGCGTTGCGGCACGAATGCCATTAACTCAGCTGGCGAGGTGGCTGTTGAGCGGCCGCGAATGGTGATGTGTCCGGAGGTTGGCAGCAACTCACCCAAAATCAGTTTCATTAACGTTGTTTTACCGGCCCCGTTTGCGCCAATAATGAACGTGATGCCGTGATTATCAATCTGAAAATTCAGATTGTGCAACAGCTGCCGTGAGCTGTTCGGGTAATGAAAAGTCACCTGCTCGCCGACAATCGCCATGGGCTGATCAGGAATTGCTGCTATTTTGGTGTTAGTCGTGGTCTGAACTTCAGACGGGACCTGTAGCCGCGGCAAAATGCGTTGTAGCGAAGTCTTCTGCTGGGCAAGATACCCAATTGTCGGCGCTAACCCTAAAAACGGCCACAAAATCGAGCCGACACCGGCATTCCATGCGCCCAGCACGCTCGCCACCGACTGCTGCGTCAGTGGCAACAAGGCAAATCCCAGTACCAGAGTTAAGACTTCCGCCAAATAGATCCCGCCGTTAAAAATACCGGACAAGGCACCGGCAGCACTTGCCAGTTGGCTGATGCTTGGCGTTGCCTCCTGGAAAAAAGCCTGATGCCGCTGCTGGATATACGCAAAAACTTGAAGGTTCCGCACCATCGCAAAATTCGCCAAGAAATCATTGAAGAAGCCTTTATGGCGATCATCAATGCCAATCAAATTTGTCTGCGCCCGATTTTGGTAGCGAAAAAGTTGCCGAGAAACCACTGCGAAACCGAGACCAATCAGGATAAAAACGACTGCCAACTGCCAGGATTGAGTGGCAACATACGCGATGCCCAAGATGACGGTGATGCCAAAATCAACCAGCGGCAAGACACCGGTATCCAAAAACTGCATGATGTTTTGGGTGTCAGTTACCAGTAAGTTCGTCGCTAAACCACTATCAGGTGCCTCATCAGCCTTCCCAGCCAAAAAGCCACCCACTAAAGCAGTGGCAATGGCTAGGCTCAAGCGCCGTTTTAGCCGTTCCACAACCACTCCTGATAACCAGTAAACGCCCGTATAAACAACCGAAGCACCCAGCATTCCACCAAAAATACCCAGCAACAAGCCAACCTGACCGGCCAGCGCCGCAGTTAATCCTAGCTGAATCAACATGGAAATGGCGACGTTGAAACCATCAACCGCGACCCGCAAGCCAAGCAACCCTACTAACCACCGTTTTTTAATTGAACCGATTTGAAAAATTGTTTGCATTGAGCTCGTCTCCTCGAGTGACTGGAGAATCCAGTCAAAATTTTGGGGACTGCGTTGTCACAAACATGAACGTATGCACAAAAAGACGGCCTCCTCAGCCGTCTTTTTAAAACATCCTATTGATCGACTAGAAGCTCATCCGCGACGCACACCAAAGAACCCTGCACTAACCGCAGCCCCTGCATTCAATTTTGATGGGGTAAATCGGTCTTTGATCCGCATCTTAAGATGCCTCCGTTCGATTTCGGTTTTGATAGCGTTAGCATAACAGGTGGTTCCTGAAAAATCAATGAATTATATTTGTGTTTTTTAAATTTTTCGTCGTGTTAACAAAAGAAGGCACTAGCGCCAAAAATTGATCCGCTGCTAGTGCCGATTATTTTAAAAATTCAGTTACCAAACAATTTATAACTTGCTTTGACTCAGCAAGTCGCGCCGCTCATCAGGATGCCCTTTTTGAACGCCGCTAATACATCTGACCCCTTTGCAATGCGAACGCTGCCGTCTAAATAAGCATGCGCGTCATCTTTGATACTGATGGCGCCGTTTTTAAAGTCCATGGCCAAACCGCTGGCAAAGAAAATCATGTCATAGTCCGAAGTGTACAGCTTCAAACCGGCGTCATTGTCCAACTTTACTTGATAATCCGAATCCGGCTGATCGAGCACAATCAGGGTAAACTTCGTGCCGATGCTGCAGGCACCGCCTTGTAACGAATACCGCCCGCCGCCGTCATCGGCAATCAACAGCAAAACCTTCTGATCAAAATGCTTCTTTTTCATCAAGTCAACAAACGATTGCGATAACTTAATCGCTGCCATCATACCGTCACCTTTCCTGTTACTTACTTTTAGTGTGACACTTATGCGGGGCAAAATCAATTGTGCGCGGTTAATTACCTTGTATTCTTTTCAAATATAGGCTGCAATCAGAGTTTCGATGCTAACAATCTTAAAGATCAAGACCCCTAATACTTTGAGCGATCATTTTCTGAAATTGCTCGATAAAGGCAGGTTGCTTAAATTGAATGGTCATGCCGCTGTTTCGTTGAAATCCAGTATCTGATGAGAACCAAAGCTGATCATTTCCTAACACAAGACAGTCTGGTAGATTACCGTTGTAGAATGTATAAGTCACACCGCCCAACCGCTTGAAGCTGGTACTTTCATATTGATCTTGGTTGAGAATGACATGAACTTGTCCGTGATTGCCTTGAACAATGGCGATCGCTTTCTCCATAAAGCGAGAAATACAATTACCAACAACGGTCATCTTGTCGGCGGAAGGTAACATTCGATATAACGCCTTTTGATAACCACCGTTGTACACCTGCATCCCCGTCTGCTTTGAATATTGATCATCAATGATTTGATAATCCAATCGCTTATATTCCTTGAGCCGCTTGCGGTACATACGCGCAAGCATTGGAATCGATGGATCAACATAGTCGTAAACCCGCAATTCTGGCTTGGTGTTCAATGAACGTTGCATGCGTCCTAAAAATTGCACCGTGATACCTTTCCATGAAAATGGCATGGCTAAAATTATGGTATCGATACCACCTATATCCATGCCTTCCCCAGCATATTTCCCTGTCGCAATTAACGCATAGGCCTCATTTGTTTTGGCCACTTTCGCAACAACCTGATCATTTTCTTTCGCTTTTGTCCACCATAAAGTTTATACACCTGTTTCTCCGGTAATGCGGCTGCCAGCTCATCCACATGCGCTCTTAGATCTGTTAATAAAAGAACATGCCGACCTTCTGCCAAATTTTGCCGGATGTCTCTGAGTATGGCCTGATTTCGTGGTTCATCATGCAGCACGGCTTCACGGTTTTGCGCCAAACTGTTTGTTGCCATTTCAAGCGACATTATACCAAGACTCGTATATCGAGGAATAACGTGACGCGCAACTTCAAGTGCAAATCGGCTGTCGATTGCCTCTGTTTGGTACCGAATCGGACCGTAACGCATCACCAAAATCGGATCCAAGCCATCGCGCCGATAAGGAGTAGCGGACAAACCGTATAAATAGTGCGAGCGAATGCGCTTGATCACCTGATCATAGGTGTAGGCAGCATCATGATGACCGTCAAAGTCAAGAATGAGCTGTTTTGTGAGATTCCCCTTCAGCATCGGATAAAAGCCAAGGAACTGTGTGCCATCTAAGTGATCGATAATGTCTTGATCTGTTAACGGTGCATAAGCATTTTTGACAGGATGCCCCTCTTTAAAAATAGGATACGGACCATAGATTTCCTTTTGTGCCTTTTTGTTAAAATACCGATGCGCATACACATCTGTTCGGCCAACAATCCGTTCTTTATAAAGTGCCAGATGGTCAGCTAAATCATTACCCATGCGAACCTGTAACTCACGCTCCGGGATACAAAAATATTGTCGACTGATCGGATCTTGCAGAATAACAATATCTCCGCGCCCTTGTGCTCCAAGGTCTTTGGCTTTATTGACGTAATCATATTGCTTGCCGGCTAAAGTGTATGTTCTTCCCATATGTGATCTTTCATCATCTTGTGTTAGGCATAAAAGCGCTATCATTCTTGCGGTTAACATTACTGACAACTTTACAATATTCACAATCACTTTGTATACAGAAAGATAAACTTTACAGAAAAGAATTTTCTTTACTTCAATTTCCTAACTAGCTGCACTTGATCCCAAAAGCCTTGAACATTTTCCGGCGCTTTCTCCAGTGCAACTAACATCCCCTTCACTAGCCACAACTGAACAGTCGCCAAAAAAATGCGCTGATCCTGCTCCTCGATCCCCGCCAAGTCGCAAAAACGATCCTTGTACACCTTGACTGCATTCTTATCTCGCGGCATGAAGCTATCAAAGAGTGCGGCAAAGTCCAGAAACCGAGGGCCGCGACGTGCCTCACCAAAATCGATAATCGCAACTTTTTCGTTGGCCAGCGAAAGTAAATTCCAACGGCCAAGATCGCCATGCACCCACGTTCCCTGCTGGCGGTCAATTGTTTCGAGTTGCCTGATCATCGATATTAGTTGTTCATATATGCCGGGCCAATTTTGGGCTAAGCTAGCTTGCTGTCTCTCCCAAAGTTGATCCAACGAATGCGTATCGTCAGGCGACCAAGCATATTCAAATCGATCAAGTACAATCCGAATTTTTTTGTAACATGCCAACGTTGCGGTTAATGATGGCTTCATCGCGGCTTGCTCCCAATAATTCTGGACGCGATAGATCTGTTGATCTACCGTCACAAATGGTTGCCCGTCTGTGGTCAGCAAAATTGCTGGCGTTAAATAGCGATCTTCTGCCTGAATCGCCTGCGTTAAGGCAAAATCAAGGGAAGCGCGAGCGACATCGGCAACCGTCTTCACCAAAACCGTTGCCATATCAGTCTCTACACGCCACGCGCGACCACTTTTGCCATTGGTCATTTGCGTTATTTTTCTGATCTGCCCAAGGTCATAGGCATTTACGATCCGATCCAAATCAGGCATGATTCTCCTCCATACATTTCCGCTAATGGCCGTGACGAAGCTTTTCTCATGACGAATGGGCGATTATCGGGTATGATCGTCTCACCACTGATCAAGGTCAAGCAACGGCTTCGATTCTATCGCTAAAACATCAGTCTAAAGCTTCACGACAAGTCTTCCAAATTAGCATAGAATAACAGTAGATCTTCGGCAAACTTCTTTTAGAAACGAGGCCATCCATGAAACACCGCAACCGCTTATTCTGGGTGATCGTGCTTGTGGCGGGAGTCTTCTTAATTTATAGCACAGAGAGTCCGCTGTCAATTGCGACGCGCCAAACTGTCAAAAGCGGCATCGACCAAGTCTGGAACACCGCCACACGCACTGTCTCTGGATGGTTGAATGGCAATAATCAAGCTAACCAGGCCAGCCAAGCCTCATCTGGTAGCCTGATAGCCAGCAACACCAGCCAATCAGCCACTTCGACTAGTACCTCAGCCGACACCACCCCCGCCTTAAATATCGTTCAAGGCCGTCACATCAGAAAAACTTATTACTATCACTTTGATGCCAACTTGCCGCAGTCAGAACACAACGTTTTCAACGAAGCTGTCCGCGCCTATAACGCAACCGGCATCGTCAAACTCATCCCTGGCAAGGGTAAAAAGAATGACAACCAAATTACTTTTTCAAGTTATCAAAAAGGCATGAGCGAGCAGGACCTCGGCGCCACCGAACTTGGCGAAGGCGGCCCGACTATCATTGTTGAAACCATGGGCACGCAGGTCACCGTCATCAACCATGCCCGCGCCAGCCTTAACCTCACCTATCCGGCACAATCCATCAACGAAGCCGTCGCCATGCACGAACTAGGCCACGCGCTCGGCTTAGATCACAGCAAGTCCCTCGACTCGGTAATGTACCCGATCACGCGCGGGGTGACGCAGCTTTCTAGCGGCGACATTGCTGGGTTGAAAGCAATTTATGGGCAATAAACACGATTCCAAAAAGGCAACGCCACCGGCTGAAATAGCTTGTGGGGTTGTCTTTTTATAGAGCCTGAAAACAACACGACTTCACTGACTAGTTGGGCAATACTTTTAGCGATTCCGAAAAAGCACCGCCCACCTTTGAATTCCAATCCAATCAATGCCAAACAAGATCAATCCCACTGCAATGGCCATCAAGCATGGGAGAAGGAACATAAGGCCAAGGTCGATATTCACAGTTAAACCCGCCTTAGCACAGGCAGTAGCTAGTAAACCATACAAGCTAAGATTGCCGACAACGGCAACAACGTAGAAGCCTACTGAACAGATGATGCTTTCAGACAAACGTTCCAGCATCAACTGTCCGGTAGTGAACCCAATCTGATGCAGTTGATTTAAATTCGCTCCCTGCTGCCGTCCCCTTAACATTGCCACTGACACGATATTTGCAACGACTATGATGACCGGCGCGCCAACGTAAACAATAAATGAAAGCAGCGCATTTTGAACATCTACTTGACCTGCTGGTGTAAAACCATACAACGAGATATACAGGCCGATGCCAAGTGTCTGGACTGCCAAGATGGGCACAAGCATTGTCGCCAGACGCTCCGAATTTGCAATGACCTGATAGCTCGCCGTTCCTATAATTGCTTGACGTTTCGAGGGAAGATATTGCTTCAAGAAGGCAAAGAAGTGCGCCAATAGTTGCCTCCCTGCAGCCAATTGCAAGAAAGCCAGCGCCACAAATGCTAAGAAAAATTGATTGCCAGCACGCTGCGTCATTTGATCGAATGTCTGTTTTACAGCAGGTTGAAGTATGATCCGTACAGCAGCCGAAAGCAAAACAAGAAATGCCAATCCGCCCAAAATGAATGAGAGGTGTATGTAACGGTGACGATGGCTAGTGCCAATCCGTTTTAACGCGCCGCGGGTCTTTGCGAGCCCCGAGACAAAACAAGTTACCGTAACAATGGCACACGTTTCGATCAATCCCATTAATGAAAAATGAAAGGGTGCATTTGGCAACCATTTTTGACCAAAAAGCTGTTGTAACAACCCATAGAACGGTGTGACTGTCATGATACCTAGAAAGTAGCCCATGAACCCGCCGATACTGCCGAGAAATGCAAGCTGCGCGGCAACTAATAAGGTAATTTGTCGCGGAGCCGCTCCTAAAATGGCCCAAAGCTCGTAATCCTGTCGCAGAATTCGCAAAACACCGCGAATCACCCCACCAAGTACGAAGAAAAGCGCCATGCTGCCAAAGATCATCGGTATGATAAATAAAGGCTTAGGATCGTCGACAAGGCCGCTCAGAGTGTCTAGACCGACAAAACCGGTCATGCAAAAACCTACCAGCCACCCAGCAACCATAAAGACAAAACCGGCCGTTACCCAAACCCGCCACGAATAACGAAACTGCAACAAACTTGCTTTAATCATGGCGCTACCTTCTCGGATTCACGCATCGCAGCAAACAATGCTTGCTCGGTGGGGTGATTGAAAACCGCATCAATCCGGCCATCATGTAAGATAACAGCTCGATCTGTATGCGCTGCCTGTTCAATATCATGTGTCACCATCACGACACACACGCCACTATCTGCCAGTGCCCGTAATCGAGCAAAAATGACCTGGCGAGAAATAGAATCCAAAGCGCCAGTCGGTTCATCAGCAAAGATCACTTTAGCATGCATCATCAAGGCTCTGGCAATAGCCACTTTTTGCTGTTCACCGCCTGATAATGCAGCCGGTAGCTGTGATAAATCCGCTTTAAACTGCAAATCGTTCATTAATTGCTGCACTGCTTCACGTGTGACTTTTTGGTGTGCTAACTGCAGAGGCAACACGATATTGTCATATGCAGGTAAGGCTGGCAACAAATTGTACGATTGAAAAATAAAACTCAGGGTACTTCTGCGCAAAATAGCCATTTTGCGTTCAGACAACTTGCTTAACGTCTGACCGTTTATTTGTACTTCACCATATGTAGGTCGGCTCAGTCCGGACAGGCATCGTAACAGTGTTGTTTTGCCAGAACCAGATGGCCCCACGATGCTCACGAATTCGCCAGCGGAAGCCTCAAAATCGATGCCATGCAGAATTTCGAGCGCTTCACCTCGCCTTCCTCGTCGTTTAACGCTTTTTCTCACATCCATTGCCTTCAAAACAACTGTCACCACTACCACCTCCTGGCATCAAACGCGACCATCATGCGACTTTGGCACCACTTCGTAGACGATCGCGTTAATGTTGTAACGATAATAAGCGCGCAAAATTCGACCCAGATACTTTGTGGTTTTCCAAAGAATCGGCACCACCAAAATAGCACTGCCAAGCATGACTAAGCTGAAAACCATTCGTAAAATAGTAATCGCCTTAATCCCGGCAATAGCCTGCCAGACTACAGCAAATGGAGCCACTAAGGACGCGCCAACAACACCCCACATGGTAAGTTGTAATGACACAAGCAACACGGCAGCGATCCAGAAGAATAAAACATTAAAAACCACGCTGCCCAGAAACGCAAAGAAATTAAAGTGACGCGCCACTATCCGATCTTCACCAAAGAAATAGGCAGTATCAACATCAAATAATTTGGCCAGATCCTGCACAGCCTTTACTGGTGGGACATGCTTGTTACCTTCCCAACGTGCGACGGTTTGCTGCGTCACATAAAGTCGTTCAGCCACCTGACTTTGGGTCATTTTCTTTTCTTCGCGTTTTTTGCGAATTCGTTGACCGATTGACTCGTTCATCGCAACAACTTCCTTTCACTGGAACATCTTCAGTAAGCCATGGATAGCTCCAAATAGCTAACAATTTATTTGATAGGTGCCAGAATGCCTTGATATGACAGCATTTTCCGTATGTAAATTAAACTACTATTTTCCGGGAAAGTGATTCGATTTTTTGGTGAGATCGGTTCATTAGCTATTCATGAACACGCAGCTTTATTGCTCTATTGGTCAAAAAAAGCCCCACAATCATTAGATTTTGTTTGTCTAACAATTGTAGAGCACTTTACTTTGGTTGCGAAGCGTTTTCAGTTTCATGAGTCAAATTCACAATGATTAAATCTAACACCACCGCAGGAATCGAACCCGCGTGCAGAATTTTACTGCCGCAACAGCATGGCTGATCAAACATGGAGGTTAACTTTTAGCACTAACCCTTGTAAATACTGTCATCCCCTGTCGCAACAGTAGGCGAAGCGGCATATCAGTAACCGTTATTAGTCACGTAGATACCAAAACATCTTTATAACCCGCCTTAGTTTACGCCTTTTGGAAAACATAAGTCACAGCTGCCATCTCTCTCGTCCAATTACCGATAGTCAGGGTTGTCGAACTTGTTGAGAATTTGATAAAACGATAACCGTCAGTTGACGCTAACACATGACCTTCATCATCTTTATTGACGGTACTATTGGTAATCGTCATTCCTGGAGTCGTGTTCTTTTGCCAGACAGTCGTGATGGTGTATGTGGTCGTCACTTGTCCGGTTTTGGGATCGGTCGTCTCTGAATCTCTGGCTGAGACGTTAACAAATTCGTAATTGTCAGTGTTTGTCAAAACTTTCCCAGTCTCGTCAACATTGACCATGACATTATGAATAAAATGCGGTGTTTCATTTTTCTTCCAAACAATCGTTGTCGTGTTTGTCGTGGTGACATCACCGGTTGTGGGATCTGTGTCAGCGGCAACCTCTCTTGAAATGGAAACTCGCGTGTAGCCGTCGACATTGGTTAAAATGTTGCCAGACTCGTCGACGTTCACCGTCTTATTAACGGTTCTGTAGGCAATTTTGTGATAAATGTTTGTCGTGGTATAAGTCGTAACAGTATCACCGTTGGCAAGTGTTTGAACTGACTTGACAGGTGTCCCCGCCTTAATGAGCTTGTAGCCATCTAAGTTGGTGAGCACTTGGCCATTTTCATCCTGGTTAATCGTCACATTCTTCTCAGTGTTATGCGGAATATGGATAGTTGGCAACGTCTTTTTGGCTTCCGCAACGGTTTGCTGAACGGTTGTTAATGTTCCGTTGTGATCGGTAGCATCAACTTTTTCCGTGTGTTCGTTAGCCGTCTTAATGTCGGCATTCGCAGCATCGGTATTCGTTTTTGCCAAAGACAGCTGATCTTGCCACGCCGCAATCTGCGTGTTTAAATTGGCAATGGTTTGATTAAGTTGATCTAACTTTGCATTTAAATCCGCTAAATGTTGCTTGACAGTTGCAGCTTCCTGACTATTTGAACTCGTCACTGTCTCTGGCAGGCTTTGTAAGGTCGTCTGCGCTTGATCAAACTCGCTCTGAGCAGCTTTTGCTTCATTGTCGACTGCTGTCAAGTTCTGATTGGCGGTGCCAAGTTTCTGGTTAGCTAGGCCGGCTGCCTGCTTCGCTTGAGATAAAGCGCTATTGGCATCCGCAAGCTGGCCTTCATAGACCGTGATTTTTTCTTGGGCAACTGCCAGCTTTGCCTTGACGTCAACCACTTGGGCTTGTGAAGTTGGATCATTTTTAACTTGGCCTGCCATGGTATCTAACTGCGCTTGAAGACTCGTGATCTGCCCGGTTAGATCCTTGACTGCTGAAGTTGCCTGGTCAACTTCAATCTGTTTGGCGTTCACAGCAGCATTAGCCTGATCAAAAGCAGTCTGTGCTTGTTTAGCAACAGCCTGTGCCTCCTGCAACTCGCTTTGTGTCGCCGTAACTTTTGCTTTGGCAGTATCAACGGCTGTCTGTGCTGCCGTGCGTTTAGATTGTAGTTGTGTCAGGGTCTGCTCATTTTCTTTATTGAGCAGTACGATTAATTTTGCTTCTGCCTCTGCTTTGGCCTTTTCGGCTGCTGCCTTTTCCGCTTCGGCTTTCGCTTTAGCTGCCGCTGCTGCTTCTAGTGCTTTCTTTGCTGCAGCGTCATCAGTCGGCGTTCGACCATTAGCACTCGATCCATTAGCACTCGATCCAGACGACGTGATATTTTGTCCCGATTGGCCGGAACCTGACAAGTTTGTATAACCGCTCGGTGCCGAACCATTAGAACCACCAACAACGGTGTACTTCGTTTCTGCTTGTTGCGCAGGACTTGCAACTGCCGGTTTAGCTGGATTCAAATTAAAAGTCTGATTGGTTCCGGCAGCATTTTGAGTGGTCACCGTGGCATTTGCCCCACTGCCTTGCAGCGTCAACTTAGCACCCGCGTAAATCAAGTCAACATTAGCAATATGATTAATCGCTGCCAACCGCTCAACCGATGTCGTCAAACCGCTGTTGTTCATCGCCTCGCTGATCGTGGAAAGTGTATCGCCCCATTGAATATCGTAAACTGTTTTATCTGAAGCTTTGAGTTGTGCTTCAATTTGACTGACAGGCCGTAGCTTCCAAACCCGTCCATTATTTGCTTGCGAGTTTGATTGTGACGGCTGTTGGTCGCTGGCGTGTACAACGTGACTCTGGCCCAATAGACCGGTTCCGGCAGCCCCCATTGCAAAAACTGTCAAGCCAACAGCCAACCAACCATGATGCTTGCTGTGAACCAGTGTCACTTTGTGTGTTTGATCTTCCACTGACGCCCAAAACTCTTGCTGTTTTCCCATGCTATAATCCTCCGTATTTTTAAGTATTGTCATAATCCCCATAGAAAAATGTATAATTTCGTTCTCTATAACCACAAAAATGCTAGCGTTTACAAAAACGGCATTGCCAAAAAGAACTTTAGCGATGATCCGCCAAGTCGTGCATTTTCAAGTTTCTAGGCTATTAGCAATCCAAAACAAAAAGGCTTGAGCTGTCAAAGCATCCAAACCTCTTAATGATGTCTGCGGAAGTCTCCTAAACAAGAAGCTTCCTCCAGTCAAGCATCGTTATGTTGACCTACATTGGGCCCCACTAAACAAAACAGGGTCTTTTTATGAATTGTTTTAACAGTGTTCATAAAAACAGTGACCAGCATCATGGTTAAAGAGACTGATTCGACCTTAAGTGGTTTTACTCTGTTATATCGACTTAAATTACCTGATAGATAACCGTTCCCAACCAACCCCTTTATGAATTAATTGATGAACATCTCGTCATTGACCAATAGCATACGCCCCACGCGATGTTATTTTGCAATTGATAAGATTTTATTTATGTTTAGTAACCAAAGCAACGCAACCGCCGTCATCCCCTCGTGACGTAAAACGCCGCATTTAGCCACCACCAATCGAAAGTACCTACTACTATCCCAACAACATGTTAACCTGCCCCACGCAGGGTTAGCATGCAAGTGACAGCTTCAAAGCATTTTTGGTAGCTCAACTTTGCGTCTGTAACCAAATCAAACAGTGGCACGTGATGGTTTCTCATCACGTTGGTTATTATACGTCTTTATGGTCTAATAAGTCTATTTATTTTTAAAATATATGCTAACTAGCACTAATCCTTCAATCCCCAGTCAGGTAGCGTTGATGTAATGACTGAGCCAAATAGGGGGTTAGAGATTGCCACTACAAGAAAAAATTGCAAAACGGATCCATGAGTTGAGACTCAGCAAAGCGATGACCCAGGAACAGTTGGCCGAAAAAGCCAATATGGATGTCTCCATGCTGGCGCGAATCGAACGCGGCAGTCGCGGTGATATTAGAATGGGCACATTAGACCGGATCATCAACGGCTTAGATGTCGCCTACCAGGAATTTTTCACGTTTGGCGAAAAAGAAAACCCAGCAACGCAGCTCGCCTCTTCAATTGCATTAATCCAAGATCCAGATGTGATTGCTGCTTTACAGAAAATTGTCAATTCGATTCTTAAAACGCCTAGTCAACATTAGCTAGCGTGATGCCATGGATCTTCGTGGCAGCCATTCGCAGTCAACATTTTGTTGATAGCTCAATTTATGGTTTCCCAACTATGCCAAAAGCGCCAAATCATCGCAACAACAATTAGCTGCTGCGATGATTTGGCGCTTTTCTTAATGCATCTAGTTCCTTTAGGACATCTTCATTATGGAAATGCTGTGCAAAGGCCTCCACCTTCACCAATTTATTTGAAGCGATATTGCTCCCACTGGCTTTTAACTTGATTGATAAAGTAGAAAGACCCTGTGGCAATATAAATCATTTCGGCATCCGGATTCGCAAGTATACCGTTAAATAATGAACTCGGATCCGGAATTTTGTAAAGCACATGATTTTGCTTAATTTTCTGATTTGCTTGAAAAATTCCATATAACTTATCAGCAGGCAACGCTCGCTCCGGGTTATCTGGCGTTGACACCACAAATTCCGCATTCGGCAAATCAAGCAGCCGATCGACACATCGTACAACCTGTTTATCCCCTAAAAAGCCGACCCACCCTGTTACTTTTCGGTTTGGGACAGTTAACAAAAATATCTTCACCAGCGCGTTGGTGCCGTTGATCGGAAGCGCAATCTTTTTAATCGACAGTGTCAACGAACTGAACTTTTCGGCAAAACGATCGCGCAACGCTTCGACAATTCTGACGCCCAAGTATTCCAGTAACTGGTCTTGTGACAACGCCACTTCATGCGCGATAATCTTGTAAACCTCGCCATAGCTAATCGTGTTCGTTAATGCATCGGCCTTTAAAACGTTAAGATCCTGTAATTTTAACCTTATCTCGGCTGATACCTCGATATCCTAGCCAACTCCTTTTAACGCCGAAATCACCGGCAAAATGCGTGCCAGTTCCATTTCCGCGCTGATCGGTCGACTGCCGGGTTTCGTTGTCCGCCCGCCAATGTCGATCATGTCAGCGCCTTGCGCTACCAAAGATAAAGCATGTTCGACCGCCGATTCAGTGCTTTCATACTTCCCGCCATCATAAAAAGAATCTGGCGTGACGTTAACAATCCCCATAACCTTCATCGTGCCATCAAGCGGCAGTCGGAAGTTGTTTGCAACAAAATAATCTGGTTTCATCGTGAACTCCTTTAAGGTCAATTGCGTGATCATGACGTACAACATCAAGCCAGAGCAAAATTACAATGTTTATAAGTTGTAACGAGCAGCTGCTCTCTCCGCAACAAATTGCGCACAATGAAAACAAGGATTAATGTACCATGCAAAAGAAATTACTGCAGTTTTTTGATTATTAGTCGGAGCCCTTATTACTGTATAATTGTTGATAAACAAGATCATTTCGGAGGAATATCATGAAAAAATCAATAATTGGGGTCGCCACGCTCCTTTTCGGATTGGGCTTAACAGGCTGTGGCAACCAGCAAAAAGCAAACGAATCAAGCAAATCATCTGTATCAAGCAGTGCGGCTCCCGTTAAATCCGCTTCGAAGCAACCTTCAGTATCTAAAAAAGAAGCCTCAATGTCTAGCCAAAATGCCAGTTCAAATAGTACCGAACAAGCCATGTGGTCAAGCGCCAAAGGGCAACAACTTGCCGCGTTCATGAGCGGGTGGCAAAAGACAATGGGCCAGCAATACGAAAGTTACTGGCAAGGCAACAGTGCTGATATGTACGGGCTAAAAATTCCTGACGAATTAGCCCAACCTGACGGAACAACCGGCAAGATGGCGCTGGCAGTCGGCGACAGAGCTGTTACCTGGGCATTGAGCGCAAATGGCGAAAGTAATGCTGAATATACCATCGTCGCTATCTATTCAAACGCAGCGCACGCACGTTATGGCGGTAAATACGTCTACCTATTCACGCTTCACAATGGCCAGCCTGAGGTGCTTGTTACTGGGCAGAATCAGGGAAATGAGAATAACTGGATATATTTTGGCGAAACGCGAAATGAGGCGTTGCGGGAAGGGTTTGCTAAGATTGTTAAGGGTGACTAATGCCGTAGAAATTCTGTTTGCGCATTAATCCATAAACATTCCAAGAACTTAATACTCTCTTTCCTGAATTCGCACTGCTTTTTTGTAAATCAAACAAGCACTTATAAAACTTTCTAAGAGAACGCAAAAGGAGGATCCGCTGCGATCCTCCTTTTGTGTCACTTCATTAAGCTTTTTCAGATTAAAACAAAAGCGCCAGTGTCGAAAGCTCCGAAAACTGACGCTCACAAACGTTGAAACATCTCGATATCTTAAGTGAACTCACCTTTGTGCTTTTTCCCAAGTGCAAAGGCAATTTTGCTCATAGTATCAAAGCAGGTCGGAATTTTTAATTAGGCTGGCCGGGAATCCCGTGTCTTTAGTCAGTGGTAGTTGATAAGTTGATACCTTGGATGCCATTCGTATAAGTCCAGGCCAATATTTCGGCCATGTCCCCACTGCGATAATGTTGGCTGATGAGATTATTCCAGTCCGGCCACTTATCAAGCGGTACATTGATTAGCCCTACGCCATAGTCAATCATCAACTTATTAGCCGCTAACATTGCGGTGCGCTTGTTTCCGTCCCAGAAAAGTTGCTCACGCATGTTGTGATACAGCAATTTTAACGCCCGCTCAGTGACACTTATGACGGCATCATTGAGCAAGTCTGTCAACCATTTTTCTTCAGCGGCAACGTCAACATTCGGTGGCATAAAGTCTTCTTTGCTACTGATTTGAACCGTGCTATCTCCCGTGCGAAAATGACCGGGATCCAGTGAGTCATGTAACGCGACGATTTTGTTGATATGGCGTTCCATCTCAAGCGTGAATGGTTGATCATCAGTGGTGATATATTGCCAACCCCGTTTGAGTTGCACAATCACGTTGATGTCATCAATTGGCACACCATTGACACCCAGTCCATCCATGATTGTCTGCGTTTGTGGCAGCGTTGTGTTGACGCCTTCAAACCGAGCTTCGGTATGCACAAGCTTAACAAAGTTGGCTCTGGCAAAACGTCTATTTTGTTCTGGGGTGATTTGAAATTTGTCCCGGAACATTGGTGCACCTCCCAAAAAATTTTCTTCAACCTAGTTAAATTATACCGCACATCTCCGTCAGTCGATGATTGCGGCATTCTCTCTCAGCTTTTCTTGACTGATATGAGGCCTGCCTTTATTGAGTTTTTAAGCGGCCTCTCTAAGAACTTACGCTCCACTTTCTTAAATTCGTATTCCTTTTTCTTAAATCAAATAAATACTTGTAAAAACCGTCTTAAAGAACGCAAAAGAGGATCCACAACGATCCTCTTTTTGTGTCACTTCATTAAGCTTTCTTGGATTTAAACAAAAGCGCCATCATTGAGAACAAGGTAATGAACAACCCAACAACCACGCTTACCAATGAGTTAGTATCGCCAGTTTGTGGATATGACTTCTCAGCCGTGACAGATGTTACTGGTTTCGCCGCGAGCGGTTTAAGATGTTGACCTTCATCAGTCTTCGTTTTGACATCAAGTGGTTGCGGCTTTGTTGTTCCTTGGCCGGCTCCTTTGTCTGTCTTGTTTTGCTGACCTTTGGCTTTCTCTTCAGCTTCCTTGCGCTGTTGCTCCTCTTGTTTCTTCTTTTCCTCTTGTTTCCGCTGTTCCTCTTGCTTCTTCTGCTGCTCCGCTTTTTCCTGAGCTTCTTTTTCAGCCTGAATCATGTCAGCAGACTTGTTGGCTTTGACTTGTTTCAAATTGTTTTCTGCATCATGAACGTCCAACAGAGCTGTTGCTAATTCTGCTTGGGCTTTGCTGAGATTTGTCTTGAGAGCAGGTAAACCCGCTTCCAAGGAGGCAAGCTTGTCTTGTGCGGCAACTAGAGCTTGCTGCTTGTCAGCACTATCCAACTGGGCTGCACGCAGTTCGTCTTTAGCATTAGCCAAGTCCTTTGCCAATGCTGCTTTCATGCTGCTAAGTGATTGAACTGTCTTAACAGCATCGTCAGCGCGCGTTTTAGCAGCGTCAGCATCTTGCTGTGCTTTCAGCAGGTCAGCCTTCGCACTATTTAACTGTGCATGAGCTTTTGTTACAGCATCTGTGCTACTTACCAAGGATGCTTGCGCGTTAGTAAGGTCCTGACGGCTAGTTTCCAACTGAGCATCAGCCTTAGTCTTTGCAGCCGTTGCATCGTTCAACGCTTGGTTGAGCTTAGCACCATCAGCATACAAGGCATTCAAAGCTGCCTGTTCAGTTTGGACGTTATTCTCCAATACTTTACCATCTTTAACCAGCGTATCTAACTGGGCGTTCATTTGGTTAATCTGAATGCCGAGAGCAGCGGCCTTAGCCTGATCTGCTGGTTTCTCAACAGTATAGTCAAAGATGAAGTTTGGCAGGGCTAAGGTGTCTGAATCTCCCTTACTATAAAAAAGATCATTTAGCAGCTTTGATTGTTCCGCCGTCATGTTCACGCCGTCAGCTTCAAAAGCAACGGCCCCAGTCTTTGCATTGTACGCGAGGCCAAAATTGCCAGCAGTATACAGCAAATTAGCTCGATGCCCATAATGCTTAGCTTGGCCTTTAGGGTAGACATTGTTGGTCTCATCATACCAACCGGTCAAAATGTCATATGCAAATTCTTTATCAGACAACACGCCACTCATTCGAGCTAGATTCTCATAATATCCCGCGCCGAGATGATCAAGGCTTGTTGCTGTTTGGGCATCTGCATTAACTTGGGCTACTTTGTTAACGGCATCTGACATTTGAATAGGTGGCTGTCCATTCAAGGTGCGCAGCTGATTAAGATACTGCGTGAAATAAGTGCGCACATTATCCATGTTTGGCACATACTTCTGATTCTCTGGCATTGGCTGAACAATATGTTGCTCGTCCGTAAACTTGGAATCCAACAAGATATTGGAATAATCCTGCGAAAAATCAACCACTGCTTGCGGTGCTTCCGCTGCCGTCTTTTCTTTTTCTGCTTCGGCAATCTTTTGATTAAGTGCGGCTTGATCAGCGGCGTTTTGCGCTAGTTTGTCTTTTGCCGCTGCCACAGCTTTAGCCTGGGCATCTTCGGTAACTTGATGGCTATTAACATCCTGTTGCGCCTTATCTACCGCATCGCTTGCTGCATTGGCAGCTTGCTCGTCACTGTTCACCTTATTATTAGCTGCATCAACAGCTGACTGTGCCGTTTGTTGCTGTTTGTCCGCAGCACTTGCCTGATCCTGTGCCGCATTAACCTGACTTTGTTGCTCGTTTACTTTCTGCTCGCTTGCAGCCAAATCGTCTTTAGCTTTGTCCGCCTGTTTCTGAGCATCTTCTTGTGTTGCTGGCAGCGCGTCACTCTTTTTCTGAGTTTCATCAATCTTAGCCTGAGCGTCTTTGGTAGCTTGGTTCGCTGCATCCGCTGCCTGCTTAGCTGCCTCAGCATTCTTTTGGGCCTGCTCAATTTCGGTTTGTTTAGCTGCAAGATCGTTTTTCGCCTTATCAGCCTGTTCCTGTTTTGTCTTAGCCGCTTGATTAGCCTGATCCAGCTGATCTTGCGCTATTGCAACGTTCTTGTCATATTCTTGCGCATTCTTTGGTTGCGTGTGGTTGTCACCGTCTTTTTGGACTGATACTTGATCAGTCGACGTGTTCTGCGTACCCGGATCCTGTGTACTTGCCCTCACCACTTGCTCGTTACCCAACTGAGTTGAAAATAATGTAGCCATTGCCACACCTGTGTACAGTGCGCCCTTTACGAGATTATTTTTTGCCCTCATTTTTGCTTCCTCCAAAATCATGGTTGCTGCCTGACTGTTCAATTAAAAACATTGTTCAATAACTCCAGACGAAAAACTTCTCGGCCTACAATTTCAATTTCAGATAATAGGCCGTACAAGCGGTGACAATTTTCTCTCTCAATCGTCGCTCACTGTCATGTGCTTTTGTTTCATGCCGTCTAAAGATATTACGGTGTTTTTAGTCCTCTCTGTTAGGATCAAACTATCTGATCCAAAATAACCTCCGTACGTTTTATCGTAAACTTTAGCTACTCCAGGCATGGCGCTCGTGAGTGTTAGATACCTTTTGTCATAAGCTAAAGCTGGTCCAGTTTGTTCTGCTCCGCCACCCACAGATATTTGTGCTTCGATATAGTCGACATACTCTTTGCTAACCTTATTTCCAGTCGAATCAGTTTCTATTTCTCCCTTTATCGCAATTTCCCTAGCACCGAACTTAGATGCCTTCAAAATTGCAACCCTCTTCTCTCTATCGCTAGGCGAAAGCATAGAAAGCTCTACTTCATCCGTCATATCTGATTTTCTTCTTTTTTCGAATTCAGCTTTGCTCTCTTTCAGAATTGCTTTGTAGGCACTTCCCAAAGAGCTAAACTTGGCAATTTTTCCTAATGTATCATACTTAGATGGGACTTCTATTCCAATTATCTTTCCAGCTTCTGTTTTAATAATGGTGTGAACCATTGAATCTTTTCCAAGCGGTGTGGAACTTGAATCGGAAACATCAAGCCAATAAAAAGGCGCACTTTCATAGCCTTTCTTTACAAAAGAAATTCGTTCAGGAGTAGAAGATCCTCTTGAAGACTTCGCACTTTTTCCATTCTCTCTACATCCAACAAGAATCACTGTAAGGCACAGTGCCGTGAGGATCATGAATATCCTTTTTCGAACATACCTGTTCATGCTTAACCCTCCAAATTAGGCCTTAATAGTTTTCTTTACACAGTTAGACTTTATCTTCATCTGTAAAATCTTTTTGCAGTATTCTTATAACTTTAATTCTCGAGCATTTGAATGACTGGCTTTAAAGTCAGATATCGCGGCCTGTTCAGTTTTTGCCGAAAATCCAAAAAATTTAGAATATTTAAGTTGATTAGGATTTTCGGTATGGAGCTTACCATCATAATAGGGAAGATCATTATAACCATAATTTCGATACGTAACATTTGGAGTACCAATGCCGGCAGTTTCCGTAATTTTTACGACAGTGACAAAACTAACATATTTCGCCGATGCAGGAACCTTTCTGTATGCCTCATCACTACCGAAGTTCGGGTAGTAATTATCTGCAACGCTGACATAAGTCGCCATCGACTTCACGTCGTACTTAGAAATCTCTCCTGATTCGTGTTCAGACTGCACATCGGCCAAAATATCAGATTTTAACTTAGCCCAGTCCGTAATATCAGATACAGGCGTTAATCCTGTAACCTTAAAGTTGACATGATCGGAGCCAGATAAGACGTGCCCCTTATTAAGCTGTACGTATCGATAATCAGAAGATAATTTAACCTTGACTTGATCGCCATTCTTTAAGCTTTTGTCTGGGTCAACCGAAAGATGAGCACCAGACTTCTTATTGGACTTTAATTCCCCATATCCGTCAATGCCAGAAAACGTCGGTCTATAGTTACCCATCACATCTTTGAGCGTATAGCTTTCTGTCTTCTTCAATCCAGAGACTTTAAAAGCCTTAGTTCCGCCCTTAATAGGCAAATCCTTGGTAGCATCTACAGTAAGCTTTACTGTATCGCCATTGGACAATTTTGAATCCTTATTAAAGGAAACCTTGACACTATCTAACTGCTTTTTTGCATCCGCCAGCTTGCTAGCTTCTTTGATATCTGTAAGAAACTTAGTTGGTACATGGTCATTAATAATTGCTTCCGCGTCATTCTGGGAGATACCATTTTTAGTTAACAAAATAGATTCAATTTTCTTTGTCACTTGATCGCTGTTGTAACTCACCGTGCCATAACCGTTGTATCCTTCAAATTTAGGCGAAATATAGGATAAAACGTTTGCGGGCTGACTTGCAATAAATTTAAAAACACCAAACACAACCACAACGCCAATGATGGCAGCAATGAATAACTTCCGATGCTTTTGAAATAGCTCCTTGACTTTCATACTGATTAATTCCTTCCCCAACCATTGTGATTTTTGCCTCCATTAATCGACACAAGTTTCCTGACTACTTGCGATCCCCCTTTCTTTAGCATTGCGTATATATTGCTAAATGCAATGCATATTTATTCACGGTCATTTCCTACAATTATCTTGCAGGAGGTGATATAAGAATGACTTTCAAAATTCGCCCAGATCGTAAAGAAACCGAAAATAAAACAATTCGCTTTCCCCTTGAACTTGTAGGGAAAATTGAAAAGGCCATTGAAGGTAAAGGTGTCACTTTCTCAGGATTTGTCATTCAAGCTTGTGAATATGCTCTCGATAACATGGATGATAGCAAAAACAATGAATGACGAATGTTACACCATCCTGCTCTCAAATTTTACATCATGCACTATTTTTTGCAATACAAAACGCAATATTTAACCAAGACTTTCTGATTCTTAAAAAACGCACAACGAAAAAGCTGAAGCTTCAACGATTTGTATCGTTGGTGCTCCAGCTTTTTTGAATAAAGGCTAACCTCTGGATTAAGGATAGTTGTCATACTGTGGTCACTATAACTCGAATAACATGCTTAGCCAATCTCATCAGTTCAAAATTTAAAGCGTTTCCATAATTTATAATTCTCACGGCCTTGATGAAGCTTCCTCTGGTTACGCCTGATCTGACGTAAAACTTGACGCTTGATCACAACTCGATACTTCGGCTTGCCCACTTCAAATGCTTCCTGTGCCCTTAAAGCATATCCTAACATTGATGATCTCGGCTTCTTTACCTCACCGCTCAAATAGCGAATCGTTACGCCCTTGTGGACAGAATGGAGTGTCCCAGGCTTCATTTGTCTAATCTCCTGAAGCCGGCCAAGATATTGAAGTACTTGATGTATGTTTGGTGCTACATAGCCTCTCCGATAACCAGTAGAACTTAGAACATATTTAGGAACAACTTTATTTTGGATAATGTCAGACTCGGTAAGCCCTTGTCTGACCAGATCATATGAACGACCAAATGTAATATACTTGCCGACTTCTCGACGACCTCTATAAATGAACTTATAGATACTCTTCGGCCGCATTGAGACAGAAACCCCGTCAAAGATAAATCCAAGATAGTCAATTTTGCCAGGTTTTGTTTTCCTTGTACCGTGATCATAAAACAGTGTTACTTCATGACTGTTTTGTTCATATAAGTACAGCTTAGTTTTTGTTGGCTCAATCTTCAAATGCAGTAAATCTTGGCTTTTCCGGATAATTTCTGACATAAAATTCTCGACAGATGCCTTATTAAGCTGATCTCCCGATAATACAATAATAAAGTCATCCGAATATCGGCGATAAAGTCCGCCGAATCCCTCACACCGTTTCATCAGCCATTCGTCAAAATCAATCATATAGACATTCGCCAACACGGCGCTGACAGCAGTTCCCTGAGGAATACCTACATGGTTTTTCCCAGAAAAACGAATCTGTTTATTTCTAATGAGTTGCCCAAGTTTTTTTAAATTGCTAACGTATGCCCGCGCTTTGGGCTTTTGTGACCCGTTTGATCGATATGCAACTCTTACGCGTGCCACTTGAAGCTGCCTTTCTAAGGTTTTTCGACTAATGGATTGATATTGTGTAATTGACCGAAGCATTTTGCTCCAATCCTTGGGCATATCTCTTCCGAACACTTTCCGGAGATTAAGCGCAAGGTGTTGATGGTCCAGCGTATCAAAAAAATGATGGAAGTCACCTTTAATAATCCATGATTTGGGAAACGAGGTTGTGTAATCAAAGACTTCTTTCGCGATAGTGATGTTTGATAGATGTACACCAGGCTGAGCTTCGCGATATGCAACGGCAACATCATTAATGTCATGACTAATAGCGTAGTCAGAATATATGCGATTTAAGGCTTTACCGTAATAACGATATGTTAAAGCATCATGATGCGAAGGTAACATAATCTTACGTGATTTTGGCACGGCCTTCTTTTCTTTGAAACGAAAAATCCGAAATCGAATCTCAAAAGAAATAAATGGCAGGTATCGGTGATGAATAATATTTCCAGTAGAGATGTCCGAAATTAATCGTCTTCTTTCCTTTTCGGTAACTTGAAAATCAAAATGAAGATAATTCTTACCATTAAGTTTTTCCAGTGCCTGTACCCCAACCCGCATGACTGGATCCATAATATACCTCCGAATGAAATCAGGCGCAACCTATTCGACCGTATTTGTCGAAAGCCACGCCTGTCTATCTTATCTCCTCAATGATACGTTGATTCGAAAATAACATCCATCTTCATCAGACGAATGAATACATTTAACATTACAATTATAATAAGAATTGTTATAACCGTATCGGTAGTTAGCCATCAACAAGGAGGCACACTAATGCTGGAATGCATCGTGACCACGCTCATCAGAGTCATTATCGAGCAATCATGCTTGACATTAACGCCGGCTAGCGTTGCGGAAGTCTCATCTGCGACTAATGTCGAATAGTATCATATCAGAATCGGTAAAAACATTATACCACATTGTTCTTCAAGAACTAAACTTCATTTTCCGTAAAGTAAGAATAAGTCAACTTGGAAAGGACAACATTTTTTGCGGTCGGCTCTGTCAAGTTGACAGATGAAATAATATAAAATTTTGGTAGCTTTTAGATGGCCTTATTCCAGTATTCTTCTGGGGTAAGGCCGTCTCTTTGTTCTGAACGATTATCGTGATTGAAATAGTGGATCCCATCTTCAACGAGCTGGACGAATTCCTTGTAAGTCTTTGCCATTGGATGACGATCCATCCACCGCAGTTTAAATTCGTTCCACCAGCGCTCCATTGGTGCGTTGTCATAGGGCGTTCCCGGTCGCGACAT
>NZ_MSSM01000041.1 GCF_004123795.1 Lacticaseibacillus chiayiensis | reverse complement strand
GTCACCAGCCCTTATTCCAACGGTCCGATCGAAGGGGTTAACCGCCTCATCAAGTCACTCAAACGATCCTGTTTTGGCTTCAAGAATCAGCTGAACTTCTTCAAACGAATCTACCAAATCACGGCATAACATGACAAAGACGGCTCCCCAAATGGAGAACCGCCTCAAATGATAAATTTATTCTTCAACACCAGTTGACGCAGAGCCCAAAAAGTCGCGGCATTTCACCTCGACTGGTTGTCAACGTGAAATGTCGTGACTTTCTGACACTATTTTTATATGGCAAATGACACTGTGTCACTATCTTATTTCTGATGCCGCTTACTTTCCCGAGTTGGCAGTCGCTCTGAGGCTTGCTGCTCCAACTCGGCCGTTGCATTGCTATCAAAGGCGTGACGTCCTTCTCTAGTTGCCTGCGGTGCGTCTGGCTGCCGCTCCTCCACAGAATGCGTTTCGGCAGCAACCTTTTCCTGAGACGCTGCAGACGACTTATCCTGATAAGCCAGTTGCACCGTCAAGCTGTATGGCTGCGATTCTTTCCGCAACCCGCTACGACCCAAGAGCTTCTGCTCGCCGCCAATCAGAAAGGCATTGGCGGCCACTAGATGATAGTCCTGCACTGCTTTTTCAACCGGCAGCAGACCAACTCGCTTGACTGTTGCCAACGGTTTAGCCGTCAACGCGTTTAAGCCGCCAGTAATAATTAGCTGATCGTTCACATGTTGCAAATCAAAAAATGGCAACGGGAATGGCGCACCGATGGCCAGAACCGGCTGTTGGGTCTCCTGCGCGATCCGACTGACAGCTTTGTCATCCAGACCCTGATAATTCAAACTTAAAACGCCTTGGTTGACCAGACTGTCAACCAGCGCATCAAGATTGGCTTGTTGTTCATCGGTTAACATAACGTCTGCCGTCAGCATCTGCTCTTGGGAAAACACACCATTTGCTGGTGCGGCGCCTAATTGCGTTTTTAGCTCATTTTCAGCATCGGCTTTCTTCGCGCCATTACTGCCCAGCCATTTTTCAACAGTCGGCGAAATATCAAAGCGGGTTGTCTTATCTGTAAAGTAGTAGAGAAAGTTTAACGCAATAAAATACAAAAAGACAACAAACGCCAGCATGAACAACGCCCCTCGGATCCGAAAACCGGGATAGCGCAGGTTTTCAATGGCGACATACAGCAAATAAAAATTAGCGACAAATGCCACCCACGTGAAGGCCTTGCCTTTGGGTTTATCGGCAATGTTAAAGTAGCCTAGCACGCGGTTGATAATATCAATAACAGTTAACATGATTTCATCCTTCCCGCAGCTTATTGGCCATTCGTGCCGGTTGTGTCAGTTCCTTGACCATTACTTGTGTGGTTCCGATCAGTCGTCTGCCCATTATTGGTTGAAGCGGTGCTTGGTGTAGACGTCACAGAGGGTGTTGAAGTCCTTGAGGTCGAGGTTGCCGCACTTGGCGTCGACGTTGCACTCGCGGTACTGGTTGCTTCGTTGTCGTTCTCCTGATGGCTCGGCTGCGTCTCCGATTGACTAGAAGCAGACGGTTGGGGCGCTGAACTCTGACTAGTTTCAGGCTTAGGTGATGCTGAACGCGCTGCCTTAGAAGCCGATTCGGATTTTATTTTAGATACCAATGAACTCTGCTCTGTTGCCGATTTAGGCTGATTGATCGGATTGATGGTATTCACAATGTTATACGCACTAATCAAAACAATCAGCGAAACAATGGCAGTCGGCGGTAATAATGGCGGTGTTCGATAAGCCATGAAGCCAGCTCCTTTCATTCATCGTTTCATTTTACCCCAAAAGTAGCAGGAAGCACCTTAAGTTACCGCTAAAATTATACGCTATTTACAGCGCTAGCCAAAGTGCTGCTCTTTTGAAAAATCAGAATATACATACTGACGCATTGGGCAGCGTTGAGACACGCACCTCAGCACGTCAATAAAAAACGACATCAGAGATAAGATCATCTCTGGTGCCGGTCATCTATGGAGCACATTTGCGTGATTCACTTGCAACGATTCGTTATGCGTTAGCTTCTTTCAAGCTATTCGCCCGCTTCTGGCATTCTGCGCACAAACCATAGAGTTCAAAATTGTGGCTCTGAATTTTAGCGCCGGGAACTTGATCTTCAAAGAAATTCAATGGACACATTTTAAGTTCGATCACCTTGCCACAGTTCGTACAAATAAAATGGTGATGATGTGGATGCTGGAAATCACACTGCAGTTTAACCACGATTTGATCGTCTTGCATGCGACTTTCCAGAATGCCCATTTCGATAAACGATTTGACGTTGCGATAAATCGTATCATGCGACACCCCGGGAAATTGCGTGCGCATATACCGATCCAGAATCGTGACTGCCGTATAGCGATGCTGATTCCTGCCTAGATAGTCCACCATTGACTCACGTTGTTTGGTGACCCGGTAACCGTGTTGTTTTAACTGCTTTAATGCAATTGTTGTGTTATCCATAGAAATAAGCTCCTTTGGCTTGACACTTTAACTTAAGACGTGTAATATATCAAATCGTATTGATTACGATTAGCACTGCTTAGTGTAACACGCCTGACAGGAGGAAGCAATATGTCTGAGAAAACCGATTATGCATCTGCTGCACGTCGTTTGAAGAGTAAGAATCCCAAGACCCGTTCACGCGCTAAACGTGTGATTAAGGCTGTTAAGAAACCGATTAAATAATTTGTTAACAGATCTCCGAAACAGATCGAACGTGGCCTTTTGCTAAAACATGGTGAAGGGTCACGTTTTATTTTTGTTCTGGATTCAGCGACATTAAACCGCAGCTTTTAAGCGCTAGATCTTTCATGAACCGGTCAACCTGTTCCCGTGCTTCGTTCCAACGGTCATTTTTGATCACCGTGGCAAACGGCTTAAGCTCACTCGGCAAGGTTAAATCCCGTTTATATTCAGGACTCTTCAGCCGAGCCGCTACCATCGCCGGATCATCACCACGGCCCAACAAGCGATCCTTCAGAACAGTCGGATCGTCAATGGTGAGGAATAACACCACAACCTCTTTAGGCAGTTCGTGAACATAAGTGATCGCCCCTTTAGTATCCAAAACAATACTTAAAAAAGGATGCTTTGCCCAGTTTTTCTCAAGTGACTCATGTGAGGAGCCATATTCATAGCCAGCATAATTGACCTTTTCGATAAAATGTTTCGTTGCAAAACTTGACGGCGTTTCAAAATAATAATCAATGCCATTCTCTTCACCTTTACGAGCCGGACGAGTCGTGTGCGTCATGACGCGATGAATTCGGTAATTATCGCGCAAGTACGCGCTCACCGTTGTTTTGCCAGTACCTGTTGCCCCTGTGATCACAATCAACTTGTGCGCCACTTTCATAATCCGCCTCCTTGAATATTGCCTCGATTGTACCAAATCAGCGTCAATTCGTCAGCTGAAAATCAGCATTGAGTGGTATTTAAACACGAAATCAAGCTACCCTTTTCTACTCGCAACTTCAGGACAAGTCCTGATAAAAAGCGACAACCCCAAATTGATCACTCGACACAAAGCCGATCTTTTCATAAAAAGCACGCGTATCCGGCTGATCATCTGTTAATAAAACCCGCTGCCGCACTTCAGGAAATTGGTTGACCAATGTGTTCACCAATTGGCGACCAATTCCCTGACGTTGATAGCTTGGAAGCACCAGTAGATCCTGAATAAAAAGAATCGTTTCACCGTCACCGACTGCCCGAATTAACCCGACTAACCGGTCCCCATCAAATGCCCCCAAGATCATAAGCGACTGTGCCAAGGCTCGTTTTAGTTTTGCTGGATCGCGCGTGTACATCACCCATCCAACGGCTTGATATAAGGCTAACACAGCTTCGGTATCCAGTGCGCGATTATCAATCTTGATCATCTTTATTCCCTCCTTGTGTGAACAAGAATCAGTATTTCTTGTCAAGCACTCATTCTCATTCCATCATTATTTTGATTATATTGTCGCATAGAAAGCAGATAATTGGCTCGCAAATCGTCTGATTATTTTGAAGCTATTTTTAAAGAAAAAGACCGGCCACCATGACCGATCTTTGAAGTATCTATTTTGCAGGATGTGAACAACTAATTAGAGACGTCGACCAAAACTAGGTGCAAAGTATGCAACGCTTTGAACAGTGACACTTTGACCCGGTGCAGGCGCGTGAATGTATTGGCCATTGCCGATGTAAATGCCAACGTGATAGGCACTTCCAACGCCGCCCCAGAAGACTAAGTCGCCGGCCTGAAGATCGGAAACTGCCACGTAAGAACCGAGCGTACTTTGAGCTTGCGAAGTCCGTGGCAAGCTAACGCCGGCTTCTTTAGCAGCGTAGTAAATCAAACCTGAGCAGTCAAAGCCTGAAGGCGAAGTGCCGCCATAAACATATGGCACACCGAGATACTTAGCAGCGTTACTTGCGATGCTGCCGCCAGAAACGGAAACTGTGCTGCTGCCAGCTGAAGCAGGTGCCGTAGAGGAGGTCACGTTTGTACTGGAAGCATTGTTGCTTGCAGAAGCAGTACTTGTGCTTGTGCTTGTGCTTGACGCTGTTGAAGTAGAAGTGGTGCTTGCTGCATCACTGATAGCCTTTTGTGCAGCTGCGGTCTTGGCAGCTTCTTCAGCAGCCAATTCAGCTAACTTGTCTTTGTTGGCATCAATCATCTTTTGCGCATCACCAGCTGCTTTGTCTGCATCCGCCTTCAAACTATCGATCTTGGCCTTGTCGCTTTCAAGTTGCGCCTTGGTTGCTACCAATTCTTTTTGCTTGGCTTCTTGGCTGGCCTTCAGATTCTTGACTTTTACCTCGGAATCCTTGACTGCCTGAAGGGCCTCGGTGCTAGCCTGACTCAACTTGCTAACAGTTAAGGAACGACCCACCAAGTCGGTCAAGCTATCTGAATTCAGGATAAAGTCAAAATAGACATTGCCGGTAACCGAATTGCCAACCCGTTTTTGCAGAGAAATCAACTGATCCTTCAAATTACTCTTGCGTTGGCTAACTTCCTGGTTGGCTTTAGTCAGCTGGCCATCGAGATCATCGATCTTAGCCTGACTGTTTTTGATCTTTGCTTCAGCTTGCTGAATGGCTAAAACCTTGTTGGAAACGTCATTACTCAGCTTTGCGCTTTTATCGCTAGCTGCCTGAAGCTGCTTCATCAAATCATCGTTCTTCGCTTGCAAACTTGACTTATCGTCTGCTGCGCGAACGGTTGTTGCTGCTACACCCGAAACCCCAACGCCAGCTAATGTTGCAACGGTGATAGCGCCCGTAACTAATTGCCGTAATCTCATCTTTATCGCCACTCCTGCTCTCTTTTTGTTCACAATTGTCACATTAACACTGAACTATTACAGGCTTGTTACAAGGCCGTTACCATCAGAATACTTTCGCAATTAAATCAACATTATTTTATGATCATATTGATAACTACTTTACGTTCTAGTTATATTTCCACGTTGACATACAAAAAAATCAGGAATAAAGTGCGACTTCATTCCTGGTTTTTTTCAGTGTCTGTCATTTAATTTTTAATGGCTAGCTTTTTTAATGGGAACGTTTACTCAGTCAAATCAACCGTCAACGATATCGTTTATTTGATCTTAACTAGGAAGTAACGCTTTTTCCCGCGTCGAACAATGACATATTGACCGTCAAAATGGGTACTCGGGTCAACTTCAAAATCGAGCTCGCGTTGCCGTGTCCCGTTAATCGTGATCGCGCCATTTTGAATGTCCTCACGCGCCTGCCGCCGACTCGGTTCGATTTTTGTGGTATCTACCAGCCAAGTGACGATATTCTCTGAAGTTTGAGGTGCTTCCACCGTTGGAAACTGCTTAAATCCCTGCTTGATTTCTTCGGCGCTCAAGTCTGCGACATCGCCGGAGAAAAGTGCGGCACTGATACTTTCGGCTTGATCAACCGCTTTTTGGCCGTGAACAAACTTCGTGACGGAGCGGGCCAATTCGCGTTGTGCTTCGCGTTTTTCTGGATGTGTTTTCGTCGCTTCAACCAATTCCGCAATCGCATCCCGTGACAGGAACGTGAAAAACTTAAGGAACTTTTCAACATCGGCGTCATCCTGGTTGAACCAGAATTGGTAGAATTCGTACGGTGACGTTTTTTCCGGATCAAGCCAAACCGCCCCGCCTGCGGATTTGCCAAACTTGGTGCCATCAGCCTTCAACATCAGCGGATTCGTGAGGCCGTATGCACGAGCTTCAGGGCCTTCGATCCGGTGAATCAGGTCAATCCCTGCTGTGATGTTGCCCCATTGATCGGCACCACCAATTTGCAGCTGAACGTCTTCGTGTTTGAACAGATGCAGAAAATCAACCGATTGCAAAATCTGATAAGTGAATTCAGTGTAAGAAATGCCCGTTTCCAGACGACTGGCCACAACCTCTTTATTCAACATGTTATTGACAGAAAATAGCTTCCCGTAATCCCGCAAAAAGTCCAGCATCGAGATTTTTGATAACCAATCATAATTATCGACAATCCGGAAATCTTCCGTGCCAAACAGATTCTCCATCTGCGCAGTTAATTTCTTTTTGTTGGCAGCGATCGTGTCCATGGTCTGGAGGACCCGCTCGGAATTACGCCCGGACGGATCGCCGATTGAACCGGTACCACCACCGATAACAATCACTGGGCGGTGACCCATCAACTGAAAGCGCTTGAGGATCATGAACGGGATCAAATGGCCAACATGCAAAGAATCGCCGGTCGGGTCCGTGCCGCAATAAACGCTGACTGCCTTCTCTTGGGTCAGCTTGCGCAAGCCATCTTCATCTGTCAGTTGATTCAGTGCGCCACGCCATTTTAATTCGTCTAAAATTTTGCCTCGTCGTATTTCTGTCATCAGTCAAATCCTCCTACTTGTCATGTGTGCGAGCCGGGTCCGCTCACGAAAAAAAGTCCCTGATCTAAATAAATTAAGATCAGGGACGACTTTCACCGCGGTACCACCCAGATTATGCTATGCATCACTCTCATGGATATCGGCATGACCCGCGGCCAGTGGTTTTTGAGTTGTAATTCATGCTGTTAAGCGGAACGGTTTGCAGCAACCACCGTTTTTCTGAGCCCTACTTAACACCACTACTGCGACTCAACTGGTAAATGATACTTCAAATCTTAACACATGCTCAGAATTTGTACAGCGTCAATATTTTCAAAATTATTGACCGATCGACTAGCTAATTTTGCGGATCTTGCGGCGCATCATTGGGCGGTAAATCGGCTGGATACGTTTTGACATCGGCATCCAGAATATCATATTTATCCATCAGCTTCCGCTCAACCTGTTCGCCTAATTCATACGAATCGGCAACCGTCATCTTGGGATCAACCCGAATACCAATGGTGAGCAAAACTGCGTCGCCGGCGTACCGGGCTTCGATGCTTTGAACGCCGAGGACGCCGGGCACCTGGGTAATCGTCTGCCGATACGCCGTAATTTCCTTAGTGTCAAAACCATCCGTCAATTCAAAAATGGCGTCTCGAAGGATAGTCCAAGCTGCATACAAAATCAAAATCCCGACTGCAAGCGCAGCACCGCCATCAAGCCATAACCAACCTGCTTTGGCACCTAAAATGGCCAACAACGTACCAGCACTTGTCGCAGCGTCTGAAAAACTGTCCTTAGAAGCAGTCCGCAAAACGCTACTGTTGAGCTGTTTTGCCCGAATATGATTCATTAACGAGATGGCACCCATGGCTAATCCGGCCGCCAGACTCACGTAAACCGCCAGTATACCAGGAACTTGGACTTTGCCTTGATACCAAGCCTGCAAGCCGTGATAGCCATCCAGGACAACATCCGCGCCAACCACCAACATAATCAAGCCAGAGAATAAAGTTGCAATCGTTTGAAACCGCCAATGGCCAAAGCGATGCTCATTATCAGGTCGCTGCTGGGAAATCTGCAACCCCCAAAGCAAGATAAGTGCCGAAGCTACCCCGGTCAGGTTATTCAACCCATCCGCTGCCAATGCTCGAGAATGCGCCAGCTGGGCAATCCATAATTCGGCCACCGTCAAACCGCCATAAACCAATAAATTTAATGCGGCGGCATGCTGGGCACTTTTAAGGCGCGCAAATCGGCGCTGCTCATCTTTTAAAATATTGCGTCCAGCATCCATGCTAATCCCCCTCGTTGAACAAACTATTTAACAACCATTGTAAAGCATCAATATGGCTGTACCATCATAAAATATTCGTTTTAAATGACGCAAACGCTTTCTTACAAAACTTTTACATTCATCACATCCAATTGCGGATCAGCTTCTCAGCTATCCTGTGATTCACCAGTCTCATATTCTTCCGTCTGCCGCCTTAACGCACCGGCCAGACGTTCCAATCGCGCAATGGTGTCGTCTAAAGTCAAGTAGTAGTAAATCATATTACCCTCATGCCGCGATGCGACCATACCGATGTCCTTTAACCTTTTCAAATGATGCGATGTTGCCGGTTGCGACAACCCGATCGCATCGGCCAAATCACTGACCTTGACGCCGGAGTTATTTTTAGCGGCACCAAGTATCATAATGAGCCTTTGACGATTCGTATTTGATAATGCGTTTAGATGTCCGATGTCTTGCTTGAATTCTTTTAATGCTTCCTGTTGTGCCAAGCTGTACGCCATAACCTACTCCTTTTAGTGACTTATACGGTGAACGCCACATGAATCCGTTACCACTCACATCGAATATTACCTGAAATCGTAACGATTGCAACAAATATGCAAACCGTTCATACTGTAACCAAGAACAATCAACGACTTTGGAGGTGCACTATGACAACGACTACAACCTTTCATGGCTTAGGGGCGGACAACACACTGACCATTTACACAGGCGGCGCTGATGAACTACTGAATCAAAGCATCAGCATGATTCGCGCCTATGCCCATTTACTGTCGCTCTATGATGAAGAATCGCTGCTCGTCATGATCAACAATCAGGCCGGTAAAGCGCCGGTTCACATCCCAATCCGCCCGGTCTTCAATCTCATTGCCCAAGCGATCGCCTGGAGCAAGCGCGGACTTGGTTACAATGCGTTAATCGGTCCGATTGTTAAGCTATGGCGCATTGGTTTTGCGGATGCGCGTATTCCGTCTGCCAGTGAAGTCAGTGCCGCATTAGCGCTAACCGATCCAAATCTGGTTGAACTGGATTCGGAAAATCAAACCGTTTTTCTACCTAAAGAAGGCATGGCGCTCGATCTGGGCGGCATTGCCAAGGGCTTTATCGTGGATCAGGTTTATGATCTATGGGACAAAACCGGCGTCGAAGGCGGTCTGATCGACTTAGGCGGCAACCAACGACTGGTCGGCAAAGCAGCCAGCGGTATTCCGCTATGGCAGTGGCCAATCGCCGATCCGCGGTATCCTGAAAAGCACAGTATTGCGACCTTGACAACTGAGCCAAAAGCGGTTGTGACAACCGGCGTTTTTGAACGCTATTCCAAAATCGCCGGCAAGGAATATCACCACTTAATCGACCCCAACAGAGGTTATCCGGTTGAATCCAACATGGCCAGCATTACGGTAGTTGCCGATAATGGTCTCCTTGGCGATGTATTGTCCTCCATCGGCTTCTACGCTGGCATTCCGGCTGGGTACGACGCCATCGAGGCAGAAGGTCAGGAAGCCATTTTCGTCACCAAAGAAACCCGCGTCTACCAAACCAGCGGCCTGCGCGAAACCTTAGCCATTACAGTGTAGCCGGAAACGACATTAGAACCATAACGCGTTCGCCAGCCCAGAAACCTGCGTGTAAGACGGCCATCACGCCCGGGGCCACTTACACTCCAGTTTCTAACCGGGCCGGCTCACGCTCACACAAAAACAGCACCCAACTGTCGAAAATGCCGGGTTGCTGTTTTTTTAATGCTCGTGTCAGTTATCAAAAGCCAACTCTGCTCCTAAAGTTCTTGCCAAATCACGCTGCATGGCGGCACCATCGTCGCCACCGGTAACAGCGGGCGTAGATTTGCCGGAACAAGCTTGGTATTGGCATCCTGTAGCGCTTGGGGCGAACAGGTTGGATTGGCCAATACCACTAGCGTCTGCTCCTCGTTCTGGCGGACAAAGCCGAAACTGTCTTCAAAAGTAAACGGAAAGAATGCAGCATCCGCCGCCAATGCCGGTTGATCAATGCGGGTCTGAATCGCAATCTGGTACAAATCCATGATCTCCTGATCTTCATGCCCCCAAGGATAAAAGGCGCGGTTATCAGGATCCTTCCCACCAGTCAGCCCTGCTTCGTCGCCGTAATACAGACACGGCACCCCTGGCAACCAATAGAAAAGCGAAACCAACAACTTCAACTTCTGACGATTGCCGTTCAAAACCGTTAAAATCCGCGGCGTATCGTGAGTACCGATGTTATTAAAATTAAAATCAAACGCATTTGACGGATAATTTTCTTTTAACGTCATCAATTGGCGGACAAAACCGGCCGCATTGAGCTGTCCATTGACAAAATCAATCAGCATCGACCGCAACGGGTAGTTCATCACAGCATTCAGCTCACCGCCCTCAAAATACTGGCGCCGCTTGCCATAAGCCTGCTTGTTGGAAGCATCTTCCCACACTTCGCCAATCAAAACGCGATCAGGGAACTGATCAAGCGTGCTCCGAATCTGCCGAATAAAGCCATCGGTCAGTTCATCAGCAACATCCAATCGCCAGCCATCAACACCCATATTCGTCCAATAGCTAATGACCGAATCCTTTTTGGCGGCAATAAAATTATGAAAATTCTGATTGTCTTTATTAATCGCCGGCAGATCCTTCACGCCCCACCAGCTGTTATAATCGTCTGGGAAACGCTTAAACGAAAACCATGATGCATACGGCGAATCCAAGCTGTTGGCCGCTCCAACATCATTGTATTCATTCACCGCATTAAAATACCGACTATCCGCCCCGACATGGTTAAACACGCCATCAAGGATGACATGCATCCCCTGTCGATGCGCCGCCGCCAAAAATTGTTTAAAGTCATGCAGCGTGCCCAAAACTTCATCAATTGCATAATAATCACCGGTGTCATAACGATGATTACTGCGGGCCTGAAAAATCGGGCTCAGATACAACGCATTAATCCCCCGCGACGCCAGCAATGGCAGCTTTTGCTGAATGCCGGCCAAATTACCGCCATAAAAATCCCAGCGGAGAACTTCCCCGTTATTCCCGCGTATATACATCGGCCGATCCGACTGCCGCCCATAAATAAATGAATTAGCCTTAGGCGCATTCACATGGCCATCTGCATTGCCATTTTGAAACCGATCCACAAAGATATGGTAAAAGCGGGCATGCTGATACCAACTGGGAACAGCATCAAACTCTTGCACCACCGTCAGTTGAAAGCTCACCACGTCGCCATTTTCCGGATAAACCTGCCCCATGCCGCCAAAACCGCCTTCAACCGCCCCAAAACGTTGACGGCCTTCATCGGTTTGCAATTCAAAATGATAAAACCACAACCCGGAAGTTGGCGGCGCAAAAGCAACCGCAAACCCATTCGGACTCTGCGTCATCGGCAACGACTGCGCCTGATCCCAATGCCCATCCGCAGCAATCACCAGAGAAGCCTGCGTCACGGCACCATCAGCCTTAGCCGAAAAATGCACCAAAGTCCCCTCCCGAACAGCCCCAAACGGCCGCCGATCGGTAAATGAATCAAATTGAAACATGTGAACCTCCTTGCTTTACAAAATATGGCAGTGCAGTGATATTAGCCTTAGTTGATGAGCTAATGCAGTGCCAACCAACGCAGAGTGCCAAAGCGGAGCTATCGGAGGCGGTTTGGGGCTCAGTGGTGAAATTGTTGTTGGTGGGGCGCCTTTTGCCCCGCCTACAACAAGGCCGAGCTTTGAGACTCTGCGCTTTTTGCAGAGGCTCAAAGTCGTGCCCACCACGTTCCAGCCTCAAACCGCCGGAGATAGCGGAGTTTGGCACGGAGCATCAGAGAACACTTGATGACACCAAAACGCTGTTTAACTAACCTTCCGTATCACTACCATCATCCTCAGGCGTCTGCGGCAGTACATGCCAAATCTCACGCCCATACCGCTGCACCGTAAAGTCCGCCGAGAACCGACCACTCTCCGCAATATTCACAAGCACCTTTTTCGCCCAAAGCTGCGGCTGCTGATACAACTTATCCACCCGGGCATTAGCCGCCAAATAACTCTCAAAGTCCGCCAGCACAAAATACTCATCATTGTACATCAACAGCGCATTATAAATATCGCGGCCTTCCGTCTCAATCCCCGGAATCTTCCCATTCACCAGCATATCCAACACGGCATGCAACCGCGGATCCTTTTCATAAAAGTCCCGCGAACGATAATCACCGCGCTGATAGTACCCGGCAATTTCTTTTTCGGTCAACCCGAAAATTTCGATATTATCATCACCAACCGCATTTTTAATCTCGATATTCGCACCATCCAGCGTCGCTAAGGTTAACGCCCCGGCGCTCATCAGCTTCATGTTGCTCGTACCACTAGCTTCCTTCCCGGCCGTTGAAATCTGCTCGGAAATGTCCGCACCGGGAATAATCTTTTCAGCCATCGTGACACCATAGTTAGGCAAGAACACGACCTGCAAATAAGGACTGACTTCCGGATCGCTATTGACCATATTGGCCACTGCATTCATGACCTTAATAATTTCCTTGGCATAAACATAACTAGGCGCAGCTTTGGCCCCAAAAATATGCAGGCGCTTCGGTCGCTTTTCGCCGCGCTTAATCGCCAGATACGCATCCAAAATACCCAAAACATGCAATAATTGGCGCTTATACGCATGCAACCGCTTAATCTGCACATCGAAAATGGCATCAGGATCGACTTTCACATGAACCATCTGATCAATGTACTTAGCCAATTCACGTTTATTTTCGGCCTTAGTCGCATTTAAATCAGACAGGAAACGCTTATCGTCAATAAAATCATGCAATTTCCGCAACGCTAGTGGATTTTGCCGCCATGCCGTACCGATTTTCTTGTCCAGCAAATGTGCCAGTGGCCGATCACCGATTTGAATCCAGCGCCGCGGCGTGATGCCATTCGTTTTGTTGTTGAACCGCTCCGGGAAAATCTGGAAAAGATCATGCAGCACATCTTTTTTGAGCAGTTCACTGTGCAGTGGTGCCACGCCATTAACCGCATGTGAGCCAATCGTTGCCAGATAGGCCATCCGTACTTGGCCGTTACCCAGCGGTGCGATCCGATCAATCATGGCTTGCCCAAACTGCGGCACAAACGCCAGCCTGAAGCGGCGATCAATTTCCTGCACGATTTGATAAATTCGTGGCAGTAATCCCCTGAACATATCAATCGGCCACACTTCAAGCGCTTCGGACAACAGTGTGTGGTTTGTATAACTCATCACTTTGAGCGTAATACGCCAAGCTTCGTCCCAACCGACATGCTCATCGTCCATCAGCACACGCATCAGCTCCGGAATTGCCATTGCTGGATGGGTATCATTAATGTGAATCGCCACCCGATCGGCAAATCCCGCCATACTATTGTGGGTGCGGCGATAGTGCCGGACAATACTTTGGATGCCTGCACTGGTAAAGAAATACTCCTGCCGCAATCGCAGTTCCTTACCGGCATTATCGGAATCGTCTGGGTACAGAATCTGAGTAATCTGATTAATCCGCTCACGCTGTTCCAAGGAAAAATGCGTACCGGCATGAATCGGCGCTTCTGCCGACCACAAACGCAGATTATTAACAACGCCATTATGGTAGCCCACCATCGCAACATCATACGGCACCGCCAAGACATCATCGGTGTTATGATAAATCACCCGCAAATGCCCGCCACGACTGGGACGCAATTCAACCCAGCCGCCAAACTTCACAGTGACGGCGCGATTTTCCTTCCGGGTCTCCCAAGGAAAACCATTGCGCATCCAATCATCCGGTAATTCAACTTGATACCCATTCACAAATGCCTGCTTAAACAAGCCATATTGATAGCGAATGCCGTTTCCGTTACCGGCCATGCCAACACTGGCCATGGCATCCATAAACGCTGAAGCCAACCGTCCGAGTCCGCCGTTACCTAAGCCAGGGTCTGCCTCGGCATCAAAAATTTTGTCCGGATGCAGATCCAGCTCCTTCAAGCCAGCTTCAACTTCATCCAAAATGCCGAGATTCAACAAATTTGATTGCAAGAGACGGCCCGGTAGAAATTCAATCGAGAAATAGAAAACCTGTTTCGTTTCTTCCTCATCATAACGCGCCTTGGTATCTGCCCACGGCTTAGCAATATATGACCGTGTCAATAATGCCAACGCCTGATAAAGCTGCTGTGAAGACAGATCTTCAATTGGCGCCGCGTACAACCTCAAGGCCATATCTTTGAATTCCGTGATGAATTGTTCCTTTGTTAATGCCATCAAATATACACCTCATCAAAATAAACAACCGTAACCGTTCACCTAAACATGAATAACGAGGTCCGGTCAAATCTCCGCCGCTGTTGGTTAGACGCTGTTCGCCTGACCTGCTTTGCGCACGATTCGACCCGACCTCGTTGATTGCCATCTTATGCTTTACCTAAAATTCGGTCATAGCCTTTTAAATATTCAGCTGCCGAATGATGCCAGTCGAAGTCCATGGCCATCGCCTGTTGCTGCAATCGAGCATAAACCTTTGGCTGATCTGCGTAAACATTCTTAGCCATTCGTAAGATTTTTGCAAAAACCCCCGCGTTATATTCCCAGAAGCTAAAACCAGTACCGGCACCGGTTTCGGCATTATATGGGGTCACCGAATCACGCAGGCCCCCGGTTTCATGTACGATCGGTAACGTGCCATAACGCATGGCCATCATCTGGGCTAAGCCGCTGGGTTCAAACGCGCTTGGCATCATGAAGAAATCAGCGCCGGCATAAATCCGTTGCGCCATCGCCTCGTCAAAATCAATCCGCACGGCCAGTTGACCCGGGAAGCGATCCTGCAACGACAGTAAATCTTCTTCCAGATCGCGATCGCCGGTTCCCAAAATAACGACTTGAACATTGTTTTGAACCAGAAAGTTTTCCAACGCATCGACCAGTAAGTCAGCGCCTTTTTGACGGGTTAGTCGACTGACCATCGCAAACAGTGGATCGGATCGCTTTGGCAAATGCATCTCGTCTTGCAAAATGCGTTTGTCTTTGGCCTTGCCTTTCAGATTCTTGGCGTTGTAATGATATGGCAGATGCGGATCGGTTTCCGGATCATAAACTTCATTGTCGATGCCATTCAGGATCCCGACTAATTTACCACTCTGTTTGCGTAAGGTGCCATCCAAATGCTCGCCAAACGCCGGTGATTGAATTTCCTGGGCGTAACTCGGGCTCACCGTCGACACTAAATCGGCAAAATTGATGCCGCCCTTAAGCCAGTTAACCGAGCCATCTTGGGCAAACCCATCATCGTTAAAACTTTGGCGGCCAATTTGAAAGACCGTATCCAGAATCGAAGGCGGAAACCATCCCTGAAACTGCAGATTGTGGATCGTCAGTTGGGTTTTAATCTGTTGATACGGGTGAATCCAGCCATATTTTTCCTTCAATAGCACCGGAATGAACGCGGTATGCCAATCGTTAGCGTGAATAATATCCGGAATCCACTCAATCACTTGCAGCATCTCAATCACGGCCATCTGAAAGAAGCCGAAGCGACCGCCATCGTCCCAATAGCCATACAGGCCGTCACGATCGAAGAATTGGCGGTTATCAATCAGATAATACGTCACATCCCCCAGCTTAATCGTTTTAAGGCCCACGTAAACCGGGCGACCACCCGTTTCAATCGTAAAATGCGTCAGATTTTTAACCTTAGGCAGATACTTAGCTGGGAATTTCTTTTCATAAAACGGAATAGCAACCCGAATGTCGATGCCTTGCTTTTTAATCGCTTTTGGCAAGGCATACGTAACATCGCCTAAGCCGCCAGTTTTATAGAACGGAGCACTTTCTGCAGCAGTAAAAAGAACTTTAAGCACGAGCCGTCACTCCCTTACCATCTGGCTGAAAGACTTTCTGATTCTTGGAAAATACAAGCGGTTCTTCCGGCGTGCCTTCCAAAGCCAGGTTCGGCCCAATGATGACGCCTTTATCCAGAATCGCGTATTTCACGCTGGATCCAGTGCCGACCTTGCTGCCTTGCATGACAATGCTGTGATCAACCAACGCGTCCCGATGAATGTGGACGTTGCGGAAAAGAATCGAATGATTGACGTCACCTTCAATGAAATCACCAGTGCCGAGCAAGCTGTTCGTCACTTTCGATTCGGTTGAGAAGTACGTTGGAATTTCATTCTTATTCTTGGTTTCAATCGAGTTAGCGCTATAAAGCAATGCCTGATAATTCTGATCTTCCAGCATGCTCATGTTCGCGTCATAGTAACGCTGAATGGTATTCAGTTTGGCCAAGAAACCGGTATATTCAAACGCATTGGCATTATTTTGCAATACGGCTTCGCGCATAATCTGCGGAAGACGTTTGAATGTCGGCGCTTCGGATGCATCGACCAGTAAATCGATCAAATCGATGGTGCCAATGAGATAGATGTCCATGAAGGCCGGAATTTTACCTTCCTTCAAGTGTCCGCGGTTTTCCGAAGCCGGCACCACTGAACTGGCAGTCCCAAGTTCGGTCATGTCCAGCGTGAGATCTTCAGGTTGCATCGCCGTTTCTGGTAAATTCTTGTAAGCGGTAGTGACCGGACTTTCACCTGCCTGATGATACGCCACAATCGCGTCAACATCGACGTTCGCTACGTTTTGCGTTCCCATGATAATCGTGTACTGGGCGCTGCTCTTACGCAGAAACTGTAGATAGTCGTCGTAGTAACGCGCCCGCAGTTCCGGATCTTCATAGTCGCGACCCGCCATATACGGATACGTGAAAATGCCGCCGGTGATCTGGTCCATGTTCCAAGTGGAGCCGCTGCGGATGTGGTCGGTGACACTGCGCCCCGATTTAGGCAGGAAAATCGCCACACTGCGAACATTTGCATGATCCAGTGATGACAGCGGAAAGTCAATGAGCCGATAGCGCCCTGCAAATGGCAGCGTTCCGATCGGGCGGGCTGCCGTCAATGGCTGAATTTGGTTGTCTTTTTCATTCAGATCAATGATTGCTGCTAAATCGCCTTTTCTCATTCTTTTTCAGTCCTTCCTAAAACTTCCCCGTAACCGACAACACTAATTTCGTTTGGTTTCCCGATAACCTTGCCATTGTCGCCGATGATCGCATTTTCACCGACAATTGCGTGATCCACGGTGACGTTCTTGCCGATGACGGCGTTTGGCATGATCATACTATCTTTAATGACGGAGCCTTCGCCAATCTTGACGTTCTGACTCAAGATGCTGTGCTGAATGGCGCCAGCCACATAGCAGCCGTCCACGATCATCGAGCCGGAGACTTTGGCGGTTTTGGTCAGGAACATCGGTGGCAAGGCTTCATTTTGGCTGAAAATGCGCCAGTTGCGATTGCCAATGTTGAGCGGATTGTTCGGGTTCAGGAATTCCATGTTGGCTTCCCACAGGCTCTGAATCGTCCCGACATCCTTCCAGTAACCACGGAACGCGTAAGCATAGCTGGCTTCGTTATGGGTTAAATATGCCGGAATGACATCGTGGCCGAAGTCCTCCATTGCGCCATCAGTAGCATAACTTTCGGTCAGATACTGCTTGAGTGTTGGCCAGTTGAAGATATAGATCCCCATGGACGCCAGGTTGCTCTTTGGCTTGGCCGGTTTTTCTTCGAATTCGATAATCCGGTCAGTGTCATCGGTGTTCATAATGCCAAAGCGCTTGGCCTCGTCTTTGGCGACTGGCATGACGGCCACGGTCAGAGAAGCTTTCTTGGATTTGTGGTAGTCCAGCATGGCTTGATAATCCATTTTGTAAATATGATCGCCGGACAGAATCAAAAGGTATTGCGGATTATACGAATCGATATACGCAATATTTTGGTAGATCGCATGCGCCGTGCCTTCAAAGAACTTTTCGCCTTCGCTTGAGGCATATGGCTGCAGGATCGTGACGCCGGCGCCGCGTTCGTTCAAGCCCCAGCTAGCACCGTTTTGAATGTGGCGATTCAGTTCAAGCGGCTGATACTGGGTAATGACCCCCGCGGTGTTTACTCCGGAGTTGGCTAAGTTACTCAGGGTAAAATCGATGATACGGTAACGGCCTCCGAACGGCACGGATGGCTTAGCGGTGGTTTTGGTTAATTTGCCTAAACGCGTGCCTTGACCTCCGGCTAGAATGATTCCCAACATTTCAGTACTCATGATTGCGGCGCATGTTGTGCGCCTTCCCCCCTAACTTCTTGTCTATAAAAGGTTCTATGCTTCACCGTGCCAAACTCCGCGATCTCCGGCCAGAGTGGGCTGGAACGCTGTGGGCACGACTTTGAGCCTCAGCAAAGACCGCTGAGTCTCAAAGCTCGGCCTTGTACTACGCCGGGAAGATCGCCCGGCTAGTACAATTTCACAGCTGAGCCCCCTCTGGCCTCCGATCGCTCCGCTTTGGCACTCATTAAAACGACTCTAAGCGCAGAATCCTATCACACACATATCTTTTTAATGTCAAACAGTTTTCACCCATAGCCACGCGCAACGATCATAAGGACTCCTTATAAAATATCGTCTTTCTTCACGCTTAGCGACGTTGTTGGCGGCTGTGCCCGCGCTGGTGTTGTTCCCAATCTTTGTGGTGACTGATCGCTTGGCGTTTTTGGGTGGCGATGGCTTTGGGTGACGGGCTGCCGGAGATTGCTGGTTGTTGCTTACGTTGTTGCTTTGGTGGCTTGGGCAATGGTGTCAGTTTTTTTGGTGCAATGATTAAGGCGCCCATGGCTGGTAAGATGACGTCGAGCCAAGCCGGTTCGCCGTGGGTGTTGCCTTCTTTTGCCGTTAGTGTTGCCTGCCACTTGGTCCATGTGCCCCCGAAGTCGATGTTTTCCGTGTTCAATAGCACGGTGTACGTTCCTAGTCTTGGTACCGGGATCTTGAAGTGGTCTTTTTGGACTGGCACAAAATTCATTGCGACCACCGTGAAATCGTCTGGTTGTTTACCATAGCGAATGTAGCTCATGACATCGGGTTCGTCGGCCATGGTGATCTTAATGCCGGACGGTTGGTGATCTTGTTGCCAAAGGCTTGGGCGGGCGGTGTATAAATGATTGAGCGTCTTCGTGAACCCTTGCATTTTCTTATTCATCGGATCCTTCAAGTCTACCCACTCAAGCTCGCTCCAGTCGCGCCATTCGAGGAACTGCCCCCATTCGCTGCCCATGAATAATAGCTTTTTTCCGGGAAATGTCGTTTGCCAGACGTACATGGTGCGGAGGTTGGCGAATTGATTGTATCGGTCGCCTGGCATTTTGTGCATCAGGCTCTTTTTGCCATGCACCACCTCGTCGTGGGAAAACGGTAAGACGAATTGTTCGTTGTACATATACATGAATGAGAACGTCAATAAATTCATATCACTGTGACGATAAACCGGATCTTCTTCAAAGAACTTGAGCGTATCGTTCATCCAGCCCATGTTCCACTTGTAATTGAAGCCCAGGCCACCCGTGTTGATCGGCGCTGACACCTTCGGATATGCCGAGCTTTCTTCGGCCATCATAAGCACATCGGGATGCTTGGCAAATATTTTGGTGTTCAGGCGTTTCAAAAAGGCAATGCCTTCGAGGTTGTCGCGGCCGCCGAATTGGTTGCGGTCATTTTCCTTGCCAGCGTCATAATCCATGTACAGCATGTTGGAGACGGCATCAACCCGCAGGCCATCGAGATGACAGTGGTCCAACCAATACATGGCGCTGGAAATTAAGAAACTTTGAACCTGCGCCTTGCCTAAATCGAAGTTCCACGTGCCCCACCGAACATTTTCAGCGCGGTGCGGGTCGGTATATTCAAAAGTAGGCGTCCCGTCAAACTGTGCCAGCATATCGGTATTTTTGATAAAATGCCCCGGCACCCAGTCCATGATGATACCAAGCCCGGCTTCATGTGCGGCATCGACAAAACGCAGAAAGTCTTCAGGATCTCCGAAACGACTTGTCGGGGCAAAGTAGCCCATCAGCTGATAACCCCACGACGCGTCGAGTGGATGTTCCATTAAGGGCAGAAATTCAATGTGGGTATAACCTAAATTTTTGACGTACGGGATCAACTTATCGATGGCGTCTTGATAAGTCATGTACCCACCGTCCGGGCCGGCGTTGGTGTCGCGAATGAACGAGCCGAGGTGCACTTCGTAAATCGTCAGGGGTTCGTCATACGGCCGCCACTTGCTGCGTCTGGTCAGCCAGGCATCGTCATGCCAAGTGATTCGGGGAACATCGACCAGACGCGCGGCACTGCCGGGTTTGTGTTCAAAGCCGAAGCCATAAGGATCAATCTTTTCGTGGGTCGCACCGTCCGAACCAACGATCTGATACTTGTATAACTGATGCTTCTGGGCAGGTAACTCACCATACCAACAACCAGTTTGCTCTTGTAGTGTGAGTGGGCTGCCTTGCCAATCGTTGAAATCGCCGACGACTTGGACCTGCTTGGCGTGCGGCGCCCAAACCAGAAATGACCATTTACCAGGTTCAACTTCATGGGCACCAAACCGGTTGTAACTTTGAAAATCCTGTCCTGTGTTGAAAAGATATAACCAATCTTTTAATCCTTGGATCATGATCATTCCCCCAATCACGTGAGCGTGAACCAGCGCGCTTAGAAACCGGAGTGTAAGCGGCCTTGGGCGTGATGGCCCGGGCTTAGGCCATTGCGACCGAGGTTCTTACACGCAGGTTTCTGCGCCGGTGAACGCGTTATGCTTTGGCTTGCTTCACCTACATCACGTATCGCGAATATTCCCTATCGCCCCAAGTGTAACAGCAAGAACATCAAAAGGCTCAAGAAACGCTCACCTAAACACTTTTATAAATAAAACGATTAGCACCGGCCAAAGGGAATATAATCCCCTTACGCGTCTAATTGTAACCGCTTACGGGAGATATTAACAGTAATTACAATTTTTTTGGTTGAGTTATTTGTGAGAATCATCTAAGATAGAAGCTATATTATTTAATGGAATCGCAATGTTAGCCACATCGACCCAATTTAATGCCTTAGTAAAGCACCCAACCACTGGAGGGATGACGATGAGCGTCGATATTGATTGGAACAACCTAGGATTTGATTACATGCAATTGCCTTATCGGTACGTTGCGCACTGGAAAGACGGTGCTTGGGATGAAGGCACCTTGTCAACGGATCCGAATTTAACTTTGAACGAAGGTTCCCCGATTCTGCATTATGGTCAAGGCGCCTTTGAAGGGCTCAAAGCTTACCGTACCAAGTCCGGAAAAATCCAACTTTTCCGGCCGGATCAAAATGCCCATCGGTTACATAACTCGGCAGAAAAATTGTTGATGCCACCTTTCCCCGAAGACCGGTTCGTGAACGCGGTCAAACAGGTTGTGGCTGCTAATCATGAGTACGTTCCGCCATATGGGACCGGCGCCACGCTTTACTTGCGGCCAATGCTCATTGGGGTTGGTCCCAATATCGGCGTCGCACCAGCAAAAGAATACATTTTTGATGTTTTTGCCATGCCAGTAGGCCCTTACTTTAAAGGCGGCATGGTGCCAACCAAGTTTATTGTGGCTGATCAACACGATCGCGCTGCCCATTATGGCACTGGTCAGGCTAAGGTCGGCGGTAACTATGCTGCCTCTTTACAAGCCGGCAAGTTTGCGCATGAACACGGCTATGGCGACGCAATCTATCTGGATCCAATTGAGCATAAGTATATCGAAGAAGTCGGTTCGGCTAACTTTTTTGGCATTTCAAAAGATGGCAAAACCTTGAAAACGCCGAAATCTCCTTCAATCCTGCCAAGTATCACGAAGTATTCCATTTTGACACTGGCGCATGACCGATTTGGCATGAAAACCGAGGAAACCAAGATCGCCATTACGGACTTAGATCAATTTGGTGAAGCCGGGGCGTGTGGCACTGCTGCAGTCATTACACCGATTGCCAGCATCACGTATCATGGTCATGAGCATGTCTTTTATTCCGAAACTGAAGTCGGCCCTTACACCAAGAAAATTTATGATGAGCTAACTGGCATACAGTTTGGGGATGTCCCGGCTCCGGAAGGCTGGATTGTGGATGTGCCGGTTAATTAGCTGAGTTTGGGAATTGTAGATTCACCATAACGCGTTCTCCGGCTCCTAACCGCGCCAGATCACGCTCACCAAAATAAAAGCAGCCGTCAAGTTTCTGACTTGACGACTGCTTTTTCAATTCATGAGTATCGCGATCTTTCTGCTGATGAAAGCTTAAAATAACTTTTCCACCTTGTGATGTTGTGCTGATGCTTTGCCTTTTTGATTAACGGGCAAAAGCAATCAAGCGCCAGTAGTCACCGACACATGTTTGTAAGGTGATGCGTTGGCCACCGCCTGTACCGGTGATGTCATTCCACAAATCCTGACCATCAGCGGTGACGGCGTTCGGATTAACAGTTGCTAAGCGATAAACGTGATACGTGCGGGCTTGGCCGGCTGCATCCGTCACAGTGATTGGCGAACCGATGCCTAATGACAGCATGGCGGCAAACGCTCCTGGGTTATGACCGATAAAGTGCGTATTTTCGCCGCTGTTATTGCTGTAGTTAGCTTGACCGCCCCAAGTAGCAGCGCCATTGGCCGGTGCAGCATCCATGCTCTCGTTACCAATGATATACGGTACGGTGACCCCAGCAAACATCAAGACCCGACTCGCATAAGTTGGTGCGGGCTGAACTTGCGGTTTAACTGGTTGCGCCGGTGTAACGACGGGTGTAGGTGCTGGTGCTGGTTTTGCCTGTTGAACCGGTGCCGGTGCGGAGGCTTGCGTTGCCGATGGCGTGGCAGCTGGTTTAGCGATTGGCGTTGGTGTAGAAGCAACTGGAGCCGTCGAAGCTGCCGGTGCTGGTGTCGAGGCCTTAACCGCTGTTGATGCGGCTGGTTGGCTAGCAACGACGCCTGAAGCGACCGACCAGCTTGGATGGGCAACGGATTGATTAGCCGGTTGTAATGCCGCTGTGCTGTTGAGCAAATCAACCTTTATCGATGAGCTTGTTGCGGTTGGCGTTGATACTTTTGCGGCCGTTGCTGGAGCTTTCGTAGCAGTTGTTGTCGTACTTGCGGCCGGTGCCGAGGTACTTTCCTTGGCTGGAGCTGCAGGCGCACTTGAAACCTGCGTTGAAGTTGCAGCAGGCTGCTTGGTCGCTGAAGCAGCTGTTTGTTTGACAGTCGCGGTTTTAACGACAGCTACGATCGATGCCGTTGCCTTGCCAGTGACGGTTGTTGTACTTGCTTTGGCAGTAACAGCAGCTGTTTTAACTGCTGTTGTCTTAGCCTCGGTTTTTTCCGCCGCTGAATTTGAAACCTGTAAACCAAAATATTTGAGTGAACTTACCGGTGCGTTTTTAACAAAGGATACATGATATTGCGGTGTCGTCTTAATTTGTGTCTGAGACGCCGTTTGACTCGTTGTAACACCCGAACCACTTGCTCCGTGAGCCAGCGTATCTGACTGTCCAACAGACAATCCTGCCAGCTTTGCACTGAGCAAATCGCTTGAAGCACTTACAACATTAGCTTTCTCCCTTGTTGTGATACGCGATCCGGCCACATCTTGATGCTGCATGTGATAGCCGACAGCTGATGTTGCCACTAGTCCGCCTGCCACAAGAGCGAAAGTAAACAAACTCTTGCGTAACATATAGACTCCCCCAGTCCATATTGTGAAACTGACTTACCACATAAATTCTTTTTTAGAGATGGCCATCTCTTGTTTTAGATTATGCACAAATTAATATCGTGCGTAAACAAATCTGTTTACCTTTTGAAAGTGATTTTGTTATTTATAATCAAAATAATACTCGCCATTAAGCCATTTACACTTTATTACACCATATTATAAAAGAAAAATTTTCAAAAATTGGTTATGGGCATTGACTAATGACCGTTGTTCTTCATGTACAGGTGTGTGCTTGATACAGACAAAAGTCGTCGTGATTTATCCACGAAAAAACTCCCCGAGGCCAAGTGAGTCTGTCTCCGGGAGTTCCATTCGCGTTGATATTGTGCGTATAAGCCGCTTGCTCAGATACTGCCGCCGTGTACTTCGGTGGCAGCAACGGTCAAAATAAATGCACTAGGATCAACTGCATGAACCAATTCAATCAGTTGCCTAAAGTTGCTTTGCTCGACCACCACCATCAGCATTTCCTTAGTCTCATCGGAAAAGCCGCCGACAACTTGTTGCACGGTTAGACCATGGGATGTTTCATCCCGAATCTGCTGTTTGATCAGCGGCAGTTGGTCGCTCATGACATAGACCACCTTTTTACGATCAAAACCGGTCTCGACATAGTTCATGACGAGACTCGTAATGGTCAGGGCAAATACTGCCAAGATAAACGCTTCAACGCCGGAAACCGGGATGTTAAACAATGACACCACAATATCGGTAAATAACAACGTCAACGACGGTTTTAGGCCGAAGTATTTTTTAAAAATCAACGGTGGCACTGTGGTTCCGCCGCTTGAAGCATCCATTTGGTAAAGCAACCCGACGCCGAACGCGAAAACAACACTGCCGACAATGATGGCCAGTAAGCGATCGGTCACCAAGTTGATCTCCGGCGTAAGCCACAGCAGCAACGGCAACATAAAACTGCCAAATAGAATTCGCTTGAGGGTGTTGCGATCAAGGAAGATCCACGCTAACACCAACATACACAAATTGACAGCCATGGTGGTGATCCCCACCTGAATACCGGCCACCTCCTGCACCAGAATGGCAATACCGGTTGCTCCGCCTGCTGCGACCGCGTGCGGCGCATAAAACATATTGATGCTCACCGCAATCAGCGCAAGCGCAAACATGATCCACAACCATTTCAACACAGGATGCCGCATCGTTTTTTGCATCAAGCCACCCTTTCCATTTGCTTTTCAGTCGTTTCTTATCATATTAATAATATACGGGAAAAGTAACTTGTTGACAAACGCGATTGTTAAGCGTGCTAGCCTGTGCGATTTCTGAGCCGGTCAACGAGATTTATTTAATCCCCATTTCGTAGTTCTACTAACCGCCGTTTTAAAACTTCGACTTCTGCTTGAAGTGCGGTTCCAATATCGGTTTCTGCCACAGTGCGACGGCGCGCTTCGGTTTCAACAACCCGCCGTGTGGAAATAATATCGGTCAGATTGGTAATGGCATCTGCCTTCGTTGTAAACGGCTGGTGGGTCACCAATTGCATCCCGTATGAATTGTCCAGCAAAGTATAGCCGCCGATTCCGGTCGTATTTTGGTAAGGCTTGGAGAAACCGCCATCAATGACAATCATTTTGTTATTCGCCATAATCGGATCAGTGCCTTTTTTCACCGGTGTATGGCCATTAATCACGTGCCCGACTTCCGGATCGAGGACGAATTCCTTCAAAATTTTCTTAATAAAGTCCGGATCCTTGCGCAAGTGATAATAAGGATTGCGGCCTTCAACATGGGTCGCGGGATCCTTAATAAAATACCGCTCAAACGTTGTCATGTCGTGCTTGCCAAAAAGCGGTGAATTCGGTCCGGTCCACAAATACCATAGCAAATCGGTCGCTAAATCAGCCTTTTCATTCGGTTGACTGTATGCTAGGCGCAAATTTGCTTCCAGCATGTCAAACAATTGGCGGCCGGCATAAGTGGTGCCATTAATGGTCAAGCCGATAAAATTACCATCTTCGTCCACGGGTACGCACCCATGCAACAGGAGATTGCGATTGTAGCGTAAATACATGCTGCCGCGATTAATCAGGAAATCCATGTGGCGATGCAGCTTTTCGGAATGCGTAAACGACTCCACCAGCGAATCAATGACTTCCTTTTCCTCTGGCAATAGGCGATAAGGATCAGCCGGATCAACCGTGGTGAAGCAGCCATTTTCAATCGGGTAAGTGTGCCCATTAAGTTCGATCGTTGCAAAATCCGGTGCGAGTTTGTCCAACAGTAGGCGGTGGTCCATCTCAAACTCGGGCCGCCGTTTAATTGTCGGACCTTCAAGCTTAAACTGAATCATGGCAATGGCTTGATGAATTTGGGTAATCTGCAGGCGCTCCGCTTCCGTAATCGGGCGATCCGACCGTCCCAACTTCGGTGAAAATGCTGGGTTATCTTGATAATATTGCTCAGCCAAACGCGCCAGGTGCCGCAAATTGATCCCATAGACATCTTCCAGAATGCTCAGATTGTTATACCGCGCCGAAATGCGCACAAGATTAGCAATACACAACGCCGAGCCTGCAGCACCGCCGATCCATAAAATATCGTGATTACCCCATTGAATATCCACGGAATGTCGTTGATCGCGCCGAATCAAACTTTCAACAACCTGATCTGGTGCTGGTCCCCGATCATAAATATCGCCGACGATATGAAAATGGTCAACGGTCAGCCGCTGAATCGTTCGGCAGGTCGCCTCAATCCATTCATCAGCCTGCTCCAAAACAATCAGGTTATGAATAATCTGCCAGTAATAGGCTAACTTATCCTGCGTTCCTGCGTCGTTATACAGCAACTCTTCGGTAATATAAACAAACTCTGGCGCCATCGCCTTCCGAACCTTCGAACGCGTATACTTTGTCGCCGTAAAGGCCAATAACCGAATCAAGCGTCGAAAAGTGGTCAGATACCACTGTTGCAGATCGTCGCCATCCATCTCTTGATGAATGGCAGCCAACCGCTCAGACGGGTAATACACCAAAAAAGCAAAGCGCTGCAGCGTCTTCTCAGTCATTTCATCACGAAAGCAAGAGCGAATCTTGCTTTTGACATTACCACTGCCGTTGCGCAAAACATGCTGAAACGCATTATATTCCCCGTGAATGTCGCTCATGAAAGCTTCTGTTGGCTTGGGTAGGTTCAAAATCGCCTCTAGATTGATAATCTCGGTTGCAATGGCTGGAATCGTTTGATATTTTGCCGTCAGCTCACTGTACAAATCCATGAAATAGCTTCCTTTCACATAGACCAATTTTGGCTCATGGCAATATGATAGCATATTTCAGGATTTTGTATACGGTTCCACCTCCTTTTGAAGAAAGTTCAGCATGAAACAGTGAATCTGGCATCAGTCAGCAGGACATCATTGCAGCTATTTAATCGAACTTTTTGAAAGGCCAGCTGTTTAAGGTAAGCCAAAAACTATACCACCGATTCCCAGTTCGACTGTCTGCTACTTTCAGTATTGCACTCAAAAAGCCCCATCTGCCACAGATGAGGCTTTTAATGGATCAACCTATCAATTGCCGGTGTCGAACCCTTCACACACTCGAAGTATTCAGCAACGCCGTCCACAACTTTTGCCGACGAACTTCCCGCGGTAGGAAGACGCGAACTGAATCCTGGTTAAACCCAAATAATAAGCGCCGATCGTCCACGAGGATTGGCCGCCGAAGAATAGCTGGTTGTTTCGATAATAAGTCTACCGCTTCTTTCAATGACAATGCATCAAAATCAACATCAAGGGCCTGAAACGCCTTTGAACGCCGCGAGACTAAACTATCGATGCCATCTTCCGATCGAGCCAACAGTTCCAAAATCTGTGCTTTGCTAATGCCCTGTTTCGACAACGAAATTTCCTCAAACGGCAATCCGTTAGTCTCTAACCACGCTCTAGCTTCGCGACTTGATTTTGACGAACCTGATGTATACAACTTAATCATTCAATCACCCCTCAACGAAACAATAATATATACTTATTGTTTCTCTGCCAATACCACCCACCTGTTCAATGCTAACAGCGTTCACAAGTCCCATAGTGATTTACTAACGACACCATTTTATTATCCTAATAATAATTTAACATATCCAGACACTTATGACAATAAAGACAACTCTCATGCTGCGTGACCGGGGTTTTAACCGTTTAGAGATACTGATCGATATAAATCCAGTCGTTAAAAAATGAACGGTTGAAGTCAAAGCCTTGACCTACAATAATTAAATAACAACGACAGCGTCTGAGCAAAGAATCAATTTAATTGTGAATTTTTAGCATGAAATCTGATATTTCAGTTTAATATCACCGGTTGGCTTACATTAAATTTAGCACAAGCTTATATCGCTTTCAATAACAATTTTTAAAAAAATAATTTGCGATTACTAACATTTAAATATTTTTGTCAACTATCAGTCCCTTAAAAGTCTTGTGCACAAGGCTTTTGCACGGCCTCATTAAGACAGTAGCCAAGACTTTTGCCCAAGAAAGGACGTGCACAATTTATTTTAAAATTTATTATACAACTTTTTTGAGACCAAAAAAAGCCGTCAAGTGTGAACACACTTAACGGTCATGACCGTCCTTCTCACTCAGTAGGACGGTTTTAAATGATTTGCTTTTGGTCAACACGATTATTTTGCGCTGACGGCTTCTTTATTAGGCTTGCCACTGGACGGTTGGGCTTCTCTGATGACGATGGTGTCGTCTACCAAATCCGCTTGCAACTTCTTGGCCTTAAGATGATCCAGATAGAAGTCAGTTACCTTGTCACGAATATTGCGCTCGATAACTCGGCGTAATGGCCGTGCTCCCATCGCTTCATCATAACCTTGGGCAATCAACCAATCTTTAGCGGCATCGGTGACTGTTAACGTAATGCCTTTCTTTGCGAGTGTCTTGTTGACGTCTTCAAGCATCAGGTCAACAATCTTACCTAAGTCTTTCTTGGTTAAGTGACTGAATTCAACAATCCCGTTAAACCGGTTGAGGAATTCAGGACGGAAGTATGGCGCCAACCGTTTCATTAAGTTTTCGTCTTTTTCCTTCTTGCCAGTTAAGGTTTCGTTGCCAAAGCCAGCATTGGAAGTGGCAATAATCACGGTGTTCTTGAAGTCCACGACATTGCCTTGGCCATCGGTAAGCCGACCATCATCTAAGACTTGTAGCAACAACGTCAAGACTTGCGGATCAGCCTTTTCAATTTCATCGAGCAGAACGATCGAATATGGATTCCGTCGTACTTGCTCAGTCAGCGTGTTCTTGTTGTCATTGTACCCAACATATCCAGCACTGGTACCAATCAACTTGGATACCGCGGTGCGATCACTGTACTCAGACATATCTAAGCGGATAATCGCATCTTTGCTGCCGAAGAGATCCATCGCCAACTGCTTGGCTAATTCAGTCTTCCCGACGCCGGTTGGTCCAACGAACAGGAAACTGCCAATTGGCCGATTGCCTTCATCAAAACCAGCGCGATTCCGACGAATAGCCCGAGCCACCATATCAACAGCTTCATCTTGGCCAATGACCTTGCCCTTCAAGCGCTTGCCAATGCCCTTAAGACGTTCAATGTCGGACGCACCAAGCTTCGATACCGGAATGCCAGTCAAACGCTCCACCGCTGCAGCGACATCGTTTGGAGTGGCTACAACAGGCTTCTCGTCGTTTGTTCCTTCAAGCTGATGTTGCTTGTCGGCAATCTCTTTCTTGAGGCTGGCAGCTTTTTCAAAGTCCTCAGCCTTTGCCGCCGCATCCTTTTGGGTGTTCAGATCCTTGATTTGCTTTTCCAGTTCAACTTTATCGACAATCGGATGCTTGCTTGCCAGATGTGCCGCGGTCATATCGATCAGGTCAATCGCTTTGTCAGGCAAAGAACGCTGTGGAATGTACTGAATACTGTAATCCACCGCTGCCTTCAAAACATTTTCCGGCAACTGAACGTGATGGTGTTGTTCATAAAGCTTCTTGACGCCTTCCAGAATCTTGACCGTGTCCGCAGCGCTTGGCTCGTTAATGGTGACATCATTGAACCGGCGTGCCAAGGCACTATCCTTCATGATGGTATTGCGATACTCGTCCTGGGTGGTAGCGCCAATCACGGTAATCTCACCACGAGACAACGCTGGCTTAATAATGTCGGCAAGCCCTTTGCCACCGGATTCTTCGCCGCCAGTTGCGCCGGCACCCAGAATTTGATGGATTTCATCAAAGAACAGAATAACATTGCCGGCAGCTTTCACTTCTTTGATCAGATTCTGAATCTTCTCTTCAAAGCTGCCACGGTATTGTGTGCCGGCTTCCAGGTTCGACAGATCAATCGACCAAATCTGCTTGTCCTTGATCGCTTCAGGCACGTTACCCTTCACAATCGCCTGCGCCAAGCCTTCGACAACCGCCGTCTTGCCGACACCAGCGTCACCGACCAGAATTGGATTATTCTTCGTGCGCCGGCTCAGAATCTCAGCGGTTTCCTGAATTTCGTGGTCACGGCCAATCACCGGATCAAGCAAACCATCCTTGGCTTCCTGCGTCAGGTTCCGGCCAAGCTTTTCGAGAATGCCGCCCTTCTTAACTGCCTGTTCACCAGTCGTCGCAACCGGAATCTCATCGCCCTGCTTCGGCAACTGGCCAGTCGCACGATACTGGGCAAATTCATCAGGCGTCATTTCATGGCCGTTGACCACATACCGGGCTGACTCGCCTTTACCCATACCTTGAAGCATCTGATTAAAAATATCGTCCATATCATGATTATTGAAAAACGGATCGTTAAAGTTTGCCATAGCTGAATTCCTCCTTGTTGGGAATGTGCGGGGAAAAGGTGCTTGATCTGGTACGTTTCTGTGCGGAGAAGCTTGATACTTCTTTGAAACGCGCTCACCAGCCCAGAGACCGGGCTGGTTCACGCCCTACAAAAAAGTACTCCCAGACGCACTGGCAGTACTTTCGTGTCGAACTTATTCACTTGATGGCACTGATGCCGTGGCGCCTTTTCCTTGTTTACATAATGTATTATAGCACGAAATTAGCACTCTGACAAGCGGAGTGCTAATTATTTCAGAAATATTTTTTATGCTGGCGGCTTAAAACATCAATACCGTGACAACAACCGCTTTTCAACTTTACGTTCATTAAAACGTACCAATGGATCACCATTGACCAGCGCCCGTGCGTTGTCTTCAAAGATTTTAGCCCTCTTTTCGCCACGTTTACGCTCCAGACGCTTGAAAGCTGCTGACATCTCATAACTACGACCAGGTAAATGGTGGGCGTCGGAGGCAAAAACATGCGCCAACCCGGCATCAATAATATCTTCTGAAAATTGCTGAACCTTTTTGCCGAACGTGCCGACATAACTGCTAGCAGTCACCTGCGCAAATGCCCCCCGTTCAATCATCTGATACAGTAAACCCGGATGCTTCATCAGCCGAGTATTGCGTTCCGGATGCACAATCACGGGCACCATCCCGCGTTGCATCACTTCAAACAACATATTTTGTGTATAAAGCGGTACATCATCAGACGGAAATTCAATCAAGACATAGTGGCCGGTCACGTCACAAGTCAAAATGTCGTGGTGGTCAATTGCTTCTAATAAATCGCCATTAATTCGGACTTCTTGACACGGAAAAACGGTCAATGGAATATGCCGCTGCTCCAGCACATCCTGAAACTCATCAGTCAACCGAATCACATCCGCCGCATGATTCGTATACCGCCCGTTCATATGGTGTGGTGTCATTAAAGCATGCGTAATTCCGTCAGCCACCGCTGCCTCTGCTAACTCCAATGAAGTCGTTAGATCTTTGGAACCATCATCAATCCCTGGTAACATATGGCAATGCACGTCAATCATCATTCACTTCCCCTTCCAATACTATCTAGTATCCAATGAAGCGCTGCCAACGTCAAATCGTTTTTTGTAACAGTTTCTTAACGATTCGTAATAGATCAGCGTGATTGCAGACTTTGCGGTATAATATGCAAAGATTACGGAGGAAATGAGGTTCAACAATGAAAAAAATCCTGATACGTGTTCTACTCGTCGTACTCGTTGCCGCTCTAGGGTTTGGTGGCTTCGTGTACTACATGGTTCACAACTCAACATCGCAAATTTATTCTTATAATAAGAAGACAAACAAATCTTCCGATGACAAAACCACCAGCGGAAAACCCGTTGCATACTTACTGCTTGGTACCGACACCGGTGAACTTGATCGTTCCTACAAAGGACGTACAGATACTATGATTGTGATAGTCCTAAACCCCAAGTCCAAAACGACCACCATGCTCTCGGTACCACGTGACACCAAAGTCAATTTCGACGACGTGACCATTAAAATCAACGCTGCCTACTCGTACGGTTCCTCTGACACCGCCATGGAAGCCGTTGAGAAGCTCCTTAACATAAAACTGGACGGCTACCTACTTGTCAACATGAAGGGCCTAGAACAGATGGTAAATGCTGTTGGCGGCGTTACCGTCACCTCACCGCTAAGCTTCGACTACGAAGGCAAGTCCTTCGTCAAGGGCCAATCCTACAACCTCTCAGGCAGCGATGCGCTTAAGTTCTCCCGGATGCGCTATGACGACCCGCGAGGCGACTATGGTCGGCAAATGCGTCAACAGCTGATTCTGACCTCAGTCATCGATAAGGTGAAGAAAAATCCGACGACTGTCCTTAGTTCTAAATTCCTAAATGCTGTCGGCAAAAATGTCCGCACCGATGTTTCCCTTGGATCTGTTAAGAACTTGGCTACGGCCTATCGCGACGCCGGTAATACCATTAAGAGCGACCAGCTGCATGGTACTGGTCAGAACATTGATGGTCAGGATTATGAAGTGATGTCTGATGCTGAGCTAGCCCGTGGGCATGATGTGATTCAGAATGCTTTAAACGCGAAATAACGAATATTAATAAAGAATCCAGCCGGACCGCCTTGTTACAAACGCGGTCCGGCTGGATTCTTTATGTTTAACACCCATCATGGAACATCGCAACTTCCTTAATAAGCGCCGTTAGGGTGAATGACAACTGATACGGTTTTAAGTAAAATTTTTAGATCTTCCGAAAAGCAAGCATGCTTAATGTAATATAAATCCAACTCGACCATTTCCTCGAAGCTAAGATCACTTCTCCCGGAAACCTGCCAGAGACCTGTCACACCGGGAATAACCAAGAGGCGTTGGCGATCATAGCTTGTATACTTGGCTACTTCACGAGGCAGAGGTGGACGGGGACCAACCAGACTCATATCACCTCGTAAGACATTGTAAAATTGTGGTAACTCATCAAGACTGTACTTGCGTAAGATACGACCGACTCGGGTAACACGTGGATCGCTTTTAATCTTAAACATTGCACCTGAGACGTCGTTTTTGTCGACCAACTTCTCAACCATCTTGTCAGCATTGGCAATCATCGATCGAAACTTCCACATCTGAAATTGTTTACCGTCTTTGCCAATTCGTGTTTGTGAATAAAAGACTTTGCCATGCGGATCATCCAGCTTAATTAAGATGGCGATAACAAGAAACACACCACTAAGCAAGACAAGCGCAGTTGAGCTCGCGATAATATCAAACCATCGTTTACCGTGAATATATGTTCGCGTCATGCTTCCAAGATCGACAGGTTCTGATTGCTGTTGTCGACGTTCAGTTGTCGTTTCCAATATTTACCCCTCCACATATACAATAGTGTAAACGAAAATCCCCCAAAAGATTTGGTCTGCATTAGATTATAACATTATATATCAAATCGCAAGTTATAATTTTTGTCGCCGGATTTAAAATCGAAGTGCAACACCGGTTGAAGTAGACCAATCCAATTAGATTGGTTTAACAAAACAGGCCATGAAGACCTATCCTTGAAGCGTCTAAAACTACAGGAAAGGTGATATCTTCATGACCCAAGACAAGTTTAACAGCACTCGACATTACACTCAACTCACCGCTGAAGACCGCGGCGTTATTGAGGGGCTTCATCACACGAAAGGCTTCTCCATTAGAAAGATTGCTGCTCGTCTCCATCGGGCGCCGAGCACTATCAGTCGGGAACTCAATCGCGGTAAGACCCGTCAGCTGAGGTCAAACTACTTGTCTTACGAAGCCATTACGCTGATACCGCACAGATTCTA
>NZ_MSSM01000040.1 GCF_004123795.1 Lacticaseibacillus chiayiensis | reverse complement strand
GTCGATTTACGTGATTCTCGGCCGTCACATGTGCCAATATTTGGCAATCCGAATCAGTAATCACCGCGCTTTTAGTGGGTTTCAAAAGGTGCCGACCTTTTTCCTGCGCTCACAGGAACAGCTGACGGCTGAGTTGTCTGAGTTTTTAAAAACCGCAACGTGGCGGACGTTTGATTATCAGGATTTCTTTGTTTTGTCGCTGGTGAAATTTGGGCACCATCATGGCACAACGTTTCAGATTGATGATAGTTACGCAACCTTTTCCGAAGAGACACAGGCGATGATTTTTTATCAGCTCATTCGATTAGGTAGGCGGCAGCGGGTGATGATGAATGCTTTGCCGGCGGAGCTTAATCAGGCACTTGCCAAGCTTTATGCGTCGGATTTGATTGGCAGTTTTTCGAATCAGCAGTCGCTGCTGGTTTATCTTTCCGAAGGCGGTCGGCGGCTTTTGGATCTGCATGCTGGCCAATATATGCCGCAATTCATGCAAGACTATCAGCAGGTTGATTGGCATAACTTGAATCTGCCAGCGGTTGCGTTGTTGGCGGATAGGGATCAGGATCAATCGTGAAGGTGTGTCTTTTAGATGTGGCGTGCCGAAATGTGCGCTCTGACAGTTTTCAACACATTGACAGAGAAGGTGTGGACTTGGAAAAAATCACCAATTTCCGTGAACTTGGCGGGTATCGCAACAAGAACGAGCAGATGGTCAAAAAGGGGTTGTTATATCGTTCGGGACAGCTTTTTGATCTGGATCGTGAACAAAAATATTTTATCGCTAAGACAGTGGGCATTCGCCATGTCATTGATATGCGCGGTGCGGACGAACGCGAGCAGTTTCCCGATACGATTTTGCCAGGCATTTTGTACACAACGCTGGATATTTTGAAAGATGCGACTACGAATGACGCGAGCTTGGGCCAAATGATTACCGAACAAGGCGACGTGCAAGGCAACATGCTGGCGACTTATGAGCAGTTGGCGTTGAGTGATTCGGCGCAGGCAGGGTATCACGCGTTTATTGAGAACTTGCTGAAGGCGCCGGAGCCAACTGTTTTTCATTGTTTTGCTGGAAAAGATCGCACGGGTGTCGGAGCTGCGATCATCCTGAAGCTGTTGGAAGTCCCTGACCAAACGATTATGGAAGATTATCTGCTGACGAATCAGGAACGCAAAACTGCGAATCAAACAATTTTGGCTGATTTGAAAAAACGAGGCGTTCCGGAAACGCAACTGCAGACCATTGCAGTGGCATTGAAAGTGGACTCGGCGTATCTTGAACGGTATTTTCAGGTGATTGATACAAAGTTTGGCAGTTTTGATCAGTATGTGCGGGAAGGGTTGCAGCTGACGGCGGACCATGTTGACAGGTTTCAGGGGTTGTATTTGCAAGGCTAATACATTGATTTGACGGTTTTTATCAAGGCTTTCTTTGTTCGTAAGTAGAGGTGTGCTCATAAGGGGGCATGACTTGATGATGATTAGCGTTGTTTTCGTTGATCGTGATGGAACGATTGGCGGTAATGGGCACTTTACACCAATATCCGAGTTTGTGCCGTATGTCGGCAGCGTAGCGGGTATTCGAGCTTTACGCAAAGCCGGAATTCAGGTGTTTGCCTTGACCAATCAAACTCGAATTGCAGCCGGTCAACTTGATGAAGGTGAATTGCATCAGTCACTCCTTGAACTGGGCTGCTCGGATGCTTTTATCTGTCCGCATGCTGAAAATGCTGGCTGTTCTTGTCGCAAACCTAAAACTGGACTTATTACTCAGGCGCACTTAAAGTATACTTTTGCCAATGAGGAAGCCGTAATCATTGGCGACAGTTATCGTGCTGATATGCAGTGCGCCAGTCGCGCTGGAATCTTAGGTATTCACGTTGCAACCGGCCGTGGGGATGCAGGTAGAACAAATGTCGACGGTAATTTTGTGGAATGCGCGGATTTAGCGGCTGGAGCAGATTGGATTTTACGACATAATCGGTTGAAAAAAAGAGGTGCTTACCATGGCTGATATTCGCATTGTTAAAGCAACGCCAGATACTGATTTTGATGCCGTCAGCCGTGTTTATTACGAAACCTGGCAGTTCGCTTATCGTCATTTGCTGCCTGAAAGTTTTTTGAAGCAGCTCACCCAAGATTCATGGCATCCAGAGCGGCGATGGAAGAATACGTTTTTGGCAATGAACGGCACTACGAAAATTGTCGGTGTCTGTAGTTTCGGCCCAGCACGGATGGCAGATTATGAGGGTTGGGGTGAATTATATTCGTTATACGTTTTGCCACATTTTCAGCGTCAGCGCATTGGTGGTCAGCTGATCGGTCAGGCGTTAAAGCAACTTAAGCGTAACTACGCGCGTCAATATGTTCGCGTGCTAAACAACAATCTTGCGGCGCAGAGGTTTTACCAGCAGTTTGGGTTCAAGAAAACCGAGCTGGTGTTAGAAGACGTCACAAGGTTTGGCACCATTCGCGAGTTGATGATGATTCGGGAAGGCACAGGCTGATCAACTTTAGGGATGCATTCCACTTCCTAGAAGTAGCCCTCCTGCACCTGATATTGCTTTAGAAACTTTCTTTTGGATACGATACGATGATTCGTCGCATCTAGGTAATCGCCCGGATAGCCGATTAAGGTCACGTCAAAGAAATCGCCTTGCTCGTGGAAAATAGTCGGCTTTTGATCTTCCAGACTTTTAATCATCGGGGGATACAGGCCTGCCATGACGATACGCAGCCGGTTGTCTAACCAAGTAAGATAATTTTTTTCAAAAGCTTCTTTGACCCAAGCCCGCTGTTCATTGGTTCGACTAATCTTCCAAACTTCAGCTGGCTGGCCTTTATAAAAGACGTGCATCTGTGTGTCACCTCGTCAAAGATGAGCCATGATTGTCCTGGTGCTTAAACATTTATAGCATACAGCGAATTTGGATCGCCACAAGCTTAAAACTTTTTCGATGAAATCCCAACTAAACCTCTTATAGCAGGCTTAGATCAAACAATGTCGTCTCATTGGAAGGAGCAGATCAAAATGGATGATCTTTCGATTTCACCTTAAGCTGTAGCCAAGTTTAAACAGTACTGGCCACAATTCAAAAAGAGCAAGAATTTCAAGGAGTTGGATGTGTATCCTGACGTTAAAGAGAATGCCCCCAGTCTCCTCCAAGCATTTTTCGCCGGCATGGAAGTTATTGTCAGTTTAAATCCGAGCGAATGGACATCAGCGGACATTCAAGAATACGCAGAGAGTTTTGTTGATGAGAAGCCAGATGAGGCTGAAGCAATGATTTTCTTATTATATACTTTGGAGTTGATTGAGACTTTCTTGGTATGGCTGTCGGCAAGGCGTGTGGTTCATATCAAGCAGAAGGATATTACGCAAATAATGATGACACCTCGAATGGATTTGACCGATCATATCGACGCAGCTCTTGCAGAAGACGAATCTGACGAGCCGGACGATAGCGAAGATGTGCCGGAACTGTTCGAGGATATGCCTGATGATATGTTCACAGAGGAAAATGAAGATTCGTGGCTCCAAGACAATTCTTATCAGCCTGAGGAGTTCTATCGAACCGAACCCCACGTCGACAAAATTGGCGATCAGGAATGGCAATTGGTCACTGCAAAAAGTGTTCACGATCAATTGCTTAAGTACATACGATTGGCGTGGGCAGCCGAAGACAGTGGTGACCTGCGCAATGCTTATCCTCAGTCGGTAGTCATTGATGCGGTTGTCCAGACGAGCGATGCACTCTATGCCCAACACTTAGAAACCATCCAGACATGGGAGCCTGAACACTTTGCCGACTACATCGTTAACACCATTCATACGCAGCCATTAGAGAAAGCACAGGCGCTTTTTGCCAGCTGGATGCATTTGCTCATGTACATGATTTTCCATCAAAAAATCGACCGAGAGCATGCCGACGAACTGTTAGCGACATTTGCGCACAGTGCACAGTTTTTGCCTCAACCAAAACCAAAAGGCAGAGCGGTTTCGCTATCTGACTATAGGCGGGGTAAGCGGAAGAACAAGAAACGTAGGAAGAAGCGGTAATCAGGAAGCGCGAAACTTACGGTGATAGCAAATATTGATTTCCGAAGGCATATATGGTATATTATATGTATGGAAAAGCCGGAGTTTGAATCATACACACGTCCTAATGGGCATAATGAGTTTGAAGAATTCTACCAACGATTGCCAATTAAGGATCGTGAAAAGCTTTCAGCAGTTATGTTGCGAACCCAGAGTTACGGCATTCAGATCGCAATTCATCAAAAGTGGGTTAAAAAATTACCTGATGGTTTTTTTGAACTCCGCTCGTCAGTTGCTGGCAACATTCAGCGAGCTATTTATTTTCATGCCCAGGGAAGCCGTTATATTGTGACACATGGTTTTACTAAAAAAACGAAAAAAACGCCGCAGACTGAAATCAAGCTTGCCGCGGTCATCCGAAGCGAGTTTGAAAGCGAGGAAAGACAATGAGTGCAAAGACGATTAAGTTCGATGACCTTCTAAAAGCAGAACTGAAAAATCCAGAATTTCGTGAAGGGTTTGAAAAGGAAACTGCCAAGTTAGACAGTGCAGTTGCTTTAATGAATGCGCGAGAAGCTCAAGGGTTAACACAACGCGAATTGGCGGAACGTGCCGGTGTGCCACAATCAACGATTGCACGTATAGAACGTGGTGACAACACCAGTATGGACACACTGAGTCATATAGCGTTCGCACTTGGGAAAAAACTAAAGGTACAATTTACGTAATCCTTTTCAATATGGTTGCAGTTTAGCTGTTGAAAAACTGACAATTTAGGATGCTACATGGTGAAGCGACCGTCTAATTTGACACCGCCGTAAATATGTGAAAAGATACCTAACAACAGCAATTTAAATAACCAGTCACTACCGGGTGACAGTATCGTAACCGCATTAGGTCAATGCAGCGGTTGCGGCACTGTCACCTTTTTTGCTGTAAGCGCGAGCAGGAGAGAAGTCGGAGTGGGCGTAATGGCGATGTTTGCCATTGCGACCAAGGCCCTTATACGCAGATTTCTGCGACGGGGAGCGCGTTATGGCAACTATGGCGGTTAACCACAGGCTTTTAATCACAGGAGGAAAAGAAAACATGCAATGGTTTTATTTAGTATTAGCAGGCGGTTTTGAAGTCGTTTGGGCAACGTTTATGAAGTTGTCGCACGGGTTTTCCCGATTAGGTTTTACTTTAGCCACGTTGGCGGGGATGATTTTAAGCTTTGGCTTTCTTGCGCTGGCAGTTAAGCATCTGCCGTTAAGTCTGGCATATCCGGTTTGGACGGGGATCGGTGCGGTTGGCTCGATTATTGTTGGCGTGGTTTTGTTCAAGGACCAGTTGCAACCGGCAACGTGGCTTTTCATCGCGTTATTGGTTATCGGGATCGTCGGCATTAAAGTGACCAGTGGCGATTAATCGAAAAACAGCTGCTGTAATAAGTATTACAAAAAAAGACGCATCTGCATGGAAATGCGCCTTTTGGTAATTTGTGATTGATGTACCCGTCTCCGCCAAGCAATGATTACAAGATCCCACGAGGTTGGCTAATCGAACTTAGCTCTTCATGAATGTCATTGTCCATAAAGTCTTTTAATTGATGCCACCACATCAAAGCCTCAGGATCAAGCTTGAAACCTTGTAAGCCAATTAAGCGCACAAATCTGCCGTATAAGTGTGCCAATGCGTAGTCAAGAGCTCTAGGAGAATGTCTTTTTGATAAATTGAAAACGTTCAGTGCTTCATCAAGGACCTCTTGAGCTGATTGGATATCAGGGTTTCTGCGGGGCATCTTCTGGAGGCTGAGATTCAAACCAGTCAGAAGATAATAAGCTGTATTTCGATTGACGGTATTCATGACTTCCCTGCTTTCCATAATGGGATCTACCGACGAAGTGTCTAGAAATTGATCATGGCAGATGCTGTCCCAAAGTCCCACCAATTGCAGAGTTAATCGTATTGTTTATAACGTTCCCAACAACAGTATCCCAATTAACTCGGCACTTACCATTTCGCATATTCGCCATGGTATATGGATATCCATTACGGCATTCGATGTTATCACTAATGCTACTGAATGGTGAGTAATAGCCAGGTGTAACGGACGCTTCTGCGGTATGGGTTGGAGAAAGAAGTGTACCTCCTGTAACCAACCCTAACGAAACCGACAACAAAATTAGAATTCTTTTCATGACAATACTCCTCTTTTTTCGTGAAAGAAGTGGCGAGAAAACGCACAATGTAATCGGTTACATTTAAGATTATACAGTGTTTGTTGACAGAGTCAATCAGAACGATATTTATCTATTTTCAAATTTTCTTGTTTGTTCAAAGTGCATTTTCATTTTGCTGTTATTCATTGGAATTGTCGGTATTAAAGTCACCTGTAGCGATTAGTCGCCAAATGAACCTTATAAAATGATAAACTTAAGTCGTGTGAATGGGAGGTGCTCGAATGTCACCGAAACGGATTATTCGGATATTTCAAGCAGCGATCGTTGGCGATGCTTTTGGTGTACCGTACGAATTCAAGGAGCGGGGAACTTTCACCGTAGAAACCGCGATGATTGGTGGGGGCTTTTGGGAACAAGCGGTGGGAACGTGGTCAGATGACACGTCTTTTACCCTCGCGCTCATTGACAATCTGACTCAAGACGGCGGTTACGCGGATCTTATGGATAAGTTTGTGGCGTACATGGAAAATGGCGCCTATACACCAAATGGGCAGCTATTTGATATTGGTAATACTTGTGCCAAAGCCATTCGTACGTATGTTATAGAGCAAGCTGAACCGACAACGTGCGGCGATCCGTCTGAATATGCAAATGGCAATGGTGCCTTGATGCGATTAGCTCCCTTAGCGATCGCACTGTATGATGAGCCATCATTCAAACAGCGTGCCAAAACGTTTCGTGCCTACACCCAAATGACCCATCGCCATCTCCGCGCTGCGCTTGGAAGTATCATTTATTTGGAAACGTTATGGCAGTTGCTTCACGGCAAAACATTGTCCCGGGCTCTGATGGCAGCCAACTGGTCATTTGAAGCGTTGCCGACAAACGAAAAAGTTGAGGTGCCGGTTTTTCAGCGATTATTTGCGGCCGACTTTAAAGAACTTCCTGTGTCAGCAATCAAATCAAGCGGTTATGTGGTTGATACGCTAGAAGCAGCCTTTTGGGTGGCGAGTAATGCTCCTGACTTTAATACTGGTATTATGACTGCTGCTAGTTTAGGCGAAGACACCGATACAATTGCGACCATTGCCGCGTCATTGATGGCTGCCAGCGGGCGTGATGTCATATCGG
>NZ_MSSM01000004.1 GCF_004123795.1 Lacticaseibacillus chiayiensis | reverse complement strand
CAACGTGGGGATGAAGCAAGAAGCTCGGGTGCGCCAGGTTCGTTATTACCAGGATCGCTACTGGGATTCCATCAAATATGGCATTTTACGCGAGGAATGGCAGGCTCTGCGGCAACAAGGGCAACAAGAGTAAAAAGAAAAGACCAACAAAAGGGCGGTTCAATCAAGTCGCTTTTTTGCTGGTCTTTTTGAGATGCATGCATTTAAATGATGGTACGAAGAAAAGGCGCCGCTACGGAGTGGGTAAGCATTGCATTTTTTCGATTCGTGCCATCACAAATAAACCGTCGCCGGTTCATGACCGGTAAAGGTTTATTTTTTTACGCTTCTTTGGCACTCAATCGCTTGTAAAGTGCCACCATTTCACCTGCTAGATCGCGGAAGGTGATGGCATTCATCAAATGGTCCTGACTGTGCACCATGAGCAACGTGACCTTGGTGTGCTCACCTTGGGCTTCTGCGGTTAACAGCCCACTTTGGACATTATGAGCTTCGGTTAAGAACTGATCGGATTCTTTTAGCTTTTCATCGGCAAGCTTGAAATCACCGGCTTTGGCGGCGTGAATGGCTTCAAAGGCAGAGCTTTTCGCATTGCCACCGTTCATAATCAAGCCCATGACGGTTTCGAGATTCTTGTCTGCTTCACTCATGAGGCGGTCCCTTTCCCTTCATCAATGGTTTTAAGCGAGGCTCTCAGCACTTTTTCGCCGTTCATTAAGCCGTAATCCTGCATATTGATGACACTCACAGGGATGTCCAGATTCTTTTTAAACTGGCTTTCGAGGTAGCGGACTTGCGGGCCGAGCATTAACACATCCGGTTTCTCTTCGGCCAATTTGTTGTCGGCATCGGAAGCGGAAGTGGCGAAAATGTTAACGGCAATGCCGTCTTTTTCGGCGGCTTTTTGCATGCGTGCGACTAGCATACTGGTTGACATACCGGCGGCGCAGACCAACATGATCTTTTTCTCTGTCATTTTTAAGACTCCTTTTTTAAAAAATGTAACCGTTTTCTGTTTCATGTGCTATTATAATTCGTAGGTACAAATTTTACAAGCGCTTTCAGGAATTTGAAATTGGGGGGAGGTTTTAAATGTATCACGATATTGCAGAACAATTGATTCAAGATATTCTGGCCGGTCAGTATCCGGTCAAGCTGCCAACCGAGCAGGTGTTGATGGATCGTTACCAAGCGAGCCGGAACACCATACGTAAAGCGCTGGATGTGGTGTTTGCGCATGGACTGGTTCGGCGTGTGCAAGGCAGCGGGTATTACGTCATTGATCATTCGGCACAATCCGATGCGGTGCTCAATATGTCGATTGGGTTTGATCAGACGGCCATGGTTAAAGGCGGCCCGCTGACATCAAAAGTCGTCAAATTCGCACTGATACCCGCGACCGTCGCATTGGCACAGCGCGGTAATGTGAACTGGGGGGATTCGGTTTACCAAGTCGTGCGTTTGCGGTATTTAAAAGGACAGTTGTACGACTTGGAAGAATCATATTTTCCGCAGGCGATTGTCCCGCATCTTTCGGCTGAAATTGCCAAAGGGTCGATCTTTGCCTATTTGCGTAACACGTATCAAATGGTCGGTAGTACGACGGAAAATTATATTCAGTCGCTGCCAGTGCCAGCTGAATATGCTGATTTGATGGAACTTCCGGCAAAAACCAATTGCCTTTGCCTTGATGGGATTAACTATTTGGCAAGCGGGAAAGTTTTTAACTTTTCACGAACTTATTTTGTTTATCAGGGTCTGACGCTGTATTACCATACGACGAATATTGATTTGGAGCGGTAGGGCCAGGTTGGCTCACCATAACGCGTTCACTGGCGCAGGAGCTTGCGTGTAAGGGTTTCGGTCGCAATGGCCTAAGCCCGGGCCATCACGCTCGAGCTTACACACCAGCTCCTAAACGTGCCAGTTCACGCTCAAATAAACTTTGAGGAGTGTAACTCATGAATAAACTTATCAATTGGCTCAATGAACATGTTGTCCCAATCGCCGCGCGGATCGGATCGGTTCGCTGGCTGGTCGCTTTGCGTGATGCTTTTATTGCGATCATGCCGGCGATGATGGCGGGGGCAATCTCGACCGTGCTGAATGCGTTGATTCGGGATATTCCGACCCAATTCGGCTGGACCGGTTTTGTTAATTCGATGCAGTGGTTGATCGGAATTAATGCCGTCGTCTGGACTGGGACACTGGCGATTCTCGGGTTGATTTTCTCGTTTACGTTTGGCTATCAACTGGCAGTCCAATATAAAGTCGAACCGGTAACGGCGGGGATCGTCACGCTCGGCACGTTCATCATGAGCCTGCCGCAAAACTTCACTATGACGTTGAAAACCGGTTTGGCAAAAGGGGCCGCGAAAACTCTGACCGATGCCGGGGCAGTTGTTTCCGGTAAAGACGTCAGCATGTGGGGCTTTTTCAACTTCGGTAAATTCTTTGGGGCATACGGCTTCTTCACTGTCATGTTGATGGGTGCCATTGCTGCAACGATTTACATTTGGCTGATGAAAAAGAACATCACGATTAAAATGCCGGACTCGGTGCCACCGGCTGTTGCCAAAGCTTTCACCGGGATCGTGCCGGCTGCAGTTGCTTTGTATGGCGTTGGCATCATCAACTATCTCTTCACCCAATTTGGTACCACGGTGATCGAATTTATTGCCAAAGTCTTGCAGGAACCGTTATTGGGCTTAAGCCAAGGTTATGGCGCTGTGTTGCTGATGACGATTTTGGTTCAGGTTTTCTGGTTTTTCGGGATTCACGGTACCAATGTGTTGGGACCGGTGCTTGACAGTATTTGGTTGACCGCCCAAATTGCCAACATTAACGCATTCTCAAAAGGGCAAGCCTTACCATATTTGTGGACACGTAACTCCTTTGATCTGTATGCTTGGATTGGTGGCGCGGGTTCGACATTGCTGTTGTTAATTGCCATCCTGATGTTCTCAAAACGTGATGATCAACGGGCAGTGGCGAAGTTATCTATTGCGCCAGGCTTCTTCAACGTTAACGAACCGGTCATGTTCGGGATGCCAATCGTGCTTGATCCGATTTACTTCATCCCATTCATTTTGGCACCAGTTGTCATGGTCTCCATTGCTTATGGCGCAGTGATGATGGGGTTGGTATCACCAATTAAGAACCAGATTGTCTGGTCCATGCCACCATTTTTGAATGCTTTAGTGGCCACCATGGATTGGCGGGCAGCAGTTCTGCAACTGGTCAACATGGTGATCGGCTTCTTAATCTACGTACCGTTTGTCAAGGCGGCCAACCGCATCAAACCGGCGCAACTTGATGATTGATTCAATTGGCGTCAGTGGACTTAGAGAGGTGATTTTTAATTGGAAATTCAAATGATGTTCAAAGTGCCGGCGTCGTTCATGTACGGCCAACTGATGCGCTCTGCACAAGCGGATATCAAGGCGCACACTGGTCGAGAGGTCCTGCCCGGAAGTCTTGATGGCTTCACGTATCAGAAAAAATGGGCTAACGGCATGACTGGCAAGCTGACGATTACGCATGCCATCGCCAATGAACGATACGCGTATGAACTCGACACCGATCGCGACCATTATCAGGTGGATTACCAATTGCGCGATCTCGGTGATCACAAGACGATGCTGCACTATACGGAAACAATTGAAGGTAAAACCGCTAAAGGCAAAGCTAATAATCGCACAGCTGGATTTTTATTGCATTGGCAACGCAAGCATCGTTTTAAAAAGATGTCACGCCAAATGGCTGCACAATATTTTAGCTAAGAAGGGATTTTTGTGAAATGAAACGATTAGGTATCTCGCTTTATCCGGATCAAAGCAGTTTCGAGGACGACAAGGCTTATCTCGATCTCGCCCAACGTTATGGGTATACCTGCATTTTCACGTCGCTGTTGCAACTGTTAGGCGAAGATGGTGAAGATCTGCTGGCTAGATTTAGTCAGACGATTGATTATGCCAACAAGCTTGGCTTTAAGACGATCGTTGATATCAATCCGGCGTTGTTCGCGGAATTGAAGATCAGTTATGATGATCTGAGCTTTTTCGATGACCTCCATGTGTGGGGGCTGCGGCTGGATGAAGGGTTCACCGGGGCGGAAGAAGCACGGATGACGCGCAATCCATATGGCCTAAAAATCGAGCTGAATATGAGCCGTGGGACTAATTATCTCGCCAGCATCATGGCCTACGATCCCGACCGCGAGAACTTAATCGGCTGTCACAATTTTTATCCGCAAGCTTTGACGGGGTTGAGCGAGGCAATTTTTGCCGAGTATTCCGAGCAATATCGGCATTACGGTTTGCACACCGCGGCATTCGTCACGTCGGCTAATGGCAAAATCGGGCCGTGGCCGATTCAAGACGGGCTGCCGACAATGGAAAGTGACCGGCACCGGGATATTGCCAGTCAAACCAGTCATTTGCGGCTGACCGGTCAAATCGATGACGTGATCATCGGCAATGCGTTTGCTAGTGAAGCAGAACTGAAAGCAGTCGCAGCAGCCTTTTTGGCGCCCTATCCTGTGTTACACGCGGAAATGCTCAACAGCATGACGCCGGTTGAAGAAAAAATTGCGTTTGCCAAACCACATCTTTATCGTGGGGATGCCTCGGCGTACTTGTTGCGGGACACCCAACCACGCATCACGTACAGTAAGGCCGACATTCCGCCGCATGATCACGGCCAAGCGTTTGAGCGCGGGGACATTGTGGTCGTGAACTCGGCATATGGCCGGTACAAAGGCGAGCTGCAGATCGTCTTGACGCCATTCACCGATGACGGCCAGCGCAATCGGATCGGCCGCATCTGTGCGGACGATCTTGGCTTTTTGGATCTGGTTAAACCTTGGTCGACGTTTGTGCTGGAGAAGCGGGAACTGAGTAAATGAAGCAAGAAGTCGGTTGTTCATAACCAACGGCCACAATACAAAAATGGACGAAACTTCCAATTTGGGAAAAATTCGTCCATTTTTTTGCTTCATTATAACAACGTAGTGAAGTTTCCAAGATCGTAGTGCCAAAGCGGAGCAATCGTAGGCCAGATGGGGCTCAGTCGTGCCCACCCCTCTAGCTTCGCGGTCGCCACCCCACATCTAGCCGGAGATTGCGGAGCTTGGCACGGCATGGAACTAATAAAGTTGCCTACTCCTTCGCATGTGCCGCAATGATTTTTTCATCCCTAGCCACTTCTTTCAAGACGTTGCTGACGGCAGTGCCGCCTAGTGACGTGCGGCGATTGACGGCGGCTTTGGCGGTGAGTTCGGCGTAGACGTCGCTTTCGATTTGCGGTGCGGCTTGTTGAAGCTCGCTGAGAGGCATGTCCTGCAAGGCGGTGCCGGATTTGATGCCCTTTAGCACCAGCTCACCGACAATGGCATGTGCCTGGCGGAAAGGAACGCCTTTGGTGGCCAGATAGTCGGCGAGTTCGGTCGCGTTGCTGAAGTCGTGGGTGGTGGCTTCGGCCATGCGTTTTTCATGGACAGTCAGATCGCTGAGCATGCCGGTGAAAATATGCAGCGAGCCGAGAATGGTGTTGTAGGTGTCAAAAATCGGTTCTTTGTCTTCCTGCATGTCCTTGTTATAGGCCAGCGGAATTGCCTTCATGGTGGTGAGCAGCCCCATCAAGGCACCGTACACCCGCCCGGTTTTGCCGCGAATGAGTTCGGCAAAGTCCGGGTTTTTCTTTTGCGGCATAATCGAACTGCCGGTGGAAAAATCGTCGCCGAGTTCGATATAGTTGAACTCAAATGTTGACCACAAAATCAGTTCTTCGGCCATGCGACTTAGATGCTGCATCAAAATCGCACTGTTGCTGAGAAATTCCAGTCCGAAATCGCGATCCGACACGGCATCCAAGCTGTTGTGGTACAGCTGATCGAAGCCTAGTTCTTTGGCAACCTGGGTACGATCGATCGGAAAGGTGGTGCCAGCCAGCGCAGCAGCTCCTAATGGCAAAATGTCGGTGTGCTTTTGGGTAAAGTCAAAACGTTCCCAGTCACGCTGGAACATTTCGAAATACGCCAACAAATAGTGGCCATAGGTAATCGGCTGGGCGTGCTGCATGTGGGTGTAGCCGGGCATGATGGTGTCAGCGTAGGCTCTGGCCTGACCAACCAAAACTGTTTGCAAGTTGGTCAAGGCTTCTTTAATTTCCGGCAGACGATGTTTGAGCCAAAGATGTAAGTCAGTGGCAACCTGATCATTACGCGAGCGTGCAGTGTGCAACTTGCCGGCAACGGGTCCGATTTCGGCGGTCAGTAAAGCTTCCATGTTGAGGTGGATGTCTTCGTTTTCCACGGTAAAATGTAACTTCCCAGCGGCCAGTTCTTTTTGGAGATGATGCAGGCCGGCCGTAATTTTGTCAGCGTCTGCTTGTGGAATGATCCCGGTTTGACCGAGCATTTTAACGTGTGCTAAAGAACCTTCCAGATCTTCTTTGGCCATCTGCTGATCAAAGCCGATGGAAGCGCCGAAAGCATCGACCCAGTGCGCGGCTTTTTCGGTGAAGCGCCCGCCCCATAGCTTATCAGTCATGTTGCTTTTCCTCGGAGTGCACGTGGTTGACCTGCTCGAAAACAGTGGTCGGCAACGTCCAAAGTTTGATGAAGCCGGCTGCTGCTTCCTGATCGAAGGAGTCGGCGCTGGTGTAAGTGGCCAGATCTTCGTCGTAGAGTGAATTGTGGGCGGACTTGCGGGCAACGGCAACGGCATTACCCTTGTAGAGTTTCATTTTGACGGTACCATTAACGACTGCCTGCGTTTTGTCGATGAAGGCCATTAATGCGTCGAATAACGGTGAGATCCACTGGGCTTCATAGATCATGTTTGTGAGTTTGTTTTCGATCGTTGGCTTGAAGTGCTGCACATCACGTTCGAGGGTCAGATTTTCCAAGTCTTGATGGGCAGCCATGATGACGGCAGCGGCAGGGGCTTCATAGACTTCGCGGGATTTAATGCCCACGAGGCGGTTTTCGATTTTGTCGATGCGGCCGATACCGTTTGCACCGGCAATTTGGTTGAGCTTTTTGATCATAGCGGCGAGTGGCATGTGCTCATCATTTAAGGCGACCGGCACACCTTGTTCGAATGTCAGATCAAGAAAAGTCGGTTTATCTGGCGCTTCTTCCGGTGCTACGGTCATACCCCAAGCGTCATCGGGTGCCTGATTCCAAGGATTTTCGAGGATACCGGCTTCATTAGCGCGTCCCCAGAGATTGGCGTCAATGGAATACGGTGAAGCTTTGCCGATCGGGACCGGCACATGATGATCTTTTGCGTAATCAATTTCTTCTTCGCGTGACCAGTGGAAATCGCGAATTGGCGCTTCGATTTTCATATCGGGATCGAGTGCGTGAATCGCTGCTTCAAAACGAACCTGATCATTACCCTTGCCGGTTGAGCCATGGGCGATGGCTGTGGCGTTTTGTTCGTGGGCAATTTTGACCAGATGCTCAATGATTAACGGTCGGGATAGTGCCGAAACAAGCGGGTAGTCACCTTCATACAGTGCATTGGCTTTGATGACCGGTGCGACATAGTGATCGGCGAACTCGTCTTGGGCGTCGATGACAATCGAATCGATCGCCCCGACTTTGAGCGCCTTTTGTTGAATGGCGTCAAAGTCGGCGTTCGGTTGGCCGACGTTTAAAACCACGGCGATGACCTCGTAGCCTTTATCCATTAACCAAGGAATCGCAACGGATGTGTCCAAACCACCTGAATAAGCCAATACAATTTTTTCTGTCATAAGTGAGTATCTCCTTTTTTATCTTAGTTAAACCGTTTTTCGATCAAACGTAACAAACGCGACAAGGTGAAGGTCATGATGAAGTAGAAAATGGCAACGACGACAAGCGGTAGAAACGGCTTGAAGGAAGCGCCTTGAACGACCGTACCTTCAAACATTAATTCGGTCGCGCCAATCACAGACAGCACTGAACTTTCCTTGATATCGGTGACAAATTCGTTTCCGAGGGCCGGCCAGATATTTTTCATGGCTTGTGGCAAAATCACGTAACGCATCGCTTGGCGTTGATGTAACCCCAGCGAACGAGCCGCTTCGGTTTGACCAACTGGGACGGAATTGATCCCGCCACGAATGATTTCGGCAACATAGGCACCAGAATTGATGGCCATCGCGATAGCACCGGCAACAAAGGCGCTGAGGTCAAGACCGAGAATCTGGGTGCCGAAGAAAACAATGAACGCCTGAACCAGTAATGGCGTGCCCCGAATGAATTCAATGTAGACATTGGCAACGGCCTTGGCCAGCCAATTGCGGCTGAGCTTCATCAACGCTAGCAAGGTACCGATGATGGTACCGAAGAAGACGGTTAACGCCGCGAAAATCAGGGTATAAATTGCGCCACGGATGAAGTAGTTTCCATATTTAGCCCAGAAACCCTGATTCTGATCCTGCAGTTTGTAAGCAGCCTGCAAATACTGCTTGTACTTGGCGCCTTTGACCTTGCTGATGGTTTTGTTGACTTGAGCAAGGAGTGCCGGTGACTGCTTGTTAACCGCAATGGCAGTCGGTGCTTTGTCGGTGGCAAAATGCGGATCCAGCACCATCAGGCTCGGCGTGCGAGCCACATACGAATCAGCAATGGTGCTTGCCATGACACCGGCGTCCAATTTGTTGTAAGAAATCTGGGCAATGACATCATTGGCTTTGTCGAGGCTGATGACTTTAGCGCCGGGCAGTTGGGTTTTGGCCAGCTGCTCCTGTGTGGTTTGTTTCTGCGCGCCAACGCGCTTACCGGAAAAATCGGCGATCGATTTATATTTGGCTTTATCGGCTTTGCGAATCACCATGACCTGCGTTTCGTACAGGTAAGGCTGGGAGAAATTAACTTCTTTTTCCCGTTCAGGTGTTTTGGACATACCGGAGACAATCAAATCGATTTTACCGGTTTTCAATGCGCCGATCAGGGCGGTGAAATTCATTTCCTTAATCTGCAGTTTCACGCCCATATCCTTCGCAATCTGTTTGGACATGGAAATATCCGCGCCGACGATGGTATCAGCGCCATTGAGTGTCGCATGGAACTCCAATGGGGCGTAGTCGGCGGACAGGCCAACGATCAGATAGCCCCGCTTTTGGATCGCTGCAAGATCGTCGCCGGCAGCTGCAGTTGGTGTTGGTTGATGAACAGCGAAGCCAACGAGCATGGCTAAAAGTGCCACGATGGCAACGGCCCAATGTTTGATTCCCCGCATATCACTCACTCCTTGCTAATGATTATGGACTGAATATATACTCATTTCAATGAATATGCAAGGAAAATGTTAAATATGCAAAAATAATTCATTTTTAGTCAGTTGCCCGAAGCCCAGCCAAGAACGGAGAGATGAGATGCCAAAGCTTGGTATTATCGCGAATGTAGGAATTGTGGGTTTCACCCGGAAGAATGTGCAATTCGGCATTTTGAATATGCGTGGCAATGGTGAAGGTTTCTTTACGAGCAATCAGATCGCGACCGCCGGCTAATACCAGCGTTGGGACGGAAATGGCGTGCAGCATGGCCGGCGTGATTTGCGGCTCGTGAAGCATCATGGCGAGTTTAGGCGAAGGCCGGTGTCCGGCAGCAATCCGAAAAAGAATCCGGGAATACCACCGCAATCCTTGAGGTGTGAGATTGGCACCGCAAACGATCAAGGCGCCGACCAGTTCCGGATGCCGAATTGCCAGCAGCAATGCGATAATGCCACCGTCAGAAAAACCCAGAATGATTGGCCGGGGAACTGCCAACTCAGTGATTAACGCGGCGACATCCCCAGTCATGGCGTCATAGCTGAGTTGATCTGTCCGCGCACTTTGCCCGTGATCGCGACTATCCAAGGCAATTACCGTATAATGCGGTTCCAACAATGTGGTCAAGTCGCTAAAAATCGTATGATCCTCGCCATTGCCGTGTAGCAAAACAATCGCTGGACCGTGCCCGCTTTTGTGATAGTAGAGTTTTAGATCACTGTGATAGAAGAACATAGGAACCTCCAAATTAAAGTGAGCGTGAGTCGGTGCGGTTAGAAGTCAGGGGGTAAGTGGCCTTGGACGTGATGGTCCGATTTTGGCCATTGCGCCCAAGGTCCTTACATGCAGGTTTCTAGGCTGGGGAACGCGTTATGGTGAGTGTGAGTCGGCACGCACCCGTATTAACACAGGGATGTAGCTAACTTTTGCGAAATTTAAAAGTAAAGCAAAACGAACGACAGAAGCGGCTTTGAAGCGTCTTGCTGCCGTCTGAAACCAGGCGGGTCGCGCTCGCCTTACAAAACCGTTATACTATAGAAGAGTATCTTAAACCAAGGAGGGCCTAAGATGGCGAAAAAAATCTTGGTGGTTGACGATGAGAAGCCGATCTCTGATATCGTCAAGTTCAATTTGGATAAAGAAGGTTACGATGTCGTAACCGCTTATGATGGCGAAGAAGCCTTAAAGAAAGTTGAATCAGAATCACCTGATTTGATTTTACTTGACCTGATGTTACCGAAAATTGATGGGCTTGAAGTTGCACGACAAATTCGTAAAGAACATGACACACCGATTATTATGTTAACCGCAAAGGATTCCGAAATTGATAAAGTGTTGGGACTGGAGCTTGGCGCGGATGATTATGTCACCAAACCATTTTCCAATCGTGAGCTGGTCGCGCGCGTGAAAGCCAATTTGCGGCGTACCTCGGCATCAAGTGCTGCTAATAATGAAGAGGATGAGGCCAATCGCGAACTACAAGTCGGTGATCTATCGATTCATCCGGATGCCTATACGGTTTCGAAACGTGGCGAAAATATCGAACTGACGCACCGCGAGTTTGAATTGCTGCACTATTTGGCGCGCCACTTGGGACAGGTCATGACCCGAGAACATTTACTGCAAACCGTTTGGGGTTACGATTATTTTGGTGATGTCCGAACAGTTGATGTTACCGTACGGCGGTTGCGTGAAAAAATCGAGGATAATCCGTCCCATCCGGAGTGGCTGGTGACCCGGCGCGGCGTCGGCTATTATTTGCGGAATCCTGATGCTGAATAATTAGGAGCACCACTGTTGAATAAAAAGATTCGCTTCTTCCAGTCGATTCATTTTAAAATCGCGATCGTCTTTATTCTTTTGCTGGTCGTGACGTTGGAAATGATTGGGGCCTATTTTGTGAAGACCCTAGAGCAACAAAATATCGAGCAGTTTAAAACAAGTGTGAACGTGGACAGCTATATTCAGGATAAGCTGGCCGCGGATTTGTTGCGCACTGATACGGATAATGCCAATGATGACATCAAAAGCACGCTGAGCCAAGCGGATATTGCCAACTCAGCCGACTTACAAGTGGTGGATTCAAAAGGGACGATTCGCGGTGACAGTGACATTAATGCTCAGACCAACGTAGGTCAGAAGTCAGCCAATTCCAATATTAAAAATACGCTTTACTCTGGCCAGCAGTATGAAGGCTATGAATATCGCGATCGAACCGGTTCGACTTATTATAAAGTGATCCCGATTAAGAATCCGAATGCGACCGGAGACAACAACTCGGTCATTGGTGCGATTGCGATTTCGGCATCCATGGAACAGGTTTATGACAGCATTAATAAGATTGTCGGTATTTTCCTGATTTCCAGTTTGGTGGCCGGTTTATTGGGCACATTGCTTTCCATTGTTATTAGCCGGGCAATTACCCGACCGATTGACGAAATGAAAAAGCAAGCGATTCGCATGGCTCGCGGAGACTATTCCGGGCAAGTGCGCATTTATGGTCGGGACGAACTCGGTCAGTTGGCGGTTGCGGTCAATAATCTGAGTGTCCGGGTTGAAGAAGCACAGGAAGCGTCCGAGGCGGAACGACGGCGCTTGGACAGTGTGCTGGCGCATATGACCGACGGCGTGATTGCGACTGATCGCCGTGGCAATGTCATTATCATTAACCAGACAGCCTTAAACTTCCTTAATACCAAAAATGAGGACGTCATCGGTGTCTCGATTTTGAAACTACTCAACATTGCCAATGATTACACCTTACGGGATTTGCTGGAGCACCAAACTGAATTGTTACTCGATTTTTCGAAAAAATTGGATCATGATCTGATTTTGCGAGTCGACTTTAGCCTGATTCAACGCGAAACCGGCTTTATTTCTGGTTTGGTTGCGGTTTTGCATGATGTTACCGAACAGCAAAAAATTGATCGCGATCGTAAGGAATTTGTCTCGAACGTTTCGCATGAGTTGCGGACACCGCTGACATCAGTACGCAGTTATATTGAAGCTTTGAGTGACGGCGCTTGGAAAGATCCGAAGTTGGCACCGCGTTTTCTAAATGTGACGCAAGAAGAAACGGATCGCATGATTCGGATGATTAATGACTTGCTGAGCTTGTCCCGGCTGGATTCCGGAACCAGTAAGTTTAATTTGGAAACCGTTAATCTCAACGAGTTCTTTAATTATGTACTGGATCGTTTTGACATGATGCTCAAGACCGACAACGAACACACTGGTGAGGCGCGAACTGCCCAGCCACTGCCGCAACCTGATGGCCATAAGAAACGCTATTCGATTAAACGTGAAATTACCGACGAAGATCTTTGGGTCGAAATTGATACCGATAAGTTTATGCAAGTGATCGATAACATTATGAATAACGCGATCAAGTACAGTCCGGATGGTGGCGTGATCACTGCACGACTGTTCCAGACGCATGACCACGTGATTTTGTCCATCAGCGACCAAGGCTTGGGTATTCCGCGCCAGGATCTGGGCAAAATTTTCGACCGCTTCTATCGGGTGGACAAAGCGCGCTCGCGTAAACAAGGCGGCACTGGCTTAGGGCTAGCGATTTCCAAGGAAGTTGTCGAAACCTTGCATGGCCGGATCTGGGTTGATTCCCAAGAAGGTCGCGGCAGTACCTTCTATATTTCATTACCTTACGAACCGATCACAGACGGAGGGGACGACTGGGATGAAACTTAGTAATTGGATTTTGCGGGTCAGCCTGATTGCCATGGTCATTTTGAGCTTCATCTTTACATCGCTGATTTGGCGAAACCCTTCACGGCAAGAACGGCGCGATACATCGAATGTGCAAGTGACGACCGAGAATGATCCAAACGTTAAAAAGTTGGAAGGCACTGTTTATCTGCCGAATCAGGTTTATTACACGCATGGCGGGCAGAAGCAGTTGCTGATGGAGGCTAACGCGAATATGGGTCGCCAAGTGCGGCAGGCTATGGCCAATTGGCGCATGACGAAAATCAAAACGGTCGGCAAGATTTCTTTGACTAATTATGACAATTATTTGCAGCAGGACGACAGTTTACAGCTGATTTACCAAGACGTGATGAGTTTTAAACAGTTTGAACTGTGGTTTTTCAACAAACAGCCAAACTTAAAGGTGAGTGATTTTCATTTTAATCGCATTCTGCTGAATCTGGAGACTGGCGCTAATCGTCTGACGTTCATTAATGATGCAACACGGACGGTTTATGAAGCAAAGCTAACGAATGTGACGACCGAACAGTTAGAAAACCTTATTAAAGGGCGCTCTATCAAGGCCTTTCCAATTGAAGAAAAACGGCTGAACGGTAATGAGATTGCCTTTTTCACCCAGCCGATTAAATTACAGCCGTATGCTTATCTGATGGATCAGCAAAGTGCCAATTATTACGTGTCCTTGTTGATGCCATCTAAGACGGCCAGCAATGTGGATGCCCGTGAAATTGGCGACAGTATGCTCTATACGGCTGGATCGACCCGCCGTATGACCGCCGATTCGACGACTGGTGATATTGAGTTTGAAAATTATGCGGCAACTTTTCCTAATAATGGCTTGGCTAATTTCTTCCATGCGACGTTCAAAGGACTCAGCGCCTTGCAGATGACGAATCTGTCCAGTATGCGGTATTTCCAATATGATCCAAGTCGTGGATCCATCATTTATAAAACGTATGCGCAAGGGTTTCCGATCTTTAATGCCGATCAAAAAGGTGATGTGGCGGTTCGGTACACGCAGACATCTGAGCAGATCAACTTTTCCAATACCAATTTGACGGTACCGATTCCGACGAACCAGCCTGCGCAAACCTTGCCGGCCACCGCTACCGTCCTAAATCAGTTAGCGGCGGCAGGTTACCGGACAAGCCAGATTACGGATATTTTGATTGGCTATCAGTGGACTGGCAGCAGTAATGATCAGCAGGTGGTTGATCTGCAGCCGACTTATTATGTGGAGATCAAGGGTGAGTATCGAGATTATCAAAGCTGGGTGAATCATAGCAACGCGCCTTCTGCCAGTGCTGCTAGCAAAACGACAACCCCAAGCAATGATACGGCTGGCAGTTCGAGTGATTCAGGGGCATCGCAGTGATTTTGGGCTAGCTTGCATTAGCGCGTTCGCCAGTTCAGAAACCTGCGTGTAAGGACCTCGGTCGCAATGGCCTAAGCCCGGGCTATCACGTCCAAGGCCGCTTACACTCCGGTTTCTAACCGGGCTGGCTCACGCTCAGGAGGTGAATTGAATGGATTTTCGACGAATTGAATGGATCTTTCTGGTTGTCTTTGTTGGCTTGAATATTTTTCTAGGGATTAGCTTTTTTCAAGCGCAGCAAGTCGATCTGGCGACGATTAAGAGCGGGGATGCGGCGACGATCACCGATATTACCCGTGATCAGATTAAATTGCCGCATTTAAGCAAAAAGACTCCTCAAGGCGATTATCTTGCTAGTCAAGCCAACACAGCGTTGACGCCGGCGCGGAGCTTACTTGTGAAGCAGCAGGTGACGATTAGCGAAGGTGACTATCAAGAACTGCAGGCTAGCTTGGATGAGCCGATTACCTTGAAGAAGCATCAGGAGCAAAAGCAGCTAGCAACGTTTGTTAAAAACAACGTCTATCACGGCAAAGAGTACGAATATGCACCAGCGCTTTCCAATGATGAACGGATAGTGTTTGCTCAGCATCCCAAAGCCGGATTGATTTATGATCGGCGTGCGGCGGTGACTTTACATGTCGTCGATAATCGTCTTGTGAGCTATACCCAAACTTACTTGGCTAAGCTGAGTGTTTTGCGAGATCGGCTGAGTCTGATGAGTGAGCAAGACGCTGTCATCACGCTGTATCGGGACAACGACATTCCCAACAATTCGGCGATTGTTTCTACTAACTTAGCCTATAGCTATCTACTTGATGCAAAGGGCAGCACAGTTTACGTGCCTGCTTGGTATATCGGTGTTAAAAATCGAGCGACCGGTAATGTGACGGTTAAACGTGTCAATGCGATCACCCGAACGGTTATGAAGAATCGTAATGATAATTAGTGCTAGAATATAAAGCGATAACGGTTGGTAGCCAAAAGGGGCTCAGCCGAATGGTAAAGTTGGGAGATGGTGTGATCGTGGGCGAAGATTTTGGGATGCGTGTCAGTGTCCTTGCAAGCAGCAGTTCCGGCAACGCAACCTATATTGAAACGCCTGGTCACAAGGTGTTGGTTGATGCAGGCTTATCTGGCAAGAAAATTGAAAAGCTCATGCAAAGTATTGGGCGGAATCTAACCGATGTGGACAGTGTTTTCATCACGCATGAGCATAGCGATCATGTGCGTGGTGTCGGTGTTTTGGCGCGACGTTATCCGCAAATTAGCGTGTACGCCAATGCCAAGACGTTTGCAGCATTACCGAAAAGTGTCGGCAAGATTCCCGCAGATCAGTTGCGACTTTTTGATATGGGGGCAACGCTGACTCTAGGCGATCTAGATGTTGAAAGCTTTGGCGTTTCGCATGATGCTGCAGCGCCACAGTTTTATCAGTTCCACCATGATGGCAAGACCTTCACGATCCTGACAGATACCGGTTATGTGTCGGATCGGATGGCCGGGACAATTCGCGATGCCGATGCGTATGTGATGGAATGCAACCATGATCTTGAGATGTTGCGAACCGGGCCTTATCCGTGGCCGTTGAAACAACGGATTTTGAGTGATCAGGGGCATTTGTCCAATGAAGACGGCGCGGATGCATTGATGGATGTGATTGGATTGCGCACCAAGCGGATTTACCTAGGGCATCTTTCACCGCACAATAATAACAAACCGCTGGCACATTTAACCGTCGCCTCGCTATTGGCGCAGCAAGGGCTCGCGGTTGATCACGACTTTCATCTCTATGACACCGATCCGGCCATTGCTGACCCTTTATTTGTGGTTTGAGATAGCTGGAAAAGCATTGTGGACACTGGCAGGCAGAGAAAACAGACGACTTTTGCATCAGGAGATTGCAGGTTGGCCGTTTTTTCTTTCTGGCGGGGGCCATAAGTGTACTATAACGCGTTCCCCGGCTCAGAAGTCTCTTGTAAGGACCTTGAGCCTAAATGGCAAAGATTAGCCATTTAGGCTCGAGGCCACTTATGTTCCGGTTTCTAACCGGGCTGGCTTACGCTCACTTAAAAAAAGCCCTACGTTGTTCATAATTTCGTCAAAATCGCCACTTACAATAATGATTGTAAACAGGGTGAGTTAGAATTGCCCACAAGGAGGAAGAGGTTATGGATAATGGAAGTCATAACTTTGAGGAAACACCGCAAAATCAGCAACCGCAACAGGGGTCGAAGAAATCTAAGAATAGCGGTTGGAAACTGATTGCGATTGTAGCAATTGTTGCTGCTTTGATCGGTGGCGGTGTTGGTGGCGGAACTGCCTACTGGGCGATGAGCCATCATGCTAGTCTGGGCGTGACCGATACTTCCGGTAAGGCAGGGACGACAAAAATATCAAATGTCTCAGTTAATCAAAGTAGTGCATCGGAGCAAGCTTTTGCCAAAGTCAAAGGTGCCGTTGTTTCCGTTGTGAATATGCAGAAAGCTGAAAGTAATAGTGATGGTCTTGATACTTTTGGCGGCCTTGGCGCTATCTTCGGCCAAGATGACCAAAGCAGCAGTTCAAGCAAGGGCTCATCAAGTCTTGAAGAAGCCAGCGAAGGTTCTGGTGTGATTTATCAAAAGAAAGATGGCAAAGCCTACATTGTCACGAATAATCACGTGGTTAGCGGTTCGGACAAACTTGAGGTCATTTTAAGTGATGGTACCAAGTTAACGGCGAAATTGGTCGGCACTGACCCAACGTCTGACTTGGCGGTTCTTACGATTGATGGCAGCAAGGTTAATACCGTCGCCAGTTTCGGCGATTCGAGTAAAATTGAGGCTGGTCAGACCGTCTTGGCGATTGGTTCGCCGCTGGGGTCACAGTACGCGACCAGCGTGACTCAGGGGATTGTCAGTGCTAAGAGCCGAACGATTAATGTGACTGACAGTGATGGCAATACAACCGGTCAAGCGACGGTTATTCAGACAGATGCAGCGATTAACTCAGGTAACTCAGGCGGCCCGCTGATTAACTTAGCCGGTCAGGTTATCGGCATTAACTCGATGAAGCTATCGGGCAGTTCCAGCAGCAGTCCCGATGGTGCCACAATCGAAGGCATGGGCTTTGCAATTCCCAGTGATGAAGTGGTGTCAATCATCAATCAGCTTGTGCAAAACGGCAAAGTTGTTCGGCCGGCACTTGGCATTGAGGTGCGCGACTTATCCACTGTCTCTGCCGCACAGCAAAAATCTGTTCTGAAACTGCCATCTAGCATCACCGGTGGCGTTGTGGTGGCCGGCTTTACCAGCGGCAGCAGTGCCAAGTTAGCAGGAATCAAAAAGTATGATGTCATTACCGCACTGGATGGCGTCAATGTTAACAACATAGCTGAGTTACACACGCAACTGTATAAACACAAGGTGGGCGATACCATTAAGCTTACGGTCTATCGTGAGGGTCAACAACAAACCGTTTCAATGAAATTGACCCAGACTACCAGTGATTTAAAGAATTAAACTAACAGATCCCCGATCAAGCATGTTCGTTTCTTGATCGGGGATTTTTTCGACTCATTTGCGTAGTTAGTAGCAAACGGTTTCAAAAGACTTTTACGAAAGTTTGGCGAATAACCTGTGGAAAAGTTCAAGAAAAAGATTTGTCAAGAGTGGGTAACTTTTTTGTAAAAGTGCTGCTCAGCCTGTGGATAACTCTGTGGATACTGTTCATAACTAAGATTTTCGGGTGTGATTAAGTTGTCCACCGATCTGGGGATAACTTGTGGATAAACTTTTTTGACTTGTGACAAAACGTTTGTTCCCAGCTAGTGGAGCGGGATTGGCGCGCTGAAGTTTGTGAAATCGAACGATCAAAAACTGTGGATGATTGCTTTTTAAAAATTTTTGACTTGAATTTTTTGAATCGTCTATTTGGTGTCAGTTTCAGATCTTCATACTATATTTTGGGTGTCAACTTATGTACATGTGGATAACCCGTGTGGACAACCTGTTGTTGACTGGCAAAAACCCGAAATTTGACTTTGGGGAAGAAACTGACTACGATAAAAGTTGTAAATGAATTGTGCACAATGTATTTGAAAGGATGGTCCACCATGAAGATCACGATCAAACCAGCTGCAGTGTCTTATTTGGGAAAACATGTGACTAAGGATCAACATTTGTTCCTAGCGTTGGACGATGGGTCAAGTAAATATTCTAAATTGGGCGGCTCCTGTGCCATTGGCAATAAGTACCAAATTGTCGTGACGGATACGGACGATCAAGATTACGCGTTGCCGCTTGAAAACGATGCCGGTTATCATCTGACAACCGGTGATCCGGAAACAGATTATTTTGGCAGCGGGCTGACACTTGATTTCAAGAATGCTTCGTTAGCCTTGCGCGATGATAGCGGCATTTTGGACGGGGCCGTTACGCTGAACCATGTGACGGCAAAACCTAAAACGGATGAAAATTTGGCTGAAGAAATGAAATCCTTGGGCGGTAAGATCTGCTAGTTAGCAGGCAGCCGGTGACGGATCTGGGAGTTTCAGCTAAAGAATAGAAAAACAAAAAATTAGCACTCGGACATGACGAGTGCTAATTTTTGTGTTATACTAAAGTTGTTCCAAGAAAACAGCAATGACGATAATTCGTTCGCTGGCGCAGAAGCTTGCTTTTGCGGATCTCGGTCACAATGATTAAGATCTGGTCATTACGACCGAGGACACTTATACGGCAGTTTTTAAGCACGCCAGCTCACGCTCATTAAAATGAAAGGAAGTTTTCGATGATGGCTAATGATCTTACGCGTCGCAATGATTGGTTGGATGATCCGTTCTTTAATGACTTAGGGCGGCATATCTTTGACAGCTTAACCCCGAGTCGCAGTGATGACACCAGTCGCCTGCTGAAAACGGATATTCAGGAAAATGAAAAGTCATATGTTGTGAAGGTGGATGTACCTGGTATCGAGAAGCCAAACATTAATTTGAGTTACGATCATGGTGTTCTCAGTGTCGCGGTTAAGCATGAAGAGCAAGCCGATCATTCAGACAACAAAGGCAACCTGCTGATGTCTGAACGCAGCTATGGCCGGATGAGCCGCAGCTACCAGTTGCCAAATGTTGACGAGGCCAAGATCAGCGCGAAAGTCACTGATGGCGTCTTGACGATTGATCTGCCTAAAATGACAAGCGAGCAAATAGAAAACCATCAGATCACGATTGACTAAATTGGATCTGTTTGCCTAGCAACACAAGTCACACTAAAGATTCTCATCGGGAAACCGGTGGGGATTTTTTTGAATGAAGCGGCATGGATCAGACCAGAGGCCAACTGGCAAAGGATTCTTTTGAAGCATTCCTATTTCCATGTAAAACTAATACACAAATAAGCTTAAATACGCGATTCTTTTACCTGCAAAAGCGTATAATGGAAGGTAAATATTAGGGGAGCCAAAAAATAAACCGGGAACATCATTGCTGTTAAAGCGGCTATGGAATGCGATGCGAAAGGCGAACCGCGTAGCAAGTTAGCTTAAGCTGAATTTAAACCGTTACAGTTCTAGATTATATTCGTTCTAAAAAGGTTGAAATTCTAGATTGTAATGGTTATAATTAGGGTACTTAGGAAAAGGGAGTGGCAACAATGAAAAAGAACTGGCAGTTAATGATGGTGCTCGTTGTCAGTGCCGTTGCGCTGGTCTTTGCGTTCGTATTAAAACAGCCATTGATTGCTCAAGGGCTCATCACGGTGATGGGGTCGATCATCGCTTTGATTATGTTCGCGGGCATGGTGAAAACAATTCGGTCCGGTAACTTTGGCGTTGATTTATTAGCCATTACGGCGGTTGTCGCAACGTTGGCAGTCGGTCAGTATTGGGCATCGATGATTGTCTTGCTCATGTTAACCGGTGGCGATGCGTTGGAAGATTTTGCGGCGACGAAAGCCAGCAGTGAATTGAAACAGTTGCTGGAAAACGCGCCGACAACGGCTCATCGGATGGTTGATGGGCACGTTGAAGACGTTGATGTTGATGCGGTCCAAGTCGGCGAAACGATTTTGGTTAAGCCGCGGGAAGTTGTTCCTGTCGATGGTACGGTTTTGGCAGGCGAGAGTTTGGTTGATGAAGCCAGTTTAACCGGTGAATCCAAACCAGTTGCCAAAAACGCAGGTACTGACATCATGTCCGGGACAATTAACGGTGACGCTGCATTGACCGTTAAAGTTACCCAGCGTGCCGAAGATAGTCAGTATCAAGGGATTATCAAACTGGTTAAGGAATCCGAAGCGCGGCCAGCGCATTTTGTTCGGATGGCCGATCGCTATGCAGTTCCGTTCACTTTAATCGCTTATATTATTGCTGGTTTGGGCTGGTATCTATCTGGTGATCCGGTTCGCTTTGCCCAAGTGTTGGTTGTCGCTTCACCTTGTCCATTGATTCTGGCGGCGCCGATTGCGATGGTTTCTGGCATGAGCCGCAATAGTCGTAACGGGATTATCGTGAAGTCTGGTACCACGCTTGAAAAGCTAAGCGATGCCCGGACGTTTGCGTTTGACAAAACCGGCACCGTGACGCGCGGTATTTTAAAAGTGGCTGCTATTTTGCCGCAACCTGGTTTTACGCAAGATGAGCTGCTGAACTTAGCAGCGAGCGCAGAAGGCCAGTCAACGCATATTTTGGCGCGGTCCTTAACCGATGCTGTACCGGTAGCCGATCGCTTGCCAGCGACTGAAGTTTCTGAAGCAACCAGTTTCGGGGTGAATGCGACGGTTGATGGGCATAAGGTTAAAGTCGGTAAGGCGGAATTTGCCGGGACGACGGACACCATCAATACGACGGCGGTTTATGTCAATGTTGACGGCAAGTATGCCGGTGCCATTACCTTTTCCGATCAGATTCGGCCGGAAGCTAAGGAAACAATGGCTAAGCTGCATGAATTGAATGATGCGAACTTGATCATGATTTCCGGTGACCAACAGTCGATTGCTGACAAGGTTGCTGAAGAAGTCGGGATTGACCAGGTATACGCAGAGCAGTTGCCACAACAGAAAATTGAAGTGTTGGACAATTTGCCTAAGAATGGCCGGCCAGTTGTGATGGTTGGCGATGGCGTTAACGATGCCCCTTCGCTGGCGATTGCCGATGTCGGCATTGCCATGGGCGCGCATGGCGCAACGGCGGCCAGCGAATCAGCTGATGCTGTTGTGTTGCGTGATGACTTAGCCAAGGTCGCTGCGGCCACGTTAATTGCCAAAGAGACGATGGTCATTGCCAAGCAGTCCGTGCTGATCGGGATTGCGATTTGTACTGGCTTAATGCTCATTGCCAGCTTCGGGGTCATCCCGACGATCATAGGCGCGATGTTGCAGGAAGTTGTCGATACGGTGACGATTCTGTATGCATTGCGCGCTCGGAATGGCTTGCATCGGCAGGCGTTGGTCGATCCGGTTCGGGCAGAGGCTCGGGCTTAGCGGTGGTTTAAAAGAGAATAAGATGGCGCTGCATGCATGATGTATGCAGTTTGATAAGCCAATTGGTTTTGCGAGTTTTTCGTGGGGCTGGTTGGCTTTTTTGTGTTGTGAATGGGGCGCACAGAAGGTGGTGGCTCATTGGAGAATGTTCTATTTGGGGCAATTGGGGGTTTTACTTTCGTGTTCTATAACGCGCTCCCCGGCGCAGGAGCCTATGTGTGTTAGGCGATGGTCCGGATGAAGATCAATGGGAACGCAAGTACTTGATGGAACCGGCAGACGCACGGGTTATGTTATTGTCGAATACCCATCTGGCGCTTTCAGATGATCAGATTGCCAAGAAATTACGCGAACAGTTAATTGATGAAAAATAATGAATTGAAAGTGTGAAAGAGGAAAAAACAATGGAAAATAAAAAAACCGTTGTCCACGATGGTTGGGACGAATTCGCCTCGAAGAAAATTTACCATTCGCGTGGCAAAAAGATCGGTGTCGGCCGGTCACTAGGATTCGGTGTTTTTTCGATGTTCAGTATTTCCATGCAAGGACTGGTTGGTGCATGGTTACTGTTCTTCTACACCACATTTTGCGGTTTGTCAGCAGGTCAAGGTGCGACCATTTTCCTGATTGGCCGTGCGGCGTCCACGGGCCGGTCAATTGGTCGAATTGGTCGGCTGTGAAATAAACATTATCATTGTGGTCCCAGCTGGTTTTTTGCGATGCCAAGAAAAAATAGTGATTGTGAAAACGAAACATTGCCGGGGCTTCAGTGCCAGGTGCGAGGTTGCTGATGATTTTGGTCTCAGCGGTGGTACCGTCAGTGGCTAAACGGTAGATATCACCTTCATGCGTCAGCAGATAATTCGTACCGTCATTGTCGGTAAAACTACCAATATGCCACATGCGAATGGGCTGATCGTTGAAGAGCAGCGGCCCTCTAAAAGTGAACGTATCGGTTAGGCGGTCAGCGGTCGCATAAGCAATCACCGGATCAAAGTAACGTTCATCATCGGTGTGCATGAGCATAATATATTGACCGGTTTGCGCCCGAACAACCTTAACCCGATCACCAATGCGATGCGGCTCTAGTAACCCTGAAGGCTGAAGCGGCAAGGCGAGGCCGGTGAATTCCCAGTGCTCTAAGTCAGACGATACATACCGCGAAAATCCGGCAAATTCAATAGATGCCGCTTGGTGGTATTCACCAAAAAGATAGTATTTGCCATTTTCCTGAATCAAACAGCCACCAGAAACATTCACAGCTTGCTGGTGTTGATCATACCAGGGAATTCCATTGAAGATGGTTGGCATGAGAAGAGCGGCCTCCTTGTCTTTTTGACGTCATGTTAGCTGTCTCAATCATAACAGACGTAATGAGAGATTCGTGATGTGATCGCTGGGAAAAGTCTGGGGCAAAGATGGCGGTCTAAGTCTGATTCATCGTTACATTAGGCAAAAAAAGCTGGAGCCCTCATTTGAGGACACCAGCCTTTTTTAAGACGATGGTCAGCATCATGGCTGCTTGGTTTGAGATGATGGTTGCGCATTGTCAGTACTTGGCGTTGCAGCAGGCGCCAAACTACTTGTGCTTATGGAAGAACTTTTATTACTGTTTCCGCTGTCGCCACTTGGTCCCCATGTCCACTGGTACGAACCGTCACTCATGGTTACTGATTTCACGGTCATATCATCGACGGACTTGCCTTGCACTTTAATGGCTGCTACGGCGTCATCGTAAGTCTTATACAAACCACCGCTGAGAACTGTTGTCATTGGCTCAAGACTGCTTGATGCGGCTGGGCTTGAAGATGGTTGATTTTGGTTGTCTGGTGTGTTTGACGGGCCGTTACCGTTAGTCGTTGCAGAGGACGACTGCGCAGCTTGGTTATGATCAGGCTGAGTGTCACTGCTGCCTGGCGTCTGCTTGGTTGGCGTATCATCTTTTTTGCCAACGCCGCTAGCCGGTTCCGAGTTGTTAGTCGTTGCTGTTTCTTGTTTTTGGCCATTTTGATCGCTTGAGTTCGGGTTAACCATCGCGACGCTTGAATCGTTGCTTGTCTGTGATTTCCGAGCAACTTGAACTAGTGGCAAAACATTCTTGGCAAAGTTCTGATTTTCGACGTTTTCAACCGCGTTAACGGCAAGGTCGACACGACTACTACTGAGGTTCGCCTTTGGATGTTGCAGGTTTCGATCCGTATAAAGTTTTTGAATCTGCGAGATCGCCAGCGCTTTCTTGTAAAGTTGGTTAACCGATTGCTGATAGTCGGCGGCAAATTCTGGCTTAGACGAGGCAATGGCCTTGTAAGCTTTATAAGCCTGGGAACCATCTTCGGCTGTTTGGGCAAGATTGCTGCTTTGAGCCTTCGTCGTTTGTTCAATGGTCAGCATATAACTGGCAGCATCGGCATCCTGCTTATCTTTTAAAATGGTCTGCTTTTGTTTATGATCATCAACATTGTGAGCCAGTTGTTGCAACTTCTTCTGCACTGCAGTCACTATGTTTCTGGACAAATGTTTAGCGGGAAAAGTTCGCCTTGCGGATGTGTATAGTTGATTGGTCTGTTGCGTTGCCGCCTGGACGGCATGTTGCGCAAATGAGGTATCGATGGTACTCCGCATCCCGTAAAAAACGGTTACGTACCCAGCAATCAAGGTACCGACCAGGATTTGGAAAGTATGTTTCTGCTTCATTGATGCCACCTCCAATAACCTAATGGTACGGGCTGGACTTAACAAGAGCATTGCAAACAGGTCACGATTTAAGCCCTTTTTGTTACACATTAATATACTTGTAATATAAGGGGTTTACTAACTGAATTCAACGATTGTTTTGGTTGCGTATTTTTTTGGTCAAACAACAACGGTGATCCCATTAGATGTTGCATAGTAACCAACAAAACCATCTTTTTCGTGCATTAATCCCTTCGCTGGTAAACAAATATGGTTAACGGCAAAAATATTAAAACGATAATTCCACCACTGACAAGCACCATAATCGCTTCACCATTCCAAATACCGGTCCTTAAGATTGCTCTGATTGCGGTGACAGTCGAGCTGACGGGATTTATCTTAACGAAAAGTTGAATGGAACTCGGCAGTGTTTTAGTAGGAATGAAAGCATTAGATAAAAATGACAAGACTAAAATTATAATCATCGACAAACTTCCGATTAATTCAGCATTCTTAGCTAATAGACCTACTAAAGCAAAAATCCATGAGATGGCCCATCCAATGAAAACAGCTAGCAATAGGGCCTCTAAAATTGACGAAAAACCAACTGCTGGTCGCCACCCCATCAAAAAGGCAGTTGTTAGTGACGCTATTCCAGAAAGAAAAAGCCGGAAAATGTCACCGACTAATTGGCCGGCCAAAGGAACAATTGGCGAAATCGGTAAGGTTTTAAATCGGTCAAAAATCCCCGAGTTAATGTCATCACGCAATTGTTGTCCAGATCCTGAAGCGGCATTTAACACGCTTTGAACCAAAATTCCAGACGAAAGCATCGGCAAATAAGCCTGAACACTTCCTGCAATTGCACCTCCGAACAAATAGCCAAATAATAATGTGAAAATTATTGGCTGAATAATGACATCGCTAACGTTATCTGGATTGTGCCAAGTTTTAAGCAGGTTACGATGTGTCATAGTGAGAATATCATGAACGATATTATTTTGGTTTTTAACTAAATTCATGCTAGGCTCTCCTTAGTTTTTTCCGACAGTTAACTTCATAAAAACATCGTCTAGTGAGGGTGTTCCAATTGTAAGGTTCGTGTAAGAAATCCTCATTTTTTGTAGTTGAGCTAATACTTGTGGGACTTGTTGAAGTTTGATATTGTCAAGCAACGTGGTCAAAACGCGGTCATCTATGCTGACAGGTAGTGATAGGACGTCTTTAATAATCGCTTCAGCTTGTGAAAGTTTCTGTCGATTTGTAATTTCTACGCGCATCTGCATACCACCTATTTGCTGCTTTAATTCGCTGGGCGTTCCTACCGTTATCATCCGTCCATGATCAATAAGGGCGATTCGGTCCGCTAAACTATCAGCTTCCTCTAGATACTGCGTTGTTAGCAAAACCGTTGTTCCTCTAGAGACTAATTTTTGAATCGCTTGCCACATTTGCTTACGTGTCCGCGGATCTAAACCAGTCGTCGGTTCGTCCAGAAAAAGAATAGATGGGCGGCCAATTAAGCTGATAGCTAAATCTAGACGGCGGCGCATACCACCGGAAAAGGTCGCTAGTGCTTGATCTGCAGAGTTTGATAAGTCGAAGTCCAATAATAATTCGTTGGCTCGTGTTTGAGCCTCTGCACCCGTTAGGCCATTTAGCCTTCCAAAGATTAGCAGATTTTCACGTGCACTCAGTTCTTCATCAATTGCTGCCGTTTGTCCTGTTATACTAAACTGTTGGCGTACTTTTCGACCTTGGGTTAAGGTATTGAACCCGTTCACAAGCACCGTACCTTCATCTTGTCGTAGTAAGGTGGTTATCACTTTTAAAGTCGTCGTTTTCCCAGCGCCATTTGGGCCAAGCAAGCCAAATATTTCCCCTTTTTTTTACGTTGAAGGAGACGCCCTGTACGACTGGCTTTTTTCCATAAGACTTCTTGATATTCGTAACTTTGATTGCATTTTCAGTTTTCAAAAAAGATCCCTCCTTAGTCAGGTACCCTGACTAACAAGAATATAAGGCCCCCTGACATAAACGTCAAGGGAAACTTTCAATTAGTTTGTCGAAAGTTGTATACTAAAAAAGAAATGAGTGATGAATATTGCCAAGTGAACCTAAGGCGGCGTTGGCTGCAGGCAAATTAGCTGAATATGAGCAGCTTAGTAAAATTTATGATGATATCATTAAGCAACCTCGTCCACACTTGACAGTTGAGGGTCAAGGCAAGGTTTTATTGGTTTTGGCTGATGAGGATCGCTTATCACAGCGTCAATTGGCGAATCGTCTCGCCATGTCACCTCAATCTGTTAACGAATTTGTTTATAAACTTGTTTCTCGTGGGCTAGTTACGTTAGACAGTTCGCCCCGTGATAAGCGGGTCAAACTGGTTAGTCTTACCTCAGCAGGCCGAGAAACAATTGAAAACGCCGCGCGTGAAGTGCCAACATTTTTGAGGGCGCTTTCTGATGATGAGTTAAGCCAATTAACAGAATTGTTAGATAAGGTTACTAAGGCTATGTACACGGATATTGACAATGCTAACCCCACTGCAGGCGTCAAACTTCATAAGTTATTTGCCAGCAGATACTTGAATAGGTTTAAAAAACAAAAAATGTAAAGCGCACTTCGATTGGCGGGCTATTTTTTAAGCACTAGCGCCATCCGAAGTAGCACTGGCGAAAATTGAATTAAAGCCAGAAAAATCGGATCGTCGCAGAAAAGCAAGAAGATAATGCGGTGTTCGTTTTTCTGAAAACTCGGTGCACCATGAGTTGAATGGTGAGTTTCGATGATACTTAGTTTCACAGTCTAAATGTGTGACATTAGAACCGCCCTAGCTGCGGACCAGTTCGAATGCTAGAACGGCGATGTGGTGATATATTTTTTCAAGCAAATCGGTGATGCGAGAAGAATTCAAAATAAACGGCTTCGATCCTCCTTATACTTTGTGGAAGATCGAAGCCGTTTTAAATGTCTGGTTTAATGGTACATTGGCGCTCAACCTTGTGAACTTGATGCTCCAGCAAAACTTGAGGATGATGAGCTACTTGACTCCTGCTGGCTTTGGTTAAATTCACTGCTGGTAGTTGAAGCGGAAGATGTTGATTGACTGGTCGTAGTAGATGATTGAGGGCCGCTTGATGCAGAACTTGGTGCAGTTGGAGACGAAACACTTGCTTCTGCGCTGGAAGTGTCATCTGCGGCTGCCTGTTGGGCGGTCGCAATGGCTGGCATCATTTGATCGGCAAGCTGTGGGTTATCAATATGTTTGAGAGCTGCCAAGGCGGCTTGAACTTGTGACCTACTCAAGCCAGGCTTTGGATCTTGAAAATCGGCGTCACTAAATAGACTGGCGACTTTATTGACAGCTGCCTCTTGGTCGGAAAGTCGTGCCACTTGTTTTTGATAAATCTGAACAAATGTGGGTTTTTGTTTGGCAAGCTTGGCTAAAGCTTGCTGCGACTCAATCGTTAACGTTTTTAGTTGAGATGGCTTGATCGGCTTTTGGGCGATTGCATTTTTAACGGTTAGCATTTGCTCGGCAGCATCCAAATCTGCTTGAGCGCTGGCAATTTGATTGGCTTGTTCCGGCTCCGTGATCTTACGACGGGCTGCTTGTAAGCTGGTTTTAGCAGCGTCAATCTTTTCTTGGCTTAGTTGTGCGGCAGGTAGTTGATGCGATGAATCTTTGAAGAGCGTGTCGACTTGTTTGGTAGCCGCTTGAACGGCGTGTGCTGACTGTGTGTCGGTCCAAGTACTGTGCGCGCCGTAAAATAGCGTTAAACAACCTGCGACTAGCGTGACGACGATGATCGAGAACAACGTCCTGCGCTTCATAGAATGGTTCCTCCTGGTAAGCGTAAGCAGGAGCGCTTATAAATCAGAGTGTCGTTACCTTGGCCATTGCGACCGAGACTCTTACACTCCAATTTTTGCGACTGCGAACGCGTTAATGTGCGGTAAAAAGTTTAAATGGAAGCCTGTCACGGCCTCTAATTGCATCAGCATAATGCCTAAACATCATTGGCTGGCAGCTTCCAGTTATCAAAGTTTTGTTTAAAAGTACGTCATGCCTTTAGCAAAGTTTAATTTTAGCACGTTCCGGTAGAAAAGCAATGAAAACGAATACATGTCTGCTGCAGCGGGATTTATAAGCCGAAAAAGGCACTGAAATTGCCACATGAATCGCGCAATTTTAGTGCCTTTTTAAACAATATGCGAAATAAAAGCTTTGTTTTGGAACGGTTAACGTTTATTCAACGTTAACGTGTTCGTGTAATGCATCGGCATTGCTGGTGTCGTCGCGTTTTGCTAGCTTCAATGTGAGCGCATCTAAGGTGATGTGCACAGTCTGGTCGAATAATGTCGATAGCAGCTGAATTGATTTAACACCGGCACCGGTTTTGGTTGCGCCGGGAACAATGACCACCGCATCAGCGAGTTTGGCCAGTGGTGATTCGGCGGCGCTGGTGAAAGCCACGATGTTCAGGCCGAGCTTTTTAGCCGCTTCGGTGTCTGCCACGATACTTTTGGTCGTACCTGAACCGGAAATCGCCACCCAAGTATCGCCTTTTTGAATGGACGGCGTAATCGTTTCGCCCATCACATAATCGGTGTAGCCAATATGCATGAGGCGCATCGCGAAGCCTTTTGCCTGAAAACCGCTGCGGCCGGCACCGATGACGAAGATGCGCTTATCTTTGGTCAGATACGGCATCGCTGCATCCAGTTGCCGTTCATCGACCAGTGCCATGACTTGATTGATTTCTGTCATAATATCCGGAATGACTTTCATGCGCTAATTGCCTCCATAAATTGTTGTGCCGTTGAGACTGGATCGGCGGCCTTGGTGATGGCGCTGCCGACAATGGCGATTTCGGTTAACCCTTGTGCGGCCAAGGCGGTTGCTCCGGCTAAATCAATGCCGCCAGCAATTGCCAGTCGCTTGAGTTGCGGAAATGCGTTATGAAAATCCGCCACTGTTGCGGTTGGATCAAGGTGGTCTTGCCGATCGGTGCTGTGGTGCAAGGCGTAAATGGCATCAGGGAAAATGCTGACGGCCTGCTGTTTGGCGGCGTCGACCTCCATCAAGTCAATCATCATTTCCTTTTTAGCCGTTTCTGTCGCTGCCGCTGTTGTTTGCAAAGTTGCCAGTGATGCCGCGCCCATCACGGTTAAGATATCGGCACCCGCAGCAAAGCCTTGTTTGAACTCGTAGCCGCCTTCATCAATGGTCTTTAAATCAATGAGTAACTGCGAGGTATGAATGGCTGCACGCATGGCTCGAAAACCGGCCAAACCATCATCTTTTACCAAACTGGTACCCATTTCGATAATCGCGACTTTTCCGTCCAATTGTTTGGCCAACGCCACCGCATCGGCTAAGGGTACGCGATCAATTGCCACCTGTAGTTTCATCAAAACTCGTCTCCCGTCACAGCAAGATTTTTGTCTAAGAACGCCTGCAGTTGCTCCGGCGTCGGATAACCGTCATTGTCGCCTGGCGCCTGAACCGCAAACGCACCAATGGCGTTTGCGCGGACGACCGCATCACGTTGGGACTTGCCTTCCATTAAGGCGGTAATCAACCCCAAAGCAAAACCGTCACCGGCACCAACCGTATCAACAACCTGCGCCACCTTAAAGCCTTTCACCCAGTAGCCTGCTTCGTTTTTATTCTTAACATACGCGCCTTTAGGACCCACTTTAACAACAACGGTTTGCGTCCGTTCGCTTTGATTAAGGTAAAAATCAGCAATCGTTTCCGGATCGCGGGAGCCAACCAACAGTTCCCCTTCATTATCGCCTGGCAAAATAATTTCGGCTTCTTTTGCAAGCTCATTCAGTGTCGCTGCCATTTTTTCCGGACTCGACCACAGCTGCGGGCGTAAGTTTGGATCAAAAGTGGTACGGATGTTGTGTTCGTGAAGCAAGTCAATCAAGTGCCGAAAAGCGGCCAGTGCCTGTTCCGAAATCGCTGGGAAAATGCCGGAAAGATGGGCAAATTTCACATCCGAAAAATCAATGCGATCCAGCATTTTGGCATCAAAGTGCGCGGCAGCAGAACCGCGCCGAAAATAGAAAATATCCGGATCGCCGGTTGAAACCTTGTTTTTAAGCTGGAACGCGGTCCAATAATCAGGCGTACTATCAATATAATCGGTTTGGACATGATTTTCACGCAACTGGTCCTTAATGAAATCGCCAAACGGATCTTCGCCTAGCCGCGTGATATATTGTGCGGAATGACCTAAACGCGACACCCCTACAGCAACATTCACTTCGGCCCCGGCCAGGTACTTCCTGAAATTCAAGGCGTCCTTTAGCGATTGATCCGTATCCTGTGAAGCAAAAAGCGCAATTGGTTCTCCGATGGTAAGAAATTCTGACATGATAGGTTCCCCCTCTTTAAGTGAGCGTGAGCCAGCGCGGTTAGAAGCCGGAGTGTAAGCGGCCTTGGGTGTGATGGCCCGGGTTTAGGCCATTGCGACCAAGGCCCTTACACGCAGGCTTCTGCGCTGGCGAGCGCATTATCGAGACATTACAACAACACATAAGCCGCCAACAAATTCAGAATCGTGGCAATCCAAGCCCAAGGCAGCCCGGTCAATAGAAACGTTTTGGTATCAAGCTTGGCATATTCAACCGACCAAAGATTCCAGGACTGGGTGATGTCGGCTGACACCGCCATCATGGTCGGAACCACGAGCAAGCCATATAAGAAGTAAGGCGGGAATAAACCAGTGGCGGTAAAGATCGCCGCCGTTGCTGCCCCGGCGCCATAAAGCATTAATGGCCCGCGGAAGTAGGACAGCGGTGCGATGACGATCATGATGAACACCATCAACAAGCGGTTATCAGGGATGATGTGTTTGAAAACCGTCGTGAATTGGCCCATGGTGTGAACTGCCGCGCTTTGAAACATGGTCAAGACCAGTAACATGATCAGCAAGCCCGCAATATCACCAATGGCTGTTTTGGTCGTCGTATTCATCATCTGGACAAAATGAACGTAAGACTTCATATTGCCGGTCATCGCAAACGCCAGGATCGTGGCCAGCAACAACGCTGGAATGGCATCCCATTTGAAGAAAATACTCATGGCCACTGGCAACACCGGCAGCAAGTACGTGATCGGATTGACATCAGGCGGCACGCTTGTTTCCGGCGTCTCTGACTCGACAACGAAAGGCTTGCCGTTCCTGATTTTTCGGCCATAGAAAAGGATCATGGCGATGACGACCAGCATCTGAATAGCCATGGCGACAAAGCCGAAGCGTAGATAATGATCCCCCCAGGCAACGCCTTTGAAGAAAACAGTGAATTGGTTAAACAAAACCGGATTAATATACATGGCCGCGCCGATCGACAACGTGAAAATGGAGACGGCAACATTTTTAGGGACACCCATGGAGAACATGATCGGGAAAAGAATGACTCCGACCGCGATTGCCGAGCCTACACCATACGCACTTGAGAAAATCAAGGCGGTGATAATGGCAATTAAAATGGTGGCGATCACGGGCGCCTTGCTCCCGACGCTTTGGGTGCGGCGACTGATGGAACCGGCAATGCCAGTATCCACCAGCACGCGGCCAAACCAGGAACCGAGAATGATATACAAAGCGGTTTTGCCGTAATTCAACACGGGATCGGTGAAAATTTCCTTAATCGCGACGTTTAACGGTATCAATCCAATGATGGTCCACACAATCGCCATCACGAAGAAACCGACTGTTAAGTTGCCGCCGCGCATCGCAAACATAATGAATAAAACAAAAGTCAAAACAAGTAAAATACCGGTAATTAGACTCCCCATGTGAAGGCCCCCTTAATACTTGTTCAACTCGCTTAAAATGCGTTGGTAACTGGAACGGATGCCGTTTTGATCGGGATCCTCAAAGAACTTATTTTCCGTCGAGTTAAACCGCTCAGCAAGATAAAACGCCGACAAATACGCAGCTAAAGCCTCTTTGCTGGCTGCTTCGATGTCCACTTTTTCCGGAGATACCTGAATATTGAGTGAGTTGATGAAATTCAGGGCAAATTTTTCCGGGTCAATTTGCAGTCGTTGGTTATTCATGTGTGAGACCCCCTAGCTCATCCTGCAGGAGCTTTTTACCTGCTAAGATGACGCCGTGATGTGCGGTCGGATATTCCAATGCGATGGGTACTGTGTCGGGCAAAATGGCCAAAATGTCGCGCCAAGGCAGATCCCCTTGATCCAACGGGACGGTGACTGGTTTTTCGCCGCCAGTCAGGTCGTCTTTAACATGGATGTACCGTGTATATTGACGCAGCGCGGTCGCAGCCTTCAACGGATCTTCACCGACAAAAGGCCAGTTACCTAGATCGTACACATAGCCGATCGGAACATTGGCGGCCGTGACGGCTTGCAGAAATGTCAAAATCGGTTGTAAGCGGCCACTCGTGGTAGTTTGATCATTTTCGATATTGATTTCAATTCCTTGCTGGGTGAGCGGAAGCAAGGCACTGGCAAGATCACCGGAGAACTCGGCAAAAGCGCCAATATTCCACTTGATCTTGGTCACGCCCATGACTTTTGCTTCATCCAAATAACCCTGAAGCTTTGGATTAACCTGACCTTTAGCAATAAAAATTTCATCAGGAACACTGTAGAAAAGTTTCAGCTGTTGATTCTTGGCAAGTTCGGCTATTTGCGGCAGTTCTCGGGAAATATCGCGAAAATATTCCCGTCTGACTTCAATAGTCGAAAAGCCCAAGTTGACCAACTTTGACACGAGGTCAGCTTGTGATTGGCCGGCCTGCCATTCGGAAGCGAGCAATAAAAGATTAGCAACGATTGGTGCTAACATGGTTACAACCTCCTAAAAAGTGAGCGAGTTGCTCCTTTGCGCCAAGGAGCATGGTATGACGAACAGAAAGTTAAACTCGATTCAATAGGGAAACCGGTTTCCTAAAAGCACATTGTCACTATACAAGCGCTTACAATTATGGTCAAGTAAAATGCTCGTTTTGTTTTGATTGAAAAATGCGGCCAAGGTCGCACGGCTTAAGGACGCAAAAATCGCCTCCAGAGATTTTATTCATCTCTAGAAGCGATTTAGCTTTGGTATCCATTTTTGGAATCAAAATGATGAGCGAATTCGGACATCGGCTGGAATTTCCATGCGCTGGACCGCAACCGGTTCGCCAGCAATCTGCTGAGCGAGTAGTTCAGCTGCGGTTTGACCGATGACATCAGGGTGTTGTGAAACGGCGGAGATGCCCGGTGTCACTAATTCAGCCCAATCCCAGTCGTCATAGCCGCTGAGCGCAACGTCTTGCGGGATCCGCAACCCTTTGTCATGCAGCCAGCGTAACGTTGCCATTAACAAGCGGCCATTGCCGGCAAAAATGAGCGGATGCTTCTGGGGATGTGCTGTGATCCAGTTGGCAAGTGGCGTGATGCTGTCGTTGTCTGTTTCCAATAAAGTAACCGTGGTCGGCGTCTTTTTGAACGTATCCACAAACGCTTGATACCGCGATTGCCGGGTGGAAATCTGGGCGATCGGGTTGATGAGGATCAATATGTCTTCATAATGGCTGTTAAGAATGGCCTGCGCCAGTTTCGCGGTCGATCGGTAGTCGTCGGCCGTGACAGTTGGCCAAGTGAGCGGTCGGGTTATCCGGTCAACTAGTACCATGGGCGTCTGGCTGTCTCGAATCAGGTCGTAGTGATGCGCCACAGGACTCAGCGGCTGCATGATAATCCCGTCCACATTCATACTCAGCAGCATTTCGAGCGCTTTTGCTTCGCTTTTCAGATCGTTGGCTGCATCGTTGATCAAAATCTGGTCCATTGACTGCTGGGTGACCTTGTTGATGCCGCTAATGAGTAAAGTCGAATAAATATTGGAAATGTCGGCCACCACCACGCCGATCAAGTGGCTGCGATTGGTTTTCAGCGAACTGGCTTGGGGGCTTGGCGTGTAGTTAAGCTCCGCAATCACCGCGGCGATGTGTGCCTTGGTGGTCGCTGACATATGCTCGAAGCGGCCATTCAAATAGCGGGAAATCGTTGCCTTGGACACGCCGGCTTTTTCGGCGACATCTGTGATTGTGAGTTTCAAGCACCCCACCTCCGTTTTGTTTTTATTTTACGATGATTAGCGGATGGTTAACCAGTAACCGGCACACCCTAAAATCACCAGCGCAATCAAGTTGAAAATCGTGAAGCCGAGAAAGAAGCGTGCATGCGGGCGACTGCCATAAACCAGATATTGTTTGAAAACCAGCAAATTCGCCATCGAACCGACCAACGTGCCGACACCGCCAATGTTGGAACCATAAAATAGCGCTTCAACATAACCGGTAAACCGGGCCAACAAAACAGTGGCCGGAACGTTGGAAATCACCTGGCTCGTCAAGACACCGCTTAAGTAAACCGAATCCTCGGAATTTTCCAGGCTGGCAATAAAATGGGTCACCCACGGAATCTGCCCAACGACGCTGACAATCACGAAAAAACCAGCGAAGGTTAGGACAACGGCGTAATCCACTTCTTTCATGTCTTTTGGATCGAGCGCAACCGATAGCAGAATTGCCAACACCGCGCCGACCCAGGCAGGCACGATGCCGATAACGCCCGCGAAAACCACGCACGCTACAACTATGGCAAAAATCGTCGGCCGAACCTGAATATGAATATGTTCAGTGGGTACGTTGGGCACCGGGACATTATGCAAAAAAAGGCTTAGCACCACCAAAACTAGGAAACTGCAGGCTAAAAGCGGCATTGACCAGCTGAAAAATTGGCGTAGATTAATCTGGAATTGATGCATCAGGAAAATGTTGTGGGTGTTGCCAAACGGCGTGAAGGCACTCCCAAAATTAGCTGCCAGCCCGATTAAGGTGACTGGCAGAATTTCCGGCAACTGATATTTCTTAGCTACCCGCAGATATAACGGAATTAACGTTAAAACCGTGACGTCATTAGAAAGAAACATACTGGCAAAAATGGCAAGAAAAATAAACCACCACGCTAACTGGCGTGTGTTTTTTGCCCGGGATGTTAGCCGATAAGCCCAGTAATCAAGAATATGTAGGTGTTCGAAGATTTGAATCACCGTCATCATGGCAAGAATGGACCATAATGTGGCAAAACTTATGTCACTTATTTTAGGCCGGCCGATGAATAAACTTATGACGACCAATAAGCCGGTGATCTGCAGGACCCGATCTCTGATCAGACGCCGAATAACAATCATCAATTTACCTCATTTGAAAAAACTCAACCCGTCTATTTTGCGCCAAAAACCGAACGATGACAATAGCTAAACCTGACAGAACGTCTGGTATACTTAAAATCGAACATGGTTGTGACAAGTTGTAAACGACAGGAGTATCGAGCAGTGTGAATATTAAAATCATCGGTGTCGGTAAGTTAAAAGAAAAGTATTTTCGTGAAGGCATTGCGGAATATTTAAAGCGCATGGATAAGTTCGCCAAAGTCAACATTGTCGAAGTGGCAGACGAAAAAGCGCCGGAAAATCTGTCCGAAGCCGAGATGGCGGCGGTTAAGGACAAAGAAGGCAAGCGCATTTTAGCCAAAATCAAGGACAAAGAGTGGGTCATTGCTTTAGCGATTGAAGGCAAACAACGCCCATCTGAAGTTTTCGCCAAAGAAATCGCCGACCTGGGGACGTATGGTCACTCAGATATTACGTTCGTCATCGGCGGCTCGCTTGGTCTGTCGCCAGCCGTTATGAAGCGGGCGAACGATACGTTAAGTTTTGGCAAACTAACCATGCCGCACCAGTTGATGCGCCTGGTGTTGATGGAGCAGATTTATCGGGCGTTTATGATTAATATTGGCAGTCCGTATCACAAGTAAGGCAGGCGTTGCAGGCGGGCCTTGATGGGTAGCGATAATGGGGATTTTTAAATTGGCAAACTTGCAGCGAATCGGTTATGCTCATTCTTGAAAATATTTCTTCAAGTTTTGGCCGTTTCCGGCATAAATATTTTGACCTTTACCCCCTTAGTCGCCCCTGACGTCATGTTCTTGGAGGAGAAACAATGGGATACAAAACGTTGAGAGTTCTGAGCTACAGCCAAAGTATACTGAACATTTCGGAAGAATATGAACGCCGCATCAATGGAGAAAGCGCGGTTAAAACGAATTTATGGATGAGTCCCAATGAACGCGACCACAAGGCAATCGCCTCGCATCAGATTTTTTGCGTTCTAACGCCGGATATCTATAAAATGACGATCTCGATGATGCAACGCTCTGAGACCATTAAGCGCCTGATTAGCGAACTGCCTGATGTCGCGAGTGATCAGTTCTTTTTAGAGACGCTGGTCAATGAGCTGATGAGCACTAATGAAATTGAGGGCGTTAGAAGCACGCGCAGAGAACTTTATAGTGCGGTGATGAGTGCGCTGAAAAAAGAGAAAACGCCCATGCGCTTCCGCTCGCTTGCCAATATTTATCTGGGCATTCGGCGAAACCGTTCCATTAAAATCACTGACGTTACCCAGATTAGAACCACATGGGAATATGTCACGGCAGGAGAAATCAAAAAAGCGGATTTACCTGATGGCCAGGTTTTCCGTTCGAAGGAAGTTTTCATCAATGATGCTGCTTCCGGCCGCGCTATCCATTGGCCCTCGCCTGATGAAGCGCAAGTTAAAGAAGATATGGAAGCCCTCATCCAATTTATGAATGATGATGAAACGCCTTTTATTCTGAAAGCCCTCATTTCGCATTTCTTCTTCGAATATGTGCACCCTTTTTATGATGGCAACGGAAGAACCGGACGCTATTTGGCATGCGCATATCTTGGAAAAAAGCTTGATTATCTGACCGGCATTAGTCTGTCGAATAGCATTAGCAAGGCAAAGAACAGATACTATCAGGCGTTTGCGGAAGTTGAACATCCTAAAAACTTCGGCGATGTCACTTTCTTCGTCGAAACCTTGATGCGCATTATCGAAACAGGTCAAAAGGACATCATCACGGCGCTTAAACAAAGTCAGGTTAAACTGGAGGACTGGTTCCATCGAATTTTGGCGGCGGATTTTACGGATCATCAAAAAGCAATTCTGGCCTACTTGATTCAACCGTATTTATTCGGATCAAGGGAAAATTCAACCATGGACGATAACGCCTTGAAAGAGCTGCTTTCAAGGCAAGGGTTTAACGGACGCACCTATAGCCAAATCAGCATTAAGAAAAGCATTGATCAGCTTGAGGAAGACGGCTGGATTGAACTGGTCAAACACCGGCCAAAGATTCATGCGGTTAGTCAGCGTTTTATTGCGTATATGACCGAGGAACATAAGCCACAGTAACAACTTTATATGCGATTGGATACGCGCAGCTGGTTTAATTTTGATATTTCGTGGATAAATGTTTTGGGTTAAAAGATTCAAGCAAGTTGATCAACAACTCACAATTGTCAGACACTTTAAAAATATTTCTCTTAATTTTGGCCATTTCTAGGAGATATATTTTTGACAGTGGCTGTTTCTTCAAATCTTCGAGATATATTGGCCAAAATCAGCAGGTATTTGTCCGATTGAACCATTTAATCAAGGAGCAAGATAATGAAACCAGAAAACTATTTCACTCAGGCAAAGCAGGTACTGGGCCTGCCGGGATCCACACCTTTACAAAGTGCCTATCAATTTGGCGCTGAGGCAGATGCATTGGCAGCACTCGTGCTTGCTGGTAAAAAAACGGCAACAGCAAGTGCACGCGATCTATATGGCGTCGATGAACCTTTGCCACAAGCGGGGGCGTATGATGTGATCTTAAATGCATCCAACGAACCCGTTTGCGTGACGCACACGGATGCTGTGGAAGTCCAATCATTTTTGGCGGTGAGCGCTGACCATGCGTTTCGCGAAGGTGAAGGAGATCGCAGCCTAGCCTATTGGCGGCAGGTTCACGAAGCGTTCTTTGAAGCTGAATATGCGGAAGCAGGTAAACAATTTGACCCAGCGACAGCGCGGATTGTTCTCGAATCGTTTCATGTTGTTTATCCGGTTTGATGAGTGACGAGCGGTGTCTGACCATATTTTGACATCATCAAAAAAGTCTCCGGCATGGGAGGCTTTTTCTATAAGTAAATGTTCGTAAGTCAATAAATCTTAACTGCGGGTAAATCTAACTTTTTACCTTCGATAATCTTCTGGTCAATCAAGCAATTGAAGCCTTGATTGCCAAAGAATTCGGCGCTTTTGGCGTCAAAATGGTAGGCGTCCAGCAGCGTACCGTTTTCCATGTCGATCATGTGGATGTTGGGGTCTTCGGTGGCGAGTTGAATCATGCTTTTTTCGACTTGCGGATCGTATTGTTCGGAGTGGTGGCTGACGGTGCCACAGATGATTGGCAGGGTGGGTTTGTCGACTAACTGGCGACAGTAGGTGAAAACGGCTTTGAGGTTGTCGTAATAGTGGTCGGCTGCAGTCTGTGAATAGGAACCGCGATCGGCTTCACCTTGGTGCCAAAGCATCGCCTTGATGTCGAGGTGTTGTTGGCTGGCGGCAAGACACTGCTTGATGAGGTGAGTAAACGCTAGTAACAAAGAGTCATCGGGTGAGGCGAGTTCGTCAAAATGGGTGGTCCAGTGGCGGTCACCGTCACCGGTTGGGTCAATTGATGTCCCGCCTTCGGAACATTTGATGACGTACAGACTTTGATAAGGCGTCCGCTGCAAAATATTGTGATACGTTACCATGTCGAAGCCCCAGCGATCCTGAGATAGATCGCTGGTTTTCAGACTGGCTTGAAAGACCCCTTTGTTGTGGTCGGGAGTGTAGTTGCTGCAATAGTGGCAGTTAGTCAGCGGCAGATGAATGTCAGCTGGGAGTTCTGATACCGGTACGCGTCCGTCCATGTTAGATTGGCCAGCAGAAATAATGGTGATCGGCGCTAGATTTTTTTCCAAAACAATCGCTCCATTTCTAAAAATTGAATTTGGTCGCGGAATCACACAAAGCAGTTTTTGCAGTTGCTGCGCTGTTTTCGCCCGAGACGACAAAGAGCACTTTTATGAATTCGGTTTTTGAGCGAACGAATTCCATAAAAGTACTCCCGTGATTGAAGTACAACAAAGGAAACTGTATAGCAAATCGTTCGGCGGTCACAAGCGTATGTCATGGCATAACAAAAGCGATATGGTTGAAGTCAATCATATTTGATCAAGGTAAAGGTATTGAGACGCCATTAACTTAATGCAAGACGCGTACGGATTTCGGCGCTGGAGACTGTTTCACCATGACTTGAGCTTAGGTTAGCCATTGCGTCATTGTAATCCTCTTCATCTTCCAGGCGCTCAAGGATAGCTTCACGCATATACTTCGTGACGGAAACACCATGGAAGTCAGCAAGTTCTTTAATTTTTTTGTATTGGTCGTTGTTGAATCGCAAGTAAGTTACGGTTGTATCGGCCATTTTTGATCACCTTTCCTTGTTTCTAGAAACATTATGCCATGAAAAGACTTCATGTTGGGACATATACTTGCAGACGATTGCTAATCACACGTCAGAGGACAATTTATATATTTTTATGTTGTCAAGTAAAATGCGGGTTGCCATAGCTGTCCTTGTGTTAAATTAGTAGCAAACCCTTATGTCAAAAGCCAAGCGAGGTGAATCGGATGAATGAAAAACGCGAACTGCAGGTGAAGGCCGCGATTGCTGGCGCTTTAGGTGATGAAAACTGTCTGATCAGCTTTTATTGTGCGCGTAAAAGTCAGTCGATTTACGTGATTCTCGGCCGTCACATGTGCCAATATTTGGCAATCCGAATCAGTAATCACCGCGCTTTTAGTGGGTTTCAAAAGGTGCCGACCTTTTTCCTGCGCTCACAGGAACAGCTGACGGCTGAGTTGTCTGAGTTTTTAAAAACCGCAACGTGGCGGACGTTTGATTATCAGGATTTCTTTGTTTTGTCGCTGGTGAAATTTGGGCACCATCATGGCACAACGTTTCAGATTGATGATAGTTACGCA
>NZ_MSSM01000039.1 GCF_004123795.1 Lacticaseibacillus chiayiensis | reverse complement strand
ATACTGGCAAAGCCTTACCTGGAGCGGTGTTTGATCTGTATAAAGCAGATGGGACCAAAGTTGCCAGCGGCTTGACGACAGACGCAAAAGGTCAGATCCAAGTTAAAGATTTGAAGCCAGGTGACTACTACTTTATTGAAACAGCAGCGCCAGCTGGTTATGAGCTCAATGACAGTAAACTAAACTTCACGATTGCGTTACAGACAACGACTAAAGTGGCAACCGTTTCAGCAACGAATGCAGAAAAGACTGGGACCGTTGTTTTGAACAAGACGGATGGTGACACCGGGAAAGCCCTTCCTGGAGCGGTGTTTGATCTGTATAAAGCGGATGGGACCAAAGTTGCCAGCGGCTTGACGACAGACGCAAAAGGTCAGATTCAAGTTAAAGATTTGAAGCCCGGTGACTACTACTTTATTGAAACAGCAGCGCCAGCTGGTTATGAGCTCAATGACAGTAAACTGAACTTCACAATCGAACTACAAACAACGACTAAAGTGGCGACTGTTTCGGCAACGAATGCAGAAAAGACTGGAACCGTTGTTTTGAACAAGACGGATGGTGACACCGGGAAAGCCCTTCCTGGAGCGGTGTTTGATCTGTATAAAGCAGATGGGACCAAAGTTGCCAGCGGGTTGACGACAGACGCAAAGGGCCAGATTCAAGTTAAAGATTTGAAGCCAGGTGACTACTACTTTATTGAAACAGCGGCGCCAGCTGGTTATGAGCTCAATGACAGTAAACTAAACTTCACGATTGCGTTACAGACAACGACTAAAGTGGCGACCGTTTCGGCAACGAATGCAGAAAAGACTGGTGCCGTTGTTTTGAACAAGACGGATGGTGATACTGGCAAAGCCTTACCTGGAGCGGTGTTTGATCTGTATAAAGCAGATGGGACCAAAGTTGCTAGTGGCCTAACGACAGACGCAAAGGGTCATATCCAAGTCAATGAATTAAAGCCAGGTGACTACTACTTTATTGAAACAGCAGCGCCAGCTGGTTATGAGCTAAGCAACGATAGAATATCCTTTAATATCAAGTTTCAAATTAATGATGACTCAGCTGTAGTTGAAGCAAAGAATTTTAAAAAATCTGCAAATCCTGTGTTGCCAACGAACAATGATCATCACGATATCAACCAGAATCTACCGAAGACGGGAGATACCGAAAATAATGGCACAACACTGATTGGGATATTTTCTATTCTTGGGTTGCTCATCTATAGTTTCTTTAAAGTTTACAGACGAGAAAACAGTTAAGAACCCATGTCATAGATTTTTTGGACGGCTTTCATTATGGAGGTCGTCTTTTTGATATTTTAAGCATGGGATCTTCAGAATTAAGCCTTGAACATAATTGAAAGTGATGGCTTATGGTGAGTTTGAGATAGTCCTTCCAGACGTAAATAATATACTAGGCAACTTTTCCACCTGCTCTGTATGCTCAGTTTTGATTTATTAAAGGTTATTAAAACTTATTGTTACCTTTCTACTGTTGGATAGGGTCTTAACTGTAATAATACGTTTGTGATCCTGGTTAGGTGCTCTTGTAACCAGTGAAAACGATCGCCCTTGATTTGTGCACAATCTTGGCGTTCTATCGGTAGAATAACGACCAATTTTTTGGACTTTTTGCGCTTTCTTAGAGTTCTTTCAGTGCTTCGCTATTCCTTAATTTGGTTAAATGACAATACTCCATTTTTAGTGGCGAAACGCGTTTCGTTTAAAGATGTGGAGTACAGTAATCGGTTCAAAATGAGACTATTTTATCCTTGATCGTCTGTTTCCTCATTCATGCGGAAAAAGCCGATATGGTCGTGTAACCGGTTACATATTATGCTATTTCATGTAAGGAGGAGATTCACTCATGACAACAGAGTTACGCAAAGATTTTTTATGGGGCGGTGCAGTTGCTGCCCATCAATTGGAAGGCGCTTGGCAGGAAGATGGCAAGGGTGTCAGTGTTGCCGATGTTATGACGGTGGGTGGCCCGGGAAAAGCGCGGACGATCACGGACGGTGTGGTTCCTGGTGAGTACTATCCGAACCATGATGGAATCGATTTCTATCACCGTTACAAGGAAGACATTGCTTTATTTAAGGAAATGGGTTTCAACAGCTTTCGAACCTCGATTGCATGGACGCGAATTTACCCAAATGGTGATGAGACTCAGCCAAACGAAGCGGGGTTAAAGTTTTACGATGATCTCTTTGACGAATTATTGAAGAACGGCATCGAACCAGTCGTCACCTTGTCGCATTTTGAATTACCATACCACCTTGTGACCGAATATGGTGGGTTTAAAAATCGCAAGTTAATTGAATTTTTTGTTCGATTCGCTACTACCTGTTTTGAACGGTATAAGAACAAGGTTAAGTATTGGATGACTTTTAACGAAATTAATAATCAGACAAATTTTGTCGATGACTTTGCACCATTCACCAACTCGGGGTTACGTTATCAACCTGGTGATGATCGGGAGGCCATCATGTATCAGGCGGCCCACAATGAATTAGTTGCCAGTGCAGAGGCCGTTCAAATCGGTCACGCGATCAATCCAGCGCTACAAATCGGCTGCATGATCGCGATGGGTCCGATTTATCCATACAGTATGAATCCCGAGGACGTGTTGTTGGCGCAAAAAGCAATGGAACACAATTACTATTTTGCTGATGTACACGTTCATGGTGACTATCCGCCAACGTTGCTCAAATATTGGGATCGCAAGGGTATTACGCCAGAGATCACTGTAGAGGACCGCCAGATTCTTAAAAATGGCACAGTCGATTATGTTGGACTTAGTTATTACATGTCGCATGCTGTTAAAAAGGATCCTGCTAGATCGTTTGATGATTCAGATTTAAAGCAATTGGTTAAAAATAATTACCTGAAGGCTAGTGACTGGGGTTGGCAAATTGATCCGCGAGGGTTGCGTTACGCTCTGAATTGGTTGACAGATCGGTATCGCAAACCGTTGTTCATTGTTGAGAATGGTTTCGGTGCGTATGACAAAGTTGAAGCGAACGGTCAGATTCACGATTCTTATCGAATCAATTATTTACGCGCACATATTGAACAAATGAAACTGGCAGTTGCGGAAGATGGCGTTGATTTAATAGGTTACTTACCGTGGGGCCCGATTGACCTAGTTTCTGCAGGCACCGGTGAAATGGACAAACGTTACGGCTTCATTTACGTTGATAAGGACAACAAAGGCGAAGGAACGCTTGCCCGTAGTCGTAAAGATTCATTTTTCTGGTATAAGCAGGTTATCGCATCAAACGGTGAGAATCTGAATTAAGGTACTGGCAGTCGGCAGTGTCATCATTGGCTGTCAAGTCGGAAAGGAAGACTGTATCGTGAAAAAAGCATTGATCATCTGTGCAGCAGGAATGTCGTCATCGATGATGGCAAAGAAAACCACAGATTATTTTAAGGCACACAGCAAAGACATTCAGTTAGATGCTGTGACTGCAACTGAAGGTGAAGATGAAATCCGCAACAGCGACTTCGATCTTTTCCTGATTTCCCCGCAGACCACCATGTATCTGGACAACTTCCAGAAAGTCGGTAAGGAGGTAGGTAAGCCGGTCGTCAGCATTCCATTTGATGCTTACATTCCAATTCCAATGGGGATCGAGAAAATGGCGAAGTTAGTTGAAAAAAATCTTTGAAGGTATCTTTAGTTTAGCTCGGCAACGACAACACGCTTATCTAGAAAGCCGCGAAGTAAAGCGGATCGAGGAGGCGTCAATATGAAACAGAAAGAGCGCGAGTTAATGCTTTATCTCGTTGAAAATCAGGGCCAATATGTCACGAGTAAAGACTTGGCAAGCACACTTTTGATGACACCTAGAACGGTCCGAAGCTATGTTAAAACTTTAAAAACGATGATTGAAAAACATGGTGCGAGTCTTGAAGCAAAGCCGAGTTTCGGTTATCGCTTACATGTTCGCCACCCGGTCGCGTTTGATCTATTTTTAAACCAGCACAAGGTGTTAAGTCCAAAAGTCAATGATACTGCGACAGCGTCTGAGTCGATTGATCGGCAGAATTATATTCTCAATAAGCTGCTAATTGAAAACGAGGCATTACTCATGGATGATCTCGCTGAACGGCTATTTGTCAGTCGCTCGACGCTTTCAAAAGATATGATTGCTGTCCGTGAGAAATTGGAGCCTTATGCGTTACGTCTTGAAAGCAGGGCGAACAAAGGCATTTATGTTGTCGGGACGGAACGTAATCGACGGCACTTCATTCTGGATTATTTCTTTAGCCATGGACAGAATAACTTTCAACGATTTATGGAAAACAAGTCTTTTTTTGCTGATGTCAGTTTTGAACAGCTTACGATCGTCGTGATCGATGAATGTCGCGAGGCTAGTTTGAGATTGTCGGATTTCATCATTCAAAATATTGTTTTGTACCTAGCACTCAGCATCGAGCGGGTTCGAAAAGGAAACAGTTTGCCTCCTGTGAGGATTGAACAAGCACCAGAACATCAGCGGCATTATGCAGTGGCTGAGCGGATCATGAAGCGGATCGCTAGGAGTACTGGGATGCAGTTTCCAGAAAGTGAAGTTGCTTATTTAGCGATTCAGCTTGTTGCGATGGCAAAGGGAAGTCCGCAAGACTCGTCCGACCAAGCCCTTTGGAAGGACATGGATCAAGTACTCGGACAAATCGAGGCCGAGACCGGTTATCCGGTGAGCACCGATTACGCATTAAAAAAAAGTCTTGCTGAACACATTAAGCCAATGTTAGTGCGGTTGCAGCAAGGCATTCAGCTTAAAAACCCACTGTTAAAAGAAATCAAAACCCACTATCCGCAATATTTTGCCGACACCAAACGTTTTCTTGGAATGTCAAAAATATTGTCTGCGTACACGATTAACGATGACGAAACGGCTTATATTGCGATGCATCTCATGGCGGCAGTCGAAAAGTATCATAATTCGCATAAATTACGGACCTTGATTATATGTGCCACCGGTTATGGCAGTGCAGAGTTACTCAATAATCGCGTGCAAAAGGAATTTGGCGAGGCACTGAATATTGTCGGAGTCAAAGGCTATTACGAAGTCGATGACGAAAGTTTGGCTGATGTTGATTTGATCATTTCAGCCATTGATTTGTCAACACAGGTGTTGCGTGTCCCAGTTATTCAGGTCAGTGTTTTCTTGGGTGAAATGGATATCCGCGCGATTCGTCAATTTCTGGATAAGCATAATCGTCCACATGGGAAAACGGCTTCAAGAGTCGAAGCTATTGCTGCTGTCGATAAAAGCATTTTTGATCAATTTACTGATTCTAGTCGATTTGTACGTTGGACAGAGCCAGTTAATCGAGAGACGGTTTTAAATCGGCTATGCGCCCAATTAGCGCTTCTTGAACCCGTTAATTTTGCCGACGAGTTAAAAGCTCAAGTACATCAACGCGAACAGATGAGCAGCATTACATTTAGTCCAAAAATCGCTGTTCCTCATCCGGCAATGCCAGTTGGACAATTTACCCAAATTGCCATTGGCGTCATTCCAGCGGGATTAAGATGGTCAGAAAGTTTTCCAGCTGTCCAGCTCGTATTTCTTCTGTCACCCTCTTATTTAGATAATCGGGGGCTGACCTCAATCACCCAAACAATTGTTGCGTTGACTGATCATGCGGATTGGCAAACGTCATTAGTGGCGGCTCCAGATTTCAAAAGTTTCCGTCACCGTTTTTTACAAATAATGGAGGAGGAATAAGTGCCTATGAATTCAGATGATATTCAATTAATTGCATTTGAAATTATTTTGCATAGCGGTAATTCACGAACAATGATTCATGAGGCATTTGCCGCCATGCGTGTGGGCAATTTTGATAAAGCCGATGAACGGTTGAAGGCCTCAAATGATGAATTGTTGTTAGCACATCAATCACAAAGCGATCTCTTAAAGAAATATGCCAGTGGTACCAAAATCGAGATGGAGATTATTTTAGTGCATGCCCAGGACCACTTGATGACCACAATGACCTTACGCGAAGTTGCGCTGGAGATGGAGCATCTTTATCGCAATCAAGCTGCTACAGGGGAGTTGAAAAACGATGAATCAGAAAATAAGGAAAAGTGAGAACGTGCAAACACAAACTATGAAGACTATTGATAAAAATCGACAGGCACTTAGTTTGCAAAGCATGCGGTTCAATCGGTTCTTGGGTATTCGCTATATAACCGCTGTATGCTTCTTTGCTAATCTTTGGTGGTCGGTCATCGCTGGCAATCTTTGGAGCAAGTGGTTGCCGGTGGGGTTGATGATGCTTGCAATTCCAGTGATTTATGAACAAATTAAGCTCTTTGGAACCCCTACGCATTACTTGCCATATACCACGCTTTATTTCTGGTGCCAAACAGGAGTGAACATTGGCCTCAGTATTTTGATAGTGACGCCACTATTCAACCAGTTATACCCTTTTGTGCGCGACACAAATAACAATCGCGGAATAGTTCTTTTGATTTTGATAATCGGTATTGGCCTCGGTGGCTGGTCTTTACATCGGCTGCATTTGATTAAACGGGACAAGGATCGGTTCTATGGTCGATTGATGGCTTATCAAGAGACGCTTCACAAGTAACGAATTTTGCGGCGCAGAAGCTTTTTGGAACAAAGTGTAGGAGGAATCAGTAATGGAAAATAACGGGCGCTTTTTCAATTTTATGACCAAGACTTTGCTTAAGCCCATGTCCAAGGTTGCCCAATATCGAATTGTACGTGCGGTCATGGCAGCTGGCATGGCAAGTATTCCTTTCACAATTGTTGGCTCAATGGTATTGGTTCTTAATGTTATTCCTTTAGTTTGGCCGGTTACAGCCGGGTTTTGGAACGCCACCTTTATGAAGTTCAGTGATCTTTATATGGTTATCAACACAGCGACCATGGGCATCTTGGCGATGTACTTTGCACTGGCCATCGGTTATGAGCTGACCAGAATTATTCAAACAGAGGATAAGCTTAAAGTTGCACCGCTAAATGGCGCGTTCTTGTCACTTTTTGCTTTTTTCATGTGTTTGCCTGAGTTGGTTGTCAAGGGCGGGAAGATTATTCTACTTAATTCCATTACGTCAAAAGAGAAAGTAATCAATGGGTTTCGAATGACGGCAACGATTGATCGTCTCGGGACTTCAGGGATTTTCACAGCAATTATTATGGCGATTGTGGCTGTGTCGTTATACAAGTTCTGTGTTAAACACAACTGGACGATTAAAATGCCGGACGCTGTTCCTGAAGGCGTTTCCCGTTCGTTCACTGCCCTGATACCAACCGCTGTCATTGCCCTTGTTGTGATGATCATCAATGGTTCGCTGGTTTTGTTGGGAACGGATATTTTCAAAATGATTTCAATTCCGTTTAGTTTTGTCACCAATCTGACGAGTACATGGATCGGCGTCATTGTCATTGAATTTCTAATCCATGCCCTGTGGATTGTCGGCATTCATGGTGCAAACATTATCAGTGCATTTATCACCCCGATTTTGCTGACAAACATGGCTGCTAATGCAAAAGGTGCGCATATACCGTTTGCCGGGGAATTTAACAACTCATTTGCGATTATGGGTGGTTCCGGTGCCACACTCGGTCTTTGCCTTTTTATTGCCTTTGCTGCACACTCGGAACAACTGAAAGTTTTGGGAAGAGCGTCTTTGGCACCAGCATTTTTCAATATTAATGAACCTCTAATTTTCGGCCTGCCAATTGTTTATAATCCTTATCTAGCTATTCCATTCTTTTTGGCACCGATGGCAAGCGCTTCATTGGCTTACGCTGCCTTTTATTTTCGATTAATCAATCCGATTATCACACAGGCTCCATGGCCATCACCATTGGGCTTCGGCGCATTGATCAGTACCGTGGATATACGAGCAGTGATTGTAGCCATTCTGTGCGCAATCGTGGCCTTTCTCATTTGGTTTCCGTTTATCAAACTGTACGATGCTAAATTGGTCAATGACGAAAAACAAGTTGCCGCAGGAAAAGATGCTGAAGCATAGTATTATCACTCATATGACTAGCGCTGTATATCCTAGAGAAAGCTGTTCGCAACAATCAGGACATTTTTGAAATGATAGGTTTCAGTCTATGTGAAGCTTACATTTTTAGGATGGGTCAGAGGTATTCAAAAAACCGACATCATAATCGCGATGTCGGTTTTTGCGTCTAAAATTGATTGATGATTATGGCAAAAGTGCAAAGAGCAATGCGCCAACCACGCCGCCTGCCAGTGGGCCGAAGACCGGTACCCAGGCGTATGGCCAATCGGAGTCGCCTTTATTGGCAATTGGCAAAATGGCGTGCGCCAACCGCGGGCCAAGATCTCGGGCCGGATTAATCGCATAACCGGTGGTACCGCCAAGTGATAAGCCGATTGCGGTGATCAGGATGCCAACGCCAATTGGATTCAAGCCATCTGTCCACTTGCCTCTAGTGAAGGCCAACAGTCCGAAAATCAAAACGGCAGTCCCGATGAACTCGGAAATGAAGTTGGCCGCGTAACTGCGAATAGCCGGGCCAGTGGCAAAGACGCCTAAGGTTGCTGCTGGATCCTTGGTAGCGGCCCAATGCGGGTAGTAGTGCAACCAGACAGCTGCCGCACCGAGTAACGCACCGAGCAGTTGAGCAATGATAAACGGTAGGACCCACGCCCAAGGAAATCGCCCAATTGTCGCAAATGCTACAGTGACTGCCGGATTAAGATGTGCTGGTCCTAAGAAGGCAGCGGTATAAACGCCCATGGTCACAGCCAAACCCCAGCCTAGCGTGATTGCAACCCAGCCAGCGCCATTAGCTTTGGATTTGTTAAGTGACACACCTGCGACCACACCATCGCCAAGCAGAATCAAAACAAAAGTACCGATAAATTCACCTAACACTTGTGTCCACATATGCGTACCCCTTTCTAAGCTTGAGAGGCCGCAGCCGGCGCCTTCTTCAAGTCATCTAACCGACTTTCGCTGATGGCCTGTTCCAGATCAGCCATTTGTTGTGCCTTGGTTGCTTCGTCCCAATCCAAGATACGTGCCATTTCGTCAACAACCGGCTGTTTCAGGTCAGCCAGCGTTTCAGCATGGAAAAGAATCGCATTGGTCCGGCGCAACAGATAATCAACCGGTGTCAGCGTCATTTCTTCATTAATCGAGTAACGTAGACTCATGGTTTCTTTGAGGCTCAGTCCCGGGGCCGCCTCGCCGTCAGCATAAGTCACGACGCGGCTGATGTTGGAACCGTAACGGTTAGCAAGATCTGCTGCGTCTTTTTCCGGCATACCTGCGTCGATCCCGATGCGGGTGTAGAACGCAATCGTATCGTCCACATTGGTCGGATCAAAATGACCACCGGAGACTTGAAGCTTTTTGGAATCAACTGTGCGGGTTTCGGTGGCAAATTTTTCAGCCAAGACGCGGCGAATCAAGGCGAGAGCACCAGCTGCCATTTTCCGGTAATCAGTGATCTTCCCGCCGGATAGCGTGATCATGCCATCGTCAGCTTGACGCAGTGAGCTGCCTCGGGAAATCTGGGATGGGCTCAAGGACGCTTCGGCATGGGCGGTTTCTAGTTTGGAAATCGCATGTTCAACATCTGAGCGGGTTGCCTGATTGTCTTCGTAATCGTTAACAACTTTGACCAAGGCTTCGAATGAATCATCTGAAACCTTACCGGTGTTGGCGCCGCCGCCGTTGTAATCGGAGCTGCCGTTGTTGGCGATTAGTGGCCGCAGCCCTGCCCAGCTGGCTTCGATGTCGTCAATCGTCATGTGGCTTTCCGGGAAGCGCTTGTTGATCACTTTCAACAGGTAATCCACATCGGCTTGTTCAACGCGCGGATGTTTGAAGTCACCGGTGTAGTCGGTGTCGGTTGTGCCAAAATAAGTCTTGCCTTCACGCGGCACTACGAAGAACATCCGGCCGTCATTCAAACCGGTGTCCATGTAGGTCGGTTGTGGTACTGGCAGGCGAGAGCCGTCGACCACCAAGTGAACGCCTTTGGTTGGCCGTAGCGTCGGCGCCTGATTTTCATTTTTGTCGAGCGCTTTAAACTTGTCAGACCAAGGGCCGGTAGTGTTGATAACCAGTTTGGCGTGGATGTCAAATTCGCTGTCATCTAAAAGATCTTTGACGCGTAATCCGATGACTTGACCAGCATCGTTGTGGAGGACGCCAATCGCTTTGACGCGGCTGGCCATGAGTCCGCCGAGTTCAGCGGCTTCTTTAATATTTTCGATGACAAGGCGGGCATCGTTATTGACGAAATCAAGGTAAACGCCACCGCCTTGAAGGCCATCTTTTTCCAATTGCGGTTCACGTTGCAAGATTTCATCTTTCGTGACGGTGTAATTGGCGTATTGGGAACCTTCGACGTTTGCCAGCCGATCGTAAAGATCCATCGCAATTTTGATACTGAACATGTCAAACGTACTACCTGGTTCCTGAAAAATTGGCAGTAACATTGGGAATGGCCGCGGAATGTGTGGAGCGATACCTTGAACAACCGCACGTTCTTTAACGGTGTCGGCAACAACGCCAACGTCAAAAGTCTTCAGATAACGAATGCCGCCGTGCACGAGTTTGGTCGAACGTGAACTGGTTCCTTCAGCAAAGTCCTGCATTTCGATCAAGCCGGTCTTGATGCCGCTAGCGGCTGCCTGAATCGCGACCCCGGCGCCGGTAATACCGCCGCCGACAACCAGAAGGTCCAGTTCGGTTTGCTTTAATTGTTCAATCGTTTGTTTGCGGGTTTCATTTGAAAATGTCATGATCAGTTTGCTCCTTTTGAATGATGACTGAATAATATTTTTAGAAAAGAATTAGTTGTGGTTGTTTGTATGCTTGTACATCTGAGTAGCAGCAACGGCTTGTTTCCAGCCTTCGTACAGATAATCTCGATCAACGGCGTCCATTTGCGGTTCGAATCGTTTGCCGACCTTGACGATGCTTTGCAGTTCATCGGTATTGTTCCAGAAACCGGTCGCCAAGCCGGCAAAGAAGGCAGCGCCCATCGCGGTGGTTTCGAGGTTAGCCGCACGTTCGATAGGGATGCCCAGAATATCGGCCTGAAATTGCATCAGATAGTCATTGTTGGCGGCCCCGCCATCAACGCGCAGTGCCGGAATCGGCATACCAGTATCGGCATTCATCGTGTCAACAACATCGCGAGATTGATATGCAAGCGATTGCAAAGTTGCCTTAATGAAATCTTCGCGAGTTGTACCGCGGGTAATCCCAAAAATAGCGCCGCGGGCATCGGAATCCCAGTAAGGTGCCCCTAAGCCAGTGAAGGCAGGAACAACATAGACTTCATTTTGACTTTTGGAGGCCAAAGCAGCGGTTTCCGAATCACTTGAGCGTTCAATCAGCTTCATTGCATCACGCAGCCATTGAATCGCACTGCCGGCAACGAAAACCGACCCTTCAAGTGCGTAAGTGACTTTATCGTTAAGTCCGTAGCCGATAGTCGTCAGCAGGTTGTTATTAGAAAGGGTCGGCTTATCGCCGGTGTTCATGACAATGAAAGCACCGGTACCGTAAGTGTTTTTGACCATACCTGGTTCGATAGCTAGCTGGCCAAATAAGGCGGCTTGCTGGTCACCCACCATGCCTGCGATCGGAACGGTACTGCCGAAGAAGTGATAGGCTGCGGCATCGCCATAGATTTCCGAGTTACTGCGAACTTCCGGGAGCATTTGTTTAGGGATGTTTAAAATGCGCAGAATCTCGTCGTCCCAATCTAACTTGTGGATGTTAAACAGCATGGTCCGTGAGGCGTTGGTGTAATCCGTGACGTGAATGGCACCGCCTGACAACTTCCAGGAAAGCCAGGTATCAATCGTTCCAAAAAGCAGTTCACCTTTTTCCGCGCGTTCCTGTGCGCCCGGAACATGGTCCAAAATCCAGCGAATTTTGGTCGCTGAGAAATAAGAATCAATCAACAGACCCGTAGCATCGTGAATAAGATCGTCGTATCCATCGGCTTTGAGCTGATCGGCAATCTCGCTGGTTTGCCGTGATTGCCAGACAATGGCGTTATAAATCGGCAAGCCCGTTTGCTTATCCCAGACAACCGTGGTTTCCCGCTGATTGGTGATGCCGATCCCGACGATTTGCCGCGGTTGAATATGTGATTCAATGAAAGCCGTCGCAATTGTTGACAGGGCAGCGTTCCAAATTTCGTTGGCATTATGCTCTACCCAGCCAGGATGGGGAAAATACTGCGGAAACTCGCGCTGGGCATCCGCCACTTTCTGCCCATTATGGTCGATGATGATGGTCCGGGTGCTGGTAGTTCCTTCATCAATCGCTAAAATATATTGTTGTTCGTTTGTCACGATTTAGTTACCTCCGGTGAAATATAATTGCACACAATGAAAACGTTTCCGGTAATAGTTATACCTGATCATCGGGACAAATGCAAGCGTTATGCTTATATAAATCATAAGTTATTTTAACCATAAGTGCTATATTCTTTAATGCGAATATAAGCTGACCTGATTCTCATCATTCCGTGCCCCAGTTAGATGGTTAACCCGGCACTACAGCCGAGTTAGGGAGGGCTGATTAGATAAGTCGTTTGAGCTGATAAATGTGGTCAAAAATCTGATCTTCCTGACGTCGATCATCCCAGGAAAAGTTGTGCATTGTACTGTTCGGTCGATTGATTTTTTTGTAAAGAATCGTTGGGTTATAGGCATAGTTACCGCGGGTATGGGCAACATATTCGGCAGTGAAGTCGTAATCTTCGGCAATTCGCAACTGCTCCTTGTAGCGAATGTTACCTGCATCTAATGCTGCGTGAGAGAACGCTTTGTTCCAGATGTATCCACCAATTTCAGTTCCATGGTGGGAAACCTGATCAAACATTTCGGCTTGTGACAACAATTGAAAACGGTCAGAACCACCCCGACTACGATGCCACCAATCGTAGCCAACCGCTGTCGCCACCACGCCCGGCGTCAAGCTGAAGCCGCGTACGAGTGTTTCGGCAAAAGTTGGCGCAATCAAATCGTCACCGTCGACAAAAGCAATGAATTTGCCAGTAGCATGATTAATCCCGAAGTTACGCGCCGCACCAATACCGCGGTGGTGATTGAAGAAAGTCGCATGGTAATGAGGCACACCACGAACAAAGTTGGTGACCGTTTGAGCGGTCTGATCAGTTGAGGCGTCATCAATAAGCCATAATTCGATATCGATGGTCTGTTCCTGAATACTTTTGAGGGTGGCAGGAAGGTATTGGCCGAGATTATATGTCGGCACAATGATGGTTAAGTCTAAATTTGTCATGAAAATGAACCTCCTTCTAACATCGTAATGGCGCGCGATGCCTAAGTGGTTAACGTTTGCGATATCCAATCTTTGCTCTGATCATTATCGTCAGATTCTGGTGGGCGTCAATTGAAACGACTCAGCTTCTTGGTACCGCTGCATGGGTGAATCGTCAGATATTGGTCTTATTTAAATTTCAGAAATTGCATGTTGTTTTAAGCGATACCAAATATCAGTCGGAATTTAAACGTTTATAAAAACAGCGCGGAAAATAAATCAGTTATTTTATAAAGCGCTATCACAGTCGTATAAAGAAGCTGCTGCTCAAGTATATATTCTATAAAGAACAAATTCGTTCGGTCCCTGGTAAAAAATAAAATAAAACGTTTACATTTTGTTCGAATGTGGTACAATTTGTTTGTTGATCGGAATATTCATTGTGGATTGTGACTATTCAATTAGGCGAGACCACAAATCGTTGCGCTACTGCTAGCGCATGATTTGTGGTTTTTTCTATGTCTTGGTAAAGAAGGAGATGACAGCATGCCAAAAATCGCTCAAATCTTCAACAATAACGTGGCGTTGGTTGATCTAGACAACCATAGTCAAGCGGTTGTGAAGGGACGAGGCATTGCTTTCAATAAGAAGCGCGGGGATGTCATTCCAGCAAATAAAATCGAGAAGATATTTTACCTAGCGACTGAAACTTCCCGCCAAAATTTGTATTTCCTACTACGAAATATTCCGATCGACGTGGTGACGACCACATACGAAATTATTGATCTTGCGCAAAAACAGTTTCATCTTAAGGTGCTTGATTATATCTATATCACCTTAAGCGATCATATCTACGAAGCCTACAAACGTTATAAAGCCGGTGACTACCAAGAATCGTTGGTGCCTGATTTTCATATTCAGTACCCAGCGGAATATGCAGTGGCCAAACAGGCGTTGCAAGTTATTGACGCAAACTTAGGGGTTCAATTTCCTCTTTCCGAAGTCAAAAACCTTGCTCTGCATTTTATTAACGCAACCGGTGAGGATGATGGCGAACAGGCATTTGGTCAAAGTAACGAAGCTTCACTAAGCAAGCTTGTCCGCGACGTTTTGAGCCGGCATGGTATTACGCGATCGCATACCAGCGGTGATTATTATGATCGCTTTATGATTCATCTTCAGTATCTGATCGACCGACTGCAGCGGGTAGATACAGATTCTGTTGCCATTATACCGGAAGTCGCGACGGAGCTAGAGCAGAATTATCCACGCTCTTATCAAATTGCTTCTGAAATTTTTGATGAAATTAAAGAAAAATTATATCGCGATATAAGTGAAGATGAACGGCTATATTTTATCATCCATATTCAACGATTAATTAACGAAACGCCTGCTGCTGAGCAGACGCATGATAAAAAATAGGAGGAGAACACCATGAATAAGGTTTTCGACAAACTCAAGCCACTATTTGAGGCAGTGGCTGCAAACAAATACGTCTCGGCTATTCGAGATGGTTTTATTGCTTGCATGCCGATTATTATATTCTCTAGTATTTTTATGATGATTGCCTATGTCCCGAATGCTTGGGGTTTTTATTGGCCGAAGAACGTCACCAATGCGCTAATGATCGCCTACAACTATTCAATGGGGCTACTGGCATTGTTTGTTGCCGGGACGACTGCCAAGAATCTAACTGATAGCAAGAACTTGGAGTTGCCTAAGACAAATCAGATTAATCCGGTTGCCGTTATTGTGGCTTCCGAGATCGCTTTTGTCATCATATCGATTCTGCCACTGAAAACCGGCGTTGATTTGACTTACATGGGAACCCAAGGATTGATCTGCGCTTACATTGTTGGCCTGATTGTTCCAAATGTTTACTATATTTGCATTAAAAACAACGTTACCATCAAACTACGGCCGCAAGTGCCTGGCAACATTTCTCAGTCTTTTAAAGATTTGATTCCCATGGGCTTGTCTGTGACAATTTTTTGGCTTTTTGGTGTTGGCTTCAAGACGTTAACAGGAACCGTCTTACCACGTTGGATTATTCAAGTCTTATCGCCACTATTTCAAGCCAGTGACTCTTATCTCGGGTTATCTCTTATTGCCGGTGCGATGGCATTCTTCTGGTTTTGCGGCGTTCAAGGGCCATCCATCGTGCAGCCGGCTGTCGTGCCAATCATGATTGCAAACACAGCAGCTAACCTGCAACAATATCAAGCCGGAGAACATGTTTCTCACGCTTTGGCTATGAACACAATGGACTATGTTATGAATTTTGGGGGGACCGGTTCGACTTTGGTTGTTGCCTTTATCATGATATTTGCTGCAAGGTCTGCGCAATTGAAGGCGGTTGGTAAGGCGGCCTTCATTCCCGGTACTTTTTCGGTTAATGAGCCTGTACTTTTTGGTATTCCGATTATTATGAACCCGATTTTCTTCATTCCGTTTTTGCTAACACCTGTTGTAAATGTTTGTCTCTTTAAGTTCTTCGTCAGTGTTCTTGGCATGAACAGTATGATGTACACAATGCCATGGACAATTCCTGCGCCGATCGGGATTGTTATTTCAACTGGGTTTGCGCCCCTTGCGTTTGTCTTTGTGTTATTGGTACTGGCGCTGGATGTCGCGATTTACTTCCCGTTTATTCGCGTATACGACAACACGCTTTTAGCTGAAGAAAAGGCCAAAGAAGCTACAATTGAAGGCGGCGATACGGCGGTTTTGGCTACCGATACAGTCGCACCTAAGAATATTGACACGCCTGCCACTGCCACTCCAGTAGCGGATGCTGAAGTCAATGGAACAGCGACGACAACACAAGGTGAAGATTATTTCAAGAAAAATGAGGTAGATGTATTGGTTCTGTGTGCCGGTGGCGGGACAAGCGGTATTTTGGCCAACGCGCTAAATAAGTTGTCCAAAGAACGCGGTTTGAAACTTTCTGCAGCGGCACGGGCGTATGGTCAGGATATGGATTTGATTAAAGACATGAGTATGGTAATCCTTGCACCGCAGATGGAGAGCATGAAAGACAATTTGAAGAAGATCACGGACAAATACGGGGTTAAGCTTGTTACCACAACCGGTCGTCAGTACATTGAACTCACCAATAATGGCGATATGGCTTTGGATTTTGTTGAATCCAATCTTTAACCGTTTAACGAGGAGGATATTGATCGATGAGTAAACAGTTACCAAAAGATTTCGTTATGGGTGGCGCCACGGCAGCCTATCAAGTTGAAGGCGCCACCAAGGAAGACGGCAAAGGGCAGGTTCTCTGGGATCCTTTCCTAAAAAAAACAAGGGCGATTCAGTCCTGATCCCGCGGCGGACTTTTATCATCGGTATGATGAAGATCTGGCTTTGGCAGAACAATACGGACATCAGGTCATTCGCATCTCGATTGCATGGTCCCGGATTTTCCCTGATGGTGCCGGTGCTGTAGAATCTCGTGGTGTCGCATATTATCATCGCTTGTTTGCGGCATGCGCCAAACATCATATCGTGCCATTTGTCACATTGCATCATTTTGACACGCCAGAACGTCTTCATGAAGCTGGCGATTGGTTGAGCCAAGAGATGCTAGATGATTTTGTTGATTATGCGAAGTTCTGTTTTAAAGAATTTCCTGAAATTAAACATTGGATCACCATTAATGAACCCACTTCGATGGCAGTTCAACAATATACGAGCGGTACATTTCCACCCGCTGAAAAAGGTCGATTTGATAAGACATTTCAGGCTGAGCATAATCAGATGGTCGCACATGCACGTATCGTCAATCTTTTCAAATCAATGAAAATTGACGGTGAGATTGGCATTGTCCACGCACTCCAAACAGTTTATCCGTATAGCGATACAAAAGAGGATCAACATGCTGCTGACTTGCAGGATGCGCTTGACAATCGCTTGTATTTGGACGGCACCTTAGCAGGAGAATATGCTCCGCAAACCTTGGCATTGGTTAGAGAGATTCTGGATGCAAATCATCAGCCGATGTTTCACAGCACGCCTGAAGAAATGCAAACCATTAAAAAAGCAGCCCAGCAACTCGACTTTGTTGGAGTGAACAATTACTTCAGCAAGTGGTTGCGAGTCTATCACGGCAAGTCAGAAACGATTCATAATGGCACCGGCGCCAAGGGATCGTCCGTTTCCCGGCTCCATGGCATTGGTGAAGAAAAGAAACCGGAAAGCGTTGAGACAACTGACTGGGATTGGCCGATTTATCCGCGCGGCATGTATGATATTTTAATGCGAATCCACAACGACTATCCGCTAGTTCCTGCCATTTATGTGACGGAAAATGGCATTGGACTTAAAGAATCGCTGCCTTCCGAAGTCACGAGCAAGACGGTGATAGCCGATCCGAAACGAATCGATTACTTGAAGAAATACCTTGGAGCAATTGCGGATGCCATTGACGATGGCGCAAATGTGAGAGGCTACTTCGTCTGGTCACTTCAGGATCAGTTTTCATGGACGAATGGTTACAGCAAACGTTATGGCTTGTTTTTCGTTGATTTTGAAACCCAAAAGCGATATATCAAACAAAGTGCCGAATGGTTTAAAAAAGTTTGCGAACGTCACGTGATTCCGGACTGACAACAAGAAGTCACTTACAGCAAGTCACATAGTATTGGAGGAAAAAAGATGGCCACAAAAGAAGAAATTTCTATGGTAGGTTTTGCCCTTGTCGCTTACGCCGGAGATGCACGTACAGCAGCGCTGCATGCTCTAGACGCAGCCGAAGCAGGTGATTTTGATAAAGCAAATGCGATGCTTGATGAAGCACAAAAAGATATTAATGAAGCGCATAATCAGCAAACCCAGCTGCTCAGTAAAGAGGCAGGTGGTGCACAGATGGACGTGACCTTTATCATGGTACATGGTCAAGACACGTTAATGACGACCATGTTATTGATTGATCAGTCACGCTACATGATCCGAATGCTTAAACGAATTAAGCAGCTTGAGGAGAAACAATAAATATGGCGCCACACCAAAGCGCTAGCCCATAGATATGGGAGAATGAGTTATCACGCTCAGCAACAATATCAAAAAGGACACATTTTCCCCGATGTTTTCGGTGCGATAATCCCTTTATGGTTGTCAGATGAAATATCATAATTCATCTGATGATCATGGAGGGATTTTCTATGCCCAGATCTAAGCATACAGCTCAAGAAAAGTTACTCATATTGGAGGAGTTCAGACATTCGAAGACAAGTATCAGTAGTTTCTCCCGTCAACACGGTCTTGGTGATCGTACATTACAACGTTGGCAGGCGCGCTATGAACGTGATGG
>NZ_MSSM01000038.1 GCF_004123795.1 Lacticaseibacillus chiayiensis | reverse complement strand
GTTTTCTGCTTAATATATTGGCAATTAGTTTGATAGCCCCACGCATAGCTTTTACGGTGGAATTTTGGAACACCAGCACTATGAACCTTCCGAAAGGCTTTCCATGCCTTGCGGTAGTTCCGGATAGCGTTAGCCTTAGCAAGGCTGTCAATGCGCTTGTCTTCTAAGAATTGGAAATGATTGGACATCTGCTTGGCATTTTGCCGTTGTTCAAGCTGTTTGATTCGAGCTTGAACCGTATCGATTGGTAGCTTGACTTGTTTCAATTGCCAGAGTTCTTTACCAATCGCCACCATCTCGTTATAGACGAACCGACTGGCATCGCTGTTAAGCTTAATCAATTGCTTTTGGTGGTCACTTGGGTAGATGCGAACCTTCAAGCCATAATGATGTTCTAATTGTGCCATTGACCTCATTTAATCTCACCTCTTTTCTTGATATAATGGTATTGTAGCATTAGCCAATGATGACAACAATTGAGGTGATTTTATGACTCAAGAAAAAATCCAAGACGCGGTTTATACCAGACGTTATATCTATAATTTTCATTACCATTTGATCTGGGTCACGAAATATCGCCATCAAACTTTTGTAACTAAGGAACTGGCAAACGAAATGAAAGACATTTTGCAAAGGGTTGCCGATGATAATGAGATTGTGATCGAAAAAATGGCAGTCATGCCCGATCATGTCCAGGTATTGATCAGTTTTCCACCCAGCAAGGCACCAACCAGTGCCATCAAGGCGCTCAAGGGCAGAAGTGCCTTTATCTTTCTCAAACGGCATCCGCAAATTCGTGATTCTCAAGATTGGGGTGGGCATTTATGGTCCCCCAGCTACTACATGAGTACACTTGGGGACATGAGCAAGGACGTCGTTGAGAATTACATCAACAACCAAAAGTACAACGAACTAAAGAAGCGCCCTAAAAGGCGATGAGAGGGCCTATCCATCCCATGGCTAAAGTCACGGGATTTCCGGCCAGTCATAATTAAAAGGGCAAATCTTCACCTTCACTGGCAAAGCCCAACCACAGTCACCTAGCAACACCGTTCAATTCCAGCTCACTAAACAGCTGCCGGATGGGCCATTTTATAAAAAAGTGCCAAAAGATGATCTTGATCAGCTTGATCGGCCTAAATGATCTCAGTCATGACTTCAAAAAAAGCATTTGCCGCGCACAATCAACATTGAGTGTACGCGGTAAATGCTTTTTGAATTTAAATAGCTCAATCACCAAACGAATGGCACTTATACAAGCTCTGGACGATACAGGCTCACAACAACGCCAAGAATCGTTACTGATGGGAAGAACATGTCCTCCATGTCATCGTTTTCCGGATGAAGACGAACACCATTTTTTTCTTTGTAAAAGCGCTTGACCGTGGCTTCATCTTCTTCGGTCATAGCAACAACAATCTGACCGTTCTCTGCGTTGCTTTGCTTCTTCACGATAATCTGATCACCGTCAAGAATGCCAATCTTGATCATCGAACTGCCTTGAACGCGAAGCATAAACAATTCATCCGCTGAATATGGCAGGTCATCTGGGACAGGAAAATAGTCATCAATGTTCTCAATAGCGGTAATCGGTACCCCTGCAGCAACGGTTCCGACAATCGGAATGCCTTGTGCTTGGACGCCGATGTAATCGCGCCCGGCCGATGTGACTTCGATGGTTCGTGGCTTGGATGGATCTTTCGCGATCAACCCTGCTGCCAGTAACTTCTCTAAATAAGCCGCAACCGTACTCGACGAACTAAGGCCAACCGACTTACCGATCTCACGAACCGTGGGCGGGTACCCATGATCCTCGATCGCGTCATAGATGGTTTGTAAAATCTGTTTCCAACGTTTCTGACTCGCTTGTGTTGGCATCCGCTCATCGCTCCGTTCCCATTTATTACACTTAGCATACCAAACCGAACGGACGTTTGCAATTCTTTTTGCCTTTATCAACGAAAAAATCCGCAGTCATCACGGCCACGGATCATTTCATCAAAATTAGTTATGCAATAAAGGCATCTTATGCATCTGACGCCGATCACACCGGCTTTTGATGACTGCATAGAAGAAACTCAAGAAAATATCCAAAGCCATCAACAAGATGCCGGCCGTCGCATAATTGCTAAATAACAGCAACGCTGCGACCAGGGTCAGAGTTATTAATGTCCATTTAGCGCCCCGGAGTAAATTCATATGGGGTCAACTCCTCTCCATATCGGAAGAACCGACATTGACTCACCGTTTTGGTTGTGACTTTATGATACCTGATTTTTTTGATTTGTAAAGCTTTTGTATATGTAAAATTTACATTTGATGCCTTTATTTAGGCTTTCTTTAACTTTGTAACGGTTATTCAGTGTTTTTGTAAATTACTTGTAACGCCTTTGTTGCCTTGCTCAATTTGTTTTCCTTAACCTAGCCTCGAAAAATAGTGACCAGTCTAGTATCATTGTTATAAGGAGTATATGGCCTCTGACAGGTCGATATTTAACAAGATATTCACGACCTGGCAGGAGACCACACCAAAATCTGCCAGCACGCCACCATACTGGATGCTTAGTTGCAGATCTTTAAATCCGCTCATTGTCTTTCGCTAAGGTTACTGGCAAATGCTGATTGATCAGCATTTGCATAATTCATAACCTTCAACGTCCTTTAGAGGAGGATCGCCTTTGAAACGTACCGACTCATGGTTCTATCGCCGCTTCGTTAACAATAAGTTCATGGTCTTTTTGGTTGACCTGCTTTTGGCTTTACTGGTTATCTTTGTCTTCACGAAAATTGCCTGGGTGTTCCAGCCTGTTGTTGATTTCCTGGGTATCATTGCGCCGCCGTTTATTTTTGCCGGCATTCTCTTCTATCTCACGGTTCCGATCATCAATCGACTTGAAAAAATGGGACTGCATCGCGGTTGGGCCATCGCCTTATTATTTGTTATCTTGATCGGCTTACTGGTCTTTGGCTTGTTGCGCTTTATCCCGGCTGTCAGCAACCAGATCACCAGTATTGTTGATTCATCACCGCAAATTTTCTCGGAAATTGGCAAATGGCTGGACAACTTAAATGACAAGCAAAATATTTTGTCACAACATGACATCAATAATATCGCGTCCGAAGTCCAAACATTCTTTACCGGCAAACAAGGCGCTTTCGTTAAAGGAACCATCTCCCAACTGCAAAATTTGATCGGCATCGTCGGCAATGTCGTCATTACCATTTCAACTGCTCCGATTATCCTCTTCTTCATGCTGAAAGACGGCGACAAATTCACGCCCATGATCCTGCATATCATTCCTACCAAGTTGCGGGGGTCGGTCAAGCAGATGTTACATGAAATGAATGAAAAAGTCGGTTCATATGTTCAAGGCCAAATTACGGTTGCCCTTTGCGTCGCCATTATGTTCATGATCGGTTATTCGGTCATCGGTTTACGTTATGGTTTGATCTTTGGACTGCTGGCTTGCCCATTAAACCTGATTCCTTATTTTGGTTCGGCATTGGCGATGATCCCGCCACTGATTATGGGGGCGTTGACGTCACCAAAAATGATTCTCGCGGTGATTATTGTTTTCTTCATTGAATGGTTGATTGAAACGCAGCTCATCTCGCCACTGGTCATGGGCAGCAAGCTCGAACTGCATCCTATTACCATCGTGGTTGTTTTGCTTACGGCTGGTAATCTCTTTGGCTTAGTCGGTGTCATTCTCGGCATACCCGGCTTTGCTGTCTTAAAAATTGTTGTCACGCGATTCTTCAGTTGGTACCAACAAGTTTCCGGTTTATACGAAACCGAGAGCACGGCTGATGACGTTGATCAAAAAGGAGCACCTTCTCATGAATAGTTTTAATGTTTTACTGATCGGTCTCGACATCGTCTTGATCGCCCTTGCCGGTTACTATCTTTATTGGCAACATAAAATTAATTTTTCCTCGCGCTATGCGGTTTCGCAACTCGTATGGGCTGTCCTGCTCGGCTTTTGGTTCATGACAACACGCGTCAACAACATGCCGTATATTGTGTTCATCTCGATATTCCTGGTGCTATCCATTATGGCTGGCACAGGTGGCTTGGCCCCGACGAGACTGATTGCAAATGGCCTACTTGCCCGCGTTATTCCGTACACCAACATGTCCAGTATCACCTTGACGCCGGTCAGTCTGCCAAATGGTCAGGAATGGGTCGTTGCTGTTTTTGCCCTTAGCAAACGCCGCATGGTTCGGCTCACGTTTCAAGCAAGCCTGCAGAATCTGATGACCGAGTTGACAAAAGTTTTACCCAAAACCGTCCCGGTCACGGTACAACGGATGAATTAGTGTCAGCGCGCCCGCTGTTCCCATTTAAAAAACGCTTCGGGAAAGTTTCCGAGGCGTTTTTGTGATTAATCATCCGGGACAAAGCCCCGTTTATTCATCTAATTTTCTAATGGCCAGCAATGCAACTAGCGCTAATGCCAGACCAGCACCGGCAATCAACATCTGCCACGGTGTTGTCGTGTCAAGGAAGAAGTAATCAATGAGCGCCAACATCAACGCCGCAAACAAAAGATCTACCCAGAACCGCCGCCATCGGGTCGTTGCCGCTGCATCGAGAATCAGAACGATACCGATCAGAGCTGCCAAAACAATGCCAAAACTAATCGTCGCCATGGTGCCAATAGTGTCAGCCGGCCGTATCGTATACCACGCAAAAAATGCAAAGCCTGCCGCCGCTAACAACAAGACAATTGCCAGGCCAATCAATTCACGTTTTGTACCGAGTTTTTTCAAAGACAGCCTCCTTCGCCAGCGAACACGTTTCCACAAGAGCGTGAACCAGCCCGATTAGAAACCGGAGCATAAGTGGCCTTGGACGTGATGGCCCGAACTTAGGCCATTGCGACCAAGGTCCTTATGTGCAGGTTTCTGGGCTGGCGAACGCGTTTCCACAAGAGCGTGAACCAGCCCGATTAGAAACCGGAGCATAAGCGGCCTTGGGCGTGATGGCCCGAACTTAGGCCATTGCGACCAAGGTCCTTATGTGCAGGTTTCTGAGCTGGCGAACGCGTTTCCGCAATATCCTGCACATTTTACCAAACAACCGCTACATTTCCAACTCTCTTAATAAAAAGGTTACAATAGCAGCAGATAACCGACTAAACGAAAGGACGATTCAAATGCCACAGAATATTGCAATTGGCTTCACCGAAGGCCTTCCAATTACCGAACCCAATAGTTTTCAAAGCTTCGATTTACCAATCCCAACGCCGAAACCAAACGAAGTTATTGTGCAAATTGACGGCGTTTCGGTTAACCCGGTCGACACCAAGCGCCGCCAGACTGCAGTACATCAGACAACGCCACAGATTCTGGGATATGATGCGGTCGGTACAATTATTCAAGTTGGTTCTGCTGTGACTGCTTTTCACGTGGACGATCGCGTCATTTATGCCGGAACCACTCGTAAGCCCGGCAGTGACCAGCAATTTCAAGCGGTTGATGCTAATCTAATTGCTTTAGCACCTCAGCAGGCGCCTGCTGCTGACTTGGCGGCACTGCCACTTGTTGGTTTGACGGCTTGGGAACTGCTTTTTGAAAAAATGAGCTTCACCCCTGAATATAACGCAAACAAAGGTAAACATTTATTGATCGTGAATGGTGCCGGCGGGGTCGGCTCAATGCTGAGTCAACTGGCGCATTGGAGCGGGCTGACAGTTTTGGCAACCAGTAGCCCCCAAAACCACGGATGGTTACGTGATCATGGCGTTTCAACGCCAATTGACTACCACAAAGATCTGGTCGCACAGGTTCATCGGGCAGGCGTGCAAACCGTCGACGGTGTGGCCTTGCTTTATCATCCCGAGCCTTACCTTGCTGCTGCCAGTCAGTTGATTCGAGCTTTTGGTCACATAGGTTGCATCGTCGGTCCCCAAACCGGTCTTGATTTATCCGTTATCAAGAACAAGGCTGCTAGTTTTGACTACGAGTACATGTTTGCCAAAACCGACTTTGATTACCACATGGCCTCGCAAGGCGCGATTCTCAGTAAGCTTTTGACGCTATATCAAGACGGGCAAATCAAAGCTTCGGTCACTAAGCAATTTGACGGGATTAACGTTGCTAACTTAAAAGCCGCTACCAAACTCGTCGAAGGCGGTCATATGGTCGGCAAAGTCGTTTTAACCGGCGCTTTTTCCGCATGAGTCTGGTTGTCAATGAGTAGCAAGTCTAACTATTTCCGAAATCCCAAGGCGCGTTGCAAAGCGATCTTAGCACCTTCCGAGTTGATTTGTCCCGGATCATAAATAATGGAGCCATCACCCATGTAATAATGAAATCGCTGTAAAACCACACGATTGGTGACGGTGCGCAATCGCAACTCATCGTTAATTTGTGCAAGGAGCGCTTGGCTCCAAGACGCCGACATCATTTCAGGAAGATCCCGTTCGGTCACGAACCCCTTATCCATAATGGCATCGGCGCCTTCTTGTTTTTGTACACGGGTAACTGTATTTGCTTCTTCTTCGGCCACGATGTTCCCTCATTTCGTCCATTTTCAGAAAAAATCTAACGCTGCCAATTCAAGTCAGGCCGCTTATTTGATTCTATCACACGTCAATGGCTTCCTTGGTTTTCACGTCCAATCGTGCTACAGTTATTTTATCTTCAAAGGAGGCATTTTTAATGCAAGGTGAGCACGGAAAAAAGCGCAAAGTTCTTGACCCCGGTCAAGTAAAACGGCTTGACCTTCTCAGCAAATTAGCAACCTTCACTTGTGTTTTAATGTACGTTTCTTATATCCCGGAAATTATGGCTAACTTTTCTGGAACACCCGTGAATCCGATTCAACCACTGGTAGCTATGATTAACGCGACACTATGGACCGGTTATGGCTGGCTGAAACCGGTAAAAGACTGGCCGATCATCATCGCCAATTTTCCCGGTATTTTGTTTGGCTTAATCACCTTTGTCACGGTTTTCGTCCACTAATCGTTTGAAATCACGGACACCTTCGAATCAGAAGGTGTCTTTTTTCTTTACCTAAGCATATCACTATGTTAGTATTACTCCAACAGGTGAAGTAATCAGGCAACACAGCATGAATGATCCTCATCTGCGGCACACATACACCATTATAAAAACTCGCAGAAGGAGGACGTGCCGTGATCAGTAGTGATGCGATGCGTGGTTACAACGACGCACTCGTCCTTGCCATTTTGCAACAAGGTGATTCCTATGGGTACAAAATCGGCAAAGAAATTCGCAAGCGAACACATGACCAGTATATGATTCGAGAAACCACGCTTTATGCCGCCTTCAATCGCTTGAGCAAAAATGGCTATATTGATGCTTATCCGGGTGATGTTACGAACGGTAAACCGCGCACTTATTACCGAATCACCCCCCGCGGCCGCGCCTTTCTTGCAGTTAAGGCCGAAGAATGGCATCAGGTTAAACATGTGGTCGATTTATTTTTAAACTGACTTTTTGCCGAAATTGAACCTTGGAGGATCGCCCATGGATACAATTACAGCTTATTTAGATAGTCTATTTGCTTCATTTCCAGATAACCCAAAAACGCGCCAGGCCAAAACCGACATGCTTGCTAACATGCGGGATTATTACCGTGATTTGTTGCACGAAGGTAAAAGCGAAGAATCAGCAATCGGCGCTGTCATGCGTGCTTTTGGATCCGTTGATGAATTGCGGGAAGATTTAGGGCTATCACCGCAATCTGATCAAGCGCACGCTCACCCAACATCCGACGTCGAAAACGCGATTTCCGCTACTGAACTTAGCCATTTTTGGCACAACACCGACCAATTTGCGACTCAAATTGCCCTCGGTGTCTTGCTTTGTTGTATTAGTGTTGCGCTGCCTGCATATACTGACGAGTCCCGGTTCCAAGTTTTCGGCATTATCGGCATGTTCCTGTTAGATGCTATCGCTGTGGGGCTCTTTATCTGGGCCGGCACCATGTTCAGCCCGCAAAAGAAAGCACTCAACGGCCGCCCTTTAACTGAAAATGCCAAGCAACTTGCCCAACAAGAAACCGATACTTATCGGCGCCAATTCTCTACAGGCTTAGTCATCGGCATTATGATTTGCATCGTCGCCGTGTTGCCACCAATTCTATCAAGTTACCTGTCCCATTTTATTACCGACGATGCTGGCGGCGCCTTGTTCCTCATCATTGCCGGTCTGGGAACCTACCTGATCCTTTACGTTTCCATCAACTATTCGCAAATCAAACGTTATGCCTATGCCACCGCTGTACCTGGTGCTGAACCACAGCCTCATCACGCGAATCACGGCAACTGGCAGGCCTCACAGCACAAGCACAATCAACGAGCACGCAAGGAAATCGCACTTTTCCGCCAAGTCTACTGGCTCCTTGTTCTTGTGACCTATTTCTTAGTATCCTTCCTTTTTGACACATGGGACTACTCGTGGCTCATCTTTGTCATCGGCGGGGCATGCCAAAATATCATCATTTCACTAATCGCTCGGCGAAATGAATCTTTGTAAAACCCGCCATTTACGACAAGGTAGAAATCCTTTGGTCATCAATAAAAGAAGAAGACAATCCTCTTTACACAACCGCAGAAGTTCAGTACAATTGTCTTTGTGTTTTGGGTCCATAGCTCAGTTGGGAGAGCGCCTGCTTCGCATGTAGGAGGTCGACGGTTCAAGTCCGTTTGGATCCATTAGCTTTGAAGCTACCTAATTAGCGGGTCTTTAGCTCAGTTGGGAGAGCGCCTGCATGGCATGCAGGAGGTCGACGGTTCAAGTCCGTTAAGATCCAGAAAAAGAAAAAGCATCACTCACGACAGTACAGCAGTCGTGAGTGATGCTTTTGCATTTTATGAACCTAACGCGGGCTTAGAACCTTTTTGTAAAAAATCAGGATTCCAGCTCGTCAGTTCATGCCAAGTAGTCTATTAATTGTTTAACATCGTAACGCTCGGTTTGCAGTGGTTTTTCGGCCGCTTTCCCGATCGCAATCGCCATGACGGGCACGAAGCGCTTTGGATCAAGTCCCAACGTTGGAATAATCGTTTTCATTGAGATAATATAGACCATAATCAAAGACTTCCCCCATGACGCATCAAGTGACTAAACACCGGTAGCTTCTCACCCATCATCCGAAGTAACACCACATCCACAGCGTCATTGAGCCAATCACCGAGTCGAATCAGTTGCTTTTACTTCCTAATCAGCCTATGTTTACGGCGAAGGGAGTTGATTGCATGCAAATTCATTTTGACGAAGGTGCCATTGACAAAATCAAGCCTCATTTGGATCCGGACAAGAAACTGCTTTTGACCTTTGAAGACGGCGTTGGCCCGTATTCACAACATGCCATGATTCATATGCAAGTGCAGTTTTCGCTGAATGTGGTCAAAGCCAGTGATCCGGCAACCGACTATGATACGAAAATTGATAGCAACCTTGGGCCGATCCTGATCAAGGGTTACTCACAAGAAGATTTAAATGCAAATATGAACGTTCATTTCAATAAGACGCTGAACACCTTGATTTTAAGCGGTGATGGTGGTGATATTGACACGAATATGGGCTTCATTGATTTCACAGAAGCTAATGGCGTTCGTAACAATCCAGCCCGTTAATCGTCGTATCAGAATCTTGCCACACGATGTGTCAACCACCACTGACTAAAGTCAGTGGCTTGTGAGCAAACACCCTTCTTACGAGCGCTTGAATCACAATTTGCACAGATACACCACTGCAGGCAGTTCGTAGAACTGCTTTGTCTTACACGGCAATTACCAGTGCCTTTAGCGTCCCCAGGTTGCCATAGGGACGAGCCTAATCAGGCTAATTTAGCAAGCCCTTTGATCAGTATGTTCTGC
>NZ_MSSM01000037.1 GCF_004123795.1 Lacticaseibacillus chiayiensis | reverse complement strand
TGGAACGAATTTAAACTGCGGTGGATGGATCGTCATCCAATGGCAAAGACTTACAAGGAATTCGTCCAGCTCGTTGAAGATGGGATCCACTATTTCAATCACGATAATCGTTCAGGACAAAGAGACGGCCTTACCCCAGAAGAATACTGGAATAAGGCCATCTAAAAGCTACCAAAATTTTATATTATTTCATCTGTCAACTTGACAGGGCCGACCGCAAGGAGTTGTGTCCTTTTTGTTTCGTCGTGATTCATTATCAGAAATTCTAAGTCGTGTCCACGGTGTGCGCCTCCGCGTATTTTGTTGGCGATTGCGGAGTTTGGCGTAGCGTAGAAGAAATAAGGAAAAGTTTTACTAAAATGCAAAGTTCTATGGTGGATTGCGGCGTAGGCAGCATGATTTGTTACCAAACTTGTACAAAGCAATTTGATATTAGTGCTTCCATTTGCGAGACTTTTTTAGTAAAATAAAAACGGTTACAAAAAGTTGCAAACAAAAATAGTTGGCTTGTGAAATATAGGGGGAATTGATAGTGAACAGTACAGATGTCACGAATGGCTTTACAGAGCAATTTGGCAAGAAGGCAGAGCATACGTTTTTCGCTCCCGGGCGGATTAATCTGATTGGCGAACATACCGATTACAATGGTGGGCATGTTTTTCCATGCGCAATTTCGCTTGGAACTTATGCAGCGGTTGGCACTAATGATGATAATGCGTTCCGTTTGTATTCGGCTAACTTCGCCAAGGTTGGGATTATTGACATTCCGTTCCCGGATCTTTTCCAGGAAAAGCGCGGCTTGTGGACGGATTATTTTCAGGGCATGGCGCGCGTGATGAAGACTGCGGGGATTAATTACACGCATGGCTTGAACGTTTACATCAACGGTAACTTGCCAGATGGTGCAGGACTGTCGAGCTCAGCTTCATTGGAAATGTTGGTCGGCACGATTCTGAATAATCTTTTTGACGGCGGATTTGCCCCGTTGGATTTGGTTAAGTTTGGCGTGAAAGTCGAAAACGATTATATCGGCGTTAACTCCGGGATCATGGATCAGTTTGCCATCGAAATGGGCCGTGCCAATCAAGCAACACTACTGGATACGAACACCATGAAATACGAGTATCTGCCGGTCGAAATGGGCGATAACGTCATCGTCATTATGAACACCAACAAGCGCCGTGAGCTGGCTGACTCCAAGTACAACGAACGCCGCAGTGAATGCGAAAAGGCCTTGGCGATGCTGCAAAAAGGCATCGACGTGAAGAGCCTTGGTCAGTTGACCGAAGATGAATTTGACGAAAACACGTACCTCATTTATGATCCGATTCTGATCAAACGTGCCCGTCATGCGGTTTTTGAAAATCAACGGACATTAACGGCGGCACAAGCGCTGCAAAAAGGCGACTTGACAACGTTTGGCAAGCTGGTTTCCGCATCAGGGGTTTCCTTGGCATTTGATTATGAAGTCACCGGCATTGAACTCGATACTTTGGTGACCAACGCTTTGAAACAACGCGGCGTCTTAGGTGCGCGGATGACCGGTGCCGGTTTTGGCGGCTGCGCGATTGCCATTGTCAATAGCGCTGATGTTGAGGACTTTATTAGCAACGTCGGTAAAGCTTATACTGAAAAGATTGGCTACGATGCCCATTTCTATGTGGCAGACATTGCTGACGGAGCTAAGCAGTTAAATTAGCGCTGGCTGACTATCAATCAGTCTAGGTGGATGCGAAAGCAAAAAGTAAAGGAGAAAACATTAACATGACAATTGCAGTTTTAGGTGGCGCAGGCTACATCGGTTCACATACGGTTAAGCAACTACTGGCTGACGGGGAAGATGTCGTAGTTTTAGACAACTTGATTACCGGTCATCGCAAGGCGGTTGATCCGCGCGCCCGCTTTTACCAAGGCGACATTCGCGATTACCACTTCCTAAGCCAGGTGTTCAGCAAGGAAAAGATCGATGGCATCGTGCACTTTGCGGCCTTTTCGATTGTGCCGGAATCCATGAAAGATCCCCTGAAGTATTTTGACAACAATACTGGTGGCATGATCACGCTGCTTGAAGCGATGAACCAGTTTGGTATTAAAAAGATTGTCTTCTCATCGACAGCCGCTACTTACGGTGAACCGAAGCAGGTGCCGATCAAAGAAACCGATCCGCAAGTGCCAACCAACCCATATGGCGAAAGCAAACTGGCCATGGAAAAGATCATGCACTGGGCCGACATTGCTTATGGGCTGAAGTTTGTTGCGCTGCGGTACTTCAACGTGGCTGGCGCAATGCCTGATGGTTCGATTGGTGAAGATCACCATCCCGAAACCCATTTGATTCCGATTATTTTGCAGGTTGCAGCAGGAACCCGTACCGGTCTGCAGATCTATGGCGATGATTACCCAACCAAGGATGGCACCAATGTTCGCGATTATGTGCATGTGGTTGATTTAGCTGACGCACACGTGCTGGCATTGAAGTATCTGAACGCCGGCAACCAGTCATCGGCCTTCAATATTGGTTCCGCTCACGGCTTCTCCAATCTGGAAATCTTGAACGCTGCTCGTAAAGTAACTGGACAGAAGATTCCGGCAACCATGGCACCGCGGCGTGCAGGCGACCCAAGCACCTTAATCGCCAGTTCGGACAAAGCACGCGACATTTTAGGCTGGAAGCCAAACTACGACGACATCGACAAAATTATCGAGACTGCCTGGAACTGGCACGAGAATCATCCGGAAGGTTTTGGTGACCGTCATTGACCGCAATTACCAACCATATTGAGACGATTATTAAGCTGAATCCGGATTATACCCACATGGATGCGGTGTATCTGACCAACAAACTGCTGAACCTCATTGGCGACGCGGCGCTTGACTTGCCCGGCGATCCGGACCCGTTAAAAAACCTTGATTTAATGGTCCAGGCCGCACAGGACAATGGTAAAATTCCGGATTCGCAATCGGCACGCCAGATTCTTGAATCCCAACTGATGGATTTTGCGACGCCAACCCCGAGCCGCGTGAATCAGCTGTTCTGGGATAAGTATCAAGCCGGGCCGCGGGTTGCGACTGACTGGTTCTTTGCTTTGAGTCGGGCGAATAATTATATTCAAACCCGGGCGATTGCCAAGAATCTGGTCTTTCCGGCCAAGACCGAGTACGGCGACTTGGAAATTACGATCAACCTCTCCAAGCCGGAAAAGGATCCGAAAGACATTGCCGCAGCAGCGCACGCCCAGTCTGGCTATCCGGCATGTGCGTTGTGTCTGCAAACGGAGGGCTATGCAGGTCGCAGTAATTTTGCCGCGCGCACGAATCATCGAATTATTCGGTTCTTGTTAGGTGGGAAAACCTGGGGCTTCCAGTATTCGCCTTATGCTTATTTCAATGAGCACGCGATCTTTTTGGATGCCATTCATGAGCCCATGGTGATTGATCAGAGTACATTTGAAAATCTGTTGGCGATTGTTGCCATGTTCCCGACGTATTTTGTCGGCTCCAACGCGGACTTGCCAATCGTTGGCGGTTCGATGCTGGCTCACGAGCATTATCAAGGTGGGCGGCATACGTTTCCAATGGCGAAAGCGCCAATCGAGACCCAAGTTGAGATCAGCGGCCATCCACATATTTTCGCCGGTATTGTGAAGTGGCCGATGAGTGTCATTCGCTTGGTCAGCGCTGATCGCGAGGAACTGGTGAACGCCGCTGAACATGTTCGGCAGGTTTGGGATCAGTATACGGATGAATCTCTTGACGTGCGGGCATTTGTAGACGGTAAACCGCACCACACCGTGACGCCGATTGCCCGCCGTGTCGGCTCCGAATACCAGCTTGATCTGGTTTTGCGTGATAATCAGACCAGTAAGCAGTATCCTGACGGTATTTTCCACCCGCATCAGGATGTCCAGCATATTAAAAAGGAAAATATCGGACTCATCGAAGTGATGGGACGTGCCATTTTACCGGCACGGCTCAAGACGGAATTGGCTGAAGTCCAAAAATACTTGTTGGACGAAGCCAATGACATGAAGCCGATTCACAAAGCATGGGCGGACCAGCTTAAGGCCAAATACCAGTGGACGCCAGATAATGCAGAAGCGCAACTACAAGAAGCCGTGGGCCGCGTCTTCGCCCGTGTGCTGGAAGATGCTGGCGTGTTTAAACGCGATGAAATCGGACAAAAGGCTTTCAGCCGCTTTTGCCGCACACTTTAAGCGTATGTTTTGGCAGTATGGTCAGGGAAACGGAGGGAATCGATGACCACGATTACTGACATTGCGAAAGCGGCGGGGGTATCGATCGCTACGGTTTCGCGAATTTTGAATTATGACGCGACGCTGGCTGTGACACCAGAAACGCGGCAGCGCGTTTTGAAAACCGCTGAGAAATTAGCGTATAAGCCGCGACGACGCAAACGGGTACCCACTCAGACAACGGTGGCCCTGGTCCAGTGGCGTAGTGAACAAGAAGAATTGAACGATCTTTATTATCTGCAAATTCAGTACGAGATTGAAGCGAAAGCGGCCAGTGTTGGGTACCATTTGCAGAACTTTCACCTCGAGCAGCTGGATAGTGACAGTGTTGCCAACATCCAAGGCATCATTGCTTTAGGTAAATATGACGCAGGCGAAGTGGCAAAAATAAAAGCATTGGGGCTTCCGGTAGTTTTTGTTGATCAGAACATGCTGGCGTTCGACTGCGACTCGGTTACCGCCGATTATGCCGGGCCGATTAAAGAGATCATTGCGCATTTTCGCAAAGTCGGCATTGACGATATTGGCTTTCTCGGCGGACTTGAGACTAGTCGCAGCGGCCGTGAACAGTTTCAGGATGTGCGAACAGCAACGTTTGATCGTGTGGCTAAAGAAGCCGGATTCGCACACCCTGAGTTTCGGCTGATCGGCAAATTTACGCCGGATTCAGGTTACCGCTTGATGAAAAATGCGATTGAAACGTTAGGCGACCAGTTGCCGCATGGCTTCATTATTGCCAACGACACCATGGCGGTTGGTGCTTTACGCGCGTTGAACGAGTCTGGCTTAGCGGTGCCGCAACGGGTTTCTGTCATTAGCTTTAACGATGTAGCAGTCGCCAAGTTCACGACACCACCACTGTCGACGGTTCATGCGGCCACGGATCAAATGGGCCAGACAGCGGTTGAGTTGTTGCAGGCAAGGCTGACCGATGCCAAGCGGGTACCACGCCAAGTCAATTTCAAGAGTGAGCTTGTGATGCGGGCCAGCAGTTTGTAGTGATACCGTGTTACATCATTAAGGAGGATATGATGGACGTTTCAGTGGAACAATATGGTCAGTACCAAGGACACGACTTGTACGAACTAACATTGACCAATGATCAGGGAATGGTGGTCAAACTGCTAAACTACGGCGCAACTTTGGAAAAAGTATTGCTGCCGGAAGCTGACGGGTTGCACAATATGATTCTTTCGCTGCCAAGTCGTGAGGATTACGCTAAAGAACGCAACTTCTTAGGTGGGACAGTTGGCCGCATTGTCGGTCGGATTCGCGGTCATGTGTGGCAACATGGTGATGTCAAAGTCGATTTGCCCATGAATGAAGGTAACAACCACATTCATGGCGGCGATGACGGCCTCGATCGGCAAGTTTACAATTTTCGCATTGAAAAAACCGACACAACAGCAAGTGCCAGCTTTACGTTTGTTGATCCAGCCGGACACAACGACTATCCCGGCAATCTAAAGCTGCAGGTAACGTATACGCTGACTAACACGAATGCCCTACAGTATCGGCTTGATGCCTTGAGCGATGCGGAAACCTTGTTTAATCCGACCAACCACACTTACTTCGCACTGGATCAACCGGCCACGATTGATGACACCACGTTGACCATTCCGGCTGACGATTATAAGCCACTAGACGCTGAGCACCTGCCCAATCAAGGCTGGCAGCCAGTAGCAGGTACCGTCTTCGATTTCCGCAAAGGCCAAAAACTCGGCGACGTCATCCACACCCGCGCCGATCAAATCACCGCCGAACGCGGCATCAACCATCCATTTCTTTTGAAAAACGGCAAAACATTGGCGGCCAAGTTGCAAACAGCTAAGCACACCATGACCTTAGTCACCACGGCGCCAAGTGTAGTCGTCTACACTGCTAACCATTTTGACGGCACCGGCATTCCTCATAACATCAAGCAGTTTGACGGTGTTGCCCTCGAATGCCAGTTTGCACCGGTCAGTGGGGATGATCTGTCGGCGATTACACTGTTGCCAGGGGAGCCGTTTACGTTGGCGAATACTTGGACGTTTGAGTAGGGTTGCTGCGATTAGCATGCTTATGGGTGAAGAAGGAAGCTTTCCTAATTTGGAAGGCTTTTTCTTTTGTAAAAGTTGGAGGAATCTCAACTGAGGCACCTATAGTTCTAGTTAACGATCACGTGTTCAAAAGGATATCAAGTAGACGGTACATATAAGTGGAATTTTATATAGAATGTTCAGTTGCAAAAAACCTGTTCAAAATAGGTGGATAGTCATTTAATTGCGCCCGATTTGTTTGAATGTGTTCTCTTTTGTTTTCTAGAAAAAATTAAAAGGAAAATTTTGCAAAGTTAAGAGTGTGCTTTAAGTGCTTACATATCAACGGATTAAACGTATATTTAACAGTCTATCTAATTTGCCAACCTTTTTTGAAATTTCCTTGACTCCTGAAAGCGTTTGTTTATAATAATTAGTGAACAGAAACAAACATTAATTAACAGTACAGAAACAAACGTTCTAACAAGCGAGCAAACGACTTGACTGATTCAAAAACAGCATTCTTTAAAGCTGGGATTCGATGGACACTTTCAATTAAGTGGTTGATCACTTTTGGGAACCGCACAGGCAAATTTATTTTTACTCCGGTTTCTGTAAGCGATATCAGAGAGGCATGTGGGTTTGTCCCAGGGAGATTGCCTTGTTTGTAAGAACGATAACGCTGCAAATATTTGACGTCAGTTTCCGTTCGCGCTTCGACAAAAAATATAGGGAGGTGAAAAGGATGGCTGCAAATATTGTTTTTACGCGTATCGACAATCGGTTAGTTCATGGTCAGGTTGGAGTTACTTGGACACGCGCCGTTAACGCAAATCTGATTTTAGTTGCCAACGACCAAGCTGCCACTGATCCGCTTCAACAGAAATTGATGGCAACAACCGCTGATTCTTCCGGTGCTGGCATCCGTTTCTTCACGATTCAACATACTATTGACATTATTGGGAAGGCCGCTGATCGTCAGCACATATTTATTGTCGTTAAGACGCCAGCGGATGTTCGCAAATTGGTTGAAAATGGTGTGCCAATTAAAGAAGTCAATGTTGGCAACATGCATTTTGCACCAGGCAAGACGGAGATTACTAAGAAAGTCTACGTCGACAAGCAAGACAAGGAGGATTTGCTAGCAATTGTGAATGCCGGCGTCAATATTTTCATTCAGGACTATCCAGGTGAAAAGAAGATACCAATTACTGCTGACTTATTAAAGAACGTTCAATAGTCAATAGATTAAATTGGAGGTGTCAGTTCCATGGATGTTACCTTAACTCAAGGGGTGTTAATCGCACTTTGGGCAATGATATCGGGTCTTGATTGTTGGCTCCAGGCGTTCTTCATTTTTCGTCCGATCATTGTCTGCACCGTCACTGGTCTTATCTTGGGCGATTTACAACTCGGTGTCATCGCCGGCGGGTTGACTGAATTAGCCTTTGCCGGTTTGACTCCTGCCGGCGGAACACAACCGCCAAACACAGTACTATGTGGGATTATGACGGTTGTTATTGCAGCAACTAACAAAACTGCTCCAGCAACAGCGATCGGGCTTTCATTGCCGTTCGCAATGTTAATGCAATATATTCTGTTGTTCTTCTACTCCAGCTTTTCACTGTTTTTGCCAAAATTCGATGAGTATGCCGCAGAAGGGAATACAAGGGCATTTAAACGATTGAATTTCGTTCCGCTCACGATTGTCACTTTGTCTTTCGGAATTATGGCATTCCTCAGTGCTTATGCTGCACAAGCACCAATGAAGATGCTTGTTAACTCAATGCCGCACTGGTTGACACATGGCTTCGAATTAGCTGGTGGCATTTTGCCTGCTGTCGGCTTTGCAATGCTGTTGAAGGTTATGTTAAAGGGTCAATACTTCGCATATTTGCTTTTAGGTTTTGTTATGGCTTCGATGATTCCATTCTCAAATGTTCTGCCAGTTGCTTTAGTTGGCGCTGTATTTGCGATGATTGAATTCTACCGTAGCCGTGATCAGATTAAGTTAGAAAAACAAGTCAAGGAAGTTGAAAACCAATCTCAAGGAGGAGGCATGAATGATGGCATCTGATGACAAGGATCATGAGAAGAATCATAAGAAGAGCATATTTACCAATCACGAAATCTCCATGCTTGGGATTCGGTCTAACTTAGTTCAAGCGTCATTCTCATACGAACGGATGCATGCACCAGGCTGGACTTGGGCACAGTTGCCATATTGGCAAAAGATCTATAAAGATGATCCGGATGGCCTTAAAGCAGTTATGACCGACAACATGGAATTTATCAACAGTTCACCGCCACTTTATCCTATTCTGATGGGCTTACTGCTGACGATGGAAGAAGGCCACGTTGATCGGACAACTATTAAAGGTTTAAAGAACGCATTGTTTGGTCCTATGGCCGGCATCGGTGATGCGATTTTCTGGTTCACTATTATGCCGATTGTTGGTGGTATTTCTGCATCAATCGCGAAGAACGGGAATGTTTTTGGACCAATTCTGTTCTTCCTGGTTTATCTGTTCCTATTCTGGTCACGTATTCCGTTGGCGCACTTGGGTTATAATCTTGGTACTCGAGCGATCGACGTTATTCAAGAAAACTCTCGAATCATTTCACACGTCGCTTCTATCTTAGGTTTAACCGTTATCGGTGGTTTGATTGCTAGTTACGTTAAGATGTCACTTACCATTAAGGTTGGCGCTGGGAACACAGTTATCAACTTGCAAAAGCAGTTGCTGGATAAAATCTTCCCGAATATTCTGCCATTTGCATTTGTCTTCTTGCTGTATTGGCTGTTGAAGAAGAATGTTAACCCAATTTGGCTAATTGTCGTGACCTTTGTGCTTGCCATCGTTATGGCGGCCATTGGTTGGATGTAGCTGTTAGTAAGCGATTTGAGGAGGAATTAGACATTGAGTAAAGTTCAAGTTATCGTCACTGGACATGGTACTTTTGCCGATGGGTTCAAGGGCGCACTACATCTTCTGGCTAGCGTTCCAGACAACTGGTCGTTCGTGAACTTTTCAGAAGGCATGAGCGATAAACAACTCCAAGCTAAGTTTGAAACGATTCTTGGATCTGATCCAAAACCGACATTGTTTTTTACAGATTTAGCTGGCGGAACCCCGTACAAAGTGGCGGCAACCCTAGCAAGCAAAAATCCGCAATTCGCTGTTGTTTCAGGCTGTAACCTAGGGTCGTTACTTGAATCTGTATTCAGTGACTATGATAATGCCGATGCTTATGCTGATGCGATTATTGCTGCATCAAAACAAGGTACGCAAAAGTTTACGCTGGATATGCCAGACAATATGGCTACTGGCTCTGATGACGGTATCTAGTTACCGTTGACTTATATGGGGATGCAGTTGTTTAAGGGGGCGTGGCTCATTAGTCACGTCCTCTTTTCTGGCAATATGTCAACGATTTGAGTGGTAGGATCAGAACATGAGGAGTGAATGATATGGCGACTAATATTTCGATTCTTGTTTTAGCAATGATTGCGACCGGTATGGCTATCATGATTTATCAACGACGTAAATATTTCTATCTGGGAACTTTCTTTATAGGGCAAGGCATGACAAGCACCGTCATTAATTTAAAAAACAGCGGTCATTACGTTATCAATATTACCGATGTAAGTGAGAACCCTAAATCGCCTGCTAGTTTTAAGATCGAAGAAGGTTCCTTTAGTAAAAATGGAGCAATCATTGATTTGAAACCGGAAAAGCTTTCAACTTTTACGTATCCAAATTCGCAAGCATTAATGACGAATAACTGGGGCGGACATGAGGAGTCAGAATCTGAAAGCCATCAAATATCATTGCAGGATCACGCGCTTATGCTCTCTGGGAAAACGCTCCAGCCGCTTAATCAAGGAAAAGTAGTGACCGTTAAACAATTTATACAAAATAAAAAGAAGTCAAAGTCCACTAAAGCGTGATCAGTTGAGTCAACACTTTTCGGGTCTAATTTCATTAGCAAATGGGAAAAAAGCTAATCCCGCCTAAGACCAGATTAGCTTTTTGCGTATATTTCCCTTAATGGTAGTTTTGGAGCTTGAAGGGATCGCTTGTAGGGGTAAGTAAACTTACCTTTTAGTGAATCTGAAGCTGATTGCTTGGAATGTCTATTTTCGGCTTGAGTCAAATAGAGTTTTTAATTATGACTGGCCGGAAATCCCGTGACTTTAGTCATGGGATGGATAGGCCCTCTCTCAACGCCCTTTAGGGCGCTTTTTCAGTTCGTTGTACTTTTGGTTGTTGATGTAATTCTCAACGACGTCCTTGTTCATGTTGCCAAGTGTACTCATGTAGTAGCTGGGTGACCATAAATGCCCACCCCAATCTTGAGAATGGCGAATTTCCGGATGCCGTTTGAGAAAGATAAAGGCGCTTCTGCCCTTGAGCGCCTTGATGGCACTGGTTGGTGCCTTGCTAGGCGGAAAACTGATCAATACATGGACATGATCGGGCATGACTTCCATTTTTTCGATCACAATTTCATTATCATCGGCAACCTTTTGCAGAATGACCTTCATTTCATCTACCAGTTTCCTGGT
>NZ_MSSM01000036.1 GCF_004123795.1 Lacticaseibacillus chiayiensis | reverse complement strand
TTTCTTCGTACCATCATTTAAATGCATGCATCTCAAAAGACCAGCAAAAAAGCGACTTGATTGAACCGCCCTTTTGTTGGTCTTTTCTTTTTACTCTTGTTGCCCTTGTTGCCGCAGAGCCTGCCATTCCTCGCGTAAAATGCCATATTTGATGGAATCCCAGTAGCGATCCTGGTAATAACGAACCTGGCGCACCCGAGCTTCTTGCTTCATCCCCACGGCTTTGGCCAAAGCGATCATCCGCTCGTTGCCAGACCAAGTCGTGATCCCGAGATGTGGCAAGCCAATCAGACCGAAAATGCGATCAATCCACTGATCCAACGCCTGCTTGCCGATGCCTTTTCCCCAATAGGATTCGTCATAAATCACAATGCCCAGGTCCAGCCACCGTTGCAAATCCCCATCTTCATAATGCGCAGAAACGTCGCCGATTAAAATGCCATCATTCCAAATGCCGTTAACAAAAGGATTGGCCACCCATTGATAGCCGGTTTGATTGGCTTGATCTTCCTGCATTTGTTTCAGTGTAGGTACTTTATCGTTAAAGTAAGGGCCGTTCCACTTGTGCCATTCTGCATCAGGATCGGAAAAGGCAACTTTCCACAATGTTTCAAGGTCTTCGGTTTGAAAATGCTTTAGCGTTACTGTCATGTTCAGGCACTCTCTCTTTCTTGATTTCAATTGCAATTTTTTTGCTGCTAGCAAGCGTTGGTTGCCGCCTTCTTCAACGCCTTTTCTAGCGACATGTACGTCAGTTTCTTAACATTGCCACCTGCGCTAAGTGTTTAGTTACAACATACCACAATTATTACCCAGGAAATAATCTAAGTCTCAAGTATGTTAATCTAATGCGTGGCATGTCCCCTATCTTGACGTGCGAGGAATGACTAAATTCTTGGGAGGGATTTTTTTGGCAGATTATATTAAGCAGATTCGTGCGAAGGTTGGCCATACACCGTTGATTATGGCCGGCACCATTGGCATTTTGACTGACGCGGCGGGTCGCGTTTTGCTTCAGCAACGCAGTGATTTCAGCGGTGAATGGGGCCTTATCAGCGGTACGATTGAATATGGCGAAACGCCTGCCCAGACGATGGTGCGCGAGTTCAAAGAAGAAACTAACTTAACGGTCGAGGTCGTCTCCTTGCTTGGCGTCAACGGCAATCTTAACCTCACCTACCCAAACGGCGATGTCGCCCAATGGTTATGTCCAGTGTTTCGCGTGGAACAATTAGGCGGCGAATTCAACGGCGACAACGATGAAACCGAGGATCTTCAATTTTTCGAACCGAATGCCGCACCACATTTGTTCAACCGCCAACACCAAGAGGCACTCGCCCATTTTATCGCTGGAGAAACGGGGTATTTTGACTGATGCATCAACTCGTGATTCTTCGTGGTAACTCCGGCAGTGGCAAGACAACAACGGCGAAGGCCTTGCACGAGCAACTCGCTGACACACTTTTGATCTCACAGGATGTGATCCGCCGCGATATGTTAGCCGAAAAAGACAAACCTAATAGTCCAAACATCGCTTTGATTGATCTCATTGCCCGCTTCGGCTTACAGCACGAAAAAGTCGTCATCGTGGAGGACATTCTTAGTGCAGCGCGTTACGGCCAGATGCTGGAGGGGTTAATTGCCGCAACTGATCGTAGTTTTGTCTACTATTATGACCTGCCATTTGAAGAAACACTTCATCGCCATGCAAGCCGAGCCAAAGCCCACGAATTTGGTGCCGACAGCATGCGTCGCTGGTTTCAGCCTCATGACTTTTTGGGTGTTCCCGGCGAACAGGCAATTCCCGCAAGTTGGTCACAAGACATGGTGGTTAGGCATATTTTAGCTGATCTTAATAGTTGAGGAAAGGTGTGGGCGTGTAACGTCTGCTTGTAAGGGCTGTGAGTGGAGCTTGCCAATGTTAATGTTATGGATTGCTGCTGGCGTTCTATGATACTTCTCTAAAACGCGTTCACCGGCGCAGAAGTCTGCGTGTAAGGACCTCCTAGCCCCAAATGGCCAAAGCCCAGCCATTTGGGGCTAGAGGCCACTTACACTGCGACTTCTAAACGCGCCGGTTCACGCTCTGGGCAAAATATTACTGATTTGATCAAGATGGGATTAGAATAGCTTGGTAGAGATGCTTTCAGATTCGTCATTCACTAAGAGTAGGAGTGATTTTAAATGACAAGTTATCCACGGCGCGATCCTGTATCAGATCGGTTGTTGACTCCGGAGAATTCGGCGTTGATTTTGATTGATTATCAGCCAACGCAGGTTGAATCCATTGGCTCCATGAACCACCATGCGCTTATTCAAAACGTGGTCATGACGGCTAAACTGGCGAAGGCGTATCAAGTGCCGATCGTGCTTTCAACGGTTAACGTCAAAAGCGGCCGGAATAAGGATACGATTCCTGATCTGAAAAAAGTCTTAGGCGATCAACCGAGTATCGATCGAACTTCGATTAATGCCTGGCAGGATCAGGATTTTGTTGAAGCGGTCAAGGCAACCGGGCGCAAAAATCTTATCATGGCCGCATTATGGACCGAAGCCTGTCTCACCTTCCCGACACTTGATGCATTAGCGGAAGGTTTTCACGTTTATCCAGTCGTTGATGCGGTTGGCGGCACGTCAAAGATTGCCCATGAAACAGCACTACGCCGGGTTGAACAAGCCGGTGCCCAGCTGATTACCAATGCACAACTAGCCTGCGAGTGGCAGCGTGACTGGAATCGAACCGACACTGTGCCTGATTTCGTCAAAATTTTGCTTGAAAACGGTGACTTCATCAACTTAGGGGCTTAATCTTTTTAAGCCGTACGTTTGATGTTCCGGCAACAGACCGTTGGGAAAAATCAATATTAGTTTCCATAGGGGCAATGGCCACAATCGCCATTGCCCCTATGATTTTCACAGAGCGTGAACTGGCGCGCTTAGGAGTCGGAATGTAAGCGGCCTAGGGTGTGATTGACCGCTCTTTGGCCAATTGCGATCGAGGTCCTTACACTCCGGCTCCTGCGCCAGCGAACGCGTTTTGGAGGGATTGACATGCAGCGTTTTGCAACAGGATCCAAACGTTGGTGGTTATTGATTGCGTTAGGCTTTTTCGCTTTTATGACGAATCTTGACGGCTCAATTGTCAACATTGCCATTCCGATTATGGCGAAGAATCTGGATGTTTCTGCGAGCCGCATGGAGTGGACGGTTTCACTATACTTGATTGTCTTGAGTGCCTTGCTGCTGCCTTTTGGCAAACTTGGCGACCGCATTGGCAAGCGGCGTATTTTTAAATGGGGCACCGGTACGTTTGTGGTCGGCTCGTTGATGGCCGGGATTAATCTTGGGTTTGATTTTCTGATGGTCGGTCGCATGGTTCAGGCCATTGGTGGTGCAATGACGCTCGCCAACACGTATGGCATTGTGACGTCTACCTTTGCTTTAGCCGAGCGCGGCCGGGCCATGGGTGTTGTCAGTACATTCGTGGCACTCGGCGGCGTGGCCGGTCCCAGTCTTGGCGGCCTTATTTTGGCGCATTTTAGCTGGCCGATGATTTTTCTGATCAATGTGCCGATTGGCGTTGTCGCTTTGGGGATCTCGCTGTGGTCAATGGACAATGGCGAACCACAACCCGGAACTTATGACAAATGGGGTATGTTGCTGCAGGCCACGGCCATTGCCAGCGGTTTCTGGGGATTGAATTTGGCTCAGCAAAGCGGGTTTGGCGATCCGGTTGTGCTCGCCACCTTTGCTTTAGCCATTGTCAGTCTGGCAGCCTTCCTTATCTTTGAAAATCATCAAGCGACGCCGTTATTGCCTATGAGTATCTTTCGGGTACGCATTTTTACCTTGGGCGTTCTGACCGTCTTCTTTATCTTCATGGTGCAATTTTTCAGTACCGTTTTAATGCCTTTCTACCTTGAAGATGCGCGCGGCCTCACGCCAGGCGCTGCCGGAACCTTGCTGTCGCTGTATCCGTTGATGATGGTGTTCTTTGCTCCGTTTGGCGGATGGCTGGCGGACAAATGGCAGGTACCCGCTGTTGCGTTACTTGGTAGCCTGCTGATTGCGGCCGGCAGTATTGTCAGCGCAACGTTAAAATTGAACGCGCCAATAACCATTTATATCATCAGTACTCTTTTAATCGGGATCGGCAGTGGGTTGTTCCAATCCCCCATCGGCGACGTGGTGATGTCAGTGGTGCCAAAAGATCAACTGGGCATTGCTGGCAGCTTCAATGCGCTTGCCCGTAATCTCGGAATGGTCAGCGGGACTGCGGTGGCAACGACGATTTTGTTTGGGACAATGAGCCAGCTGGCCGGTAGTCGGGTGATCACGTATCCGACGAATCATCCAGAATACTTTATTGCAGGTTTGCAAACGGCCATGCTGGCGGCTGCGGGGTTGGCGTTGTTGGGTGCCATTGCGATCGGGTTGACGATTAAGCCGTGGCAGGTGCATGAGAAAAATTGAATTCCACGTGCTCCTGTTCGCGCCCTTCCCAGAAGTGTTAGCATTAATGTATTAGGCACTTTTCAAGGAGGAACGTGACAGATGAAGAAGAAGCAATCAACAGCTTTGCTTACATGGGGCATCCTTTTGGTGGGTGCTAATTTGCGCTTGCCGATTACCATGATCCCGCCGTTGTTACCGACGATTGAACACGCGCTTGGGTTGCCCGCATCGATGGCTGGGTTATTGACGACCATTCCACTGTTGATGTTTGCGTTGGCATCCCCGGTGATTGCCAAAATGGGGAATCGCCGCGGTAATGAGTGGAGTTTACTAGTTGCGCTCGTGATCCTGTTGCTTGGTAGCTTGTTGCGGATCATTCCTAGTTTGGTCGCCTTAATTATCGGCACGCTGCTCATTGGCTTTGGAATTTCCGGGGGCAATGTTTTGCTACCGGCAATTATTAAAGATCAGTTTCCGCAGTCAATCGGTGCAAAAACAAGTCTGTACACTGTGACGATGGGCCTGGTTGCTTCGTTAGGTACCGGGCTGGCCGGCCTGTTAAATCAGCAATTTCATATGAAGTTAACGATGGCTGCTTTTTCACTTGTCGGTGTTGCCGGTTTGGTGATTTGGGCATTAGCGTTGCGCACCTTGCCACCAGTTAAAACCTGGCAAGATGGCGGCCACAAAAACGTGTCTGTCTCGCGCTCCTTACTAGCTTGGTGGATTGCGTTGTTCTTCGGCTTGCAGAGTTTTCTCTACTATTCCCTGCTGACATGGTTGCCCAGTCTGTGGCAGGCAGCGGGCTTTTCACAGATAGCTGCTGGCAATTTAGCCACGATTTTTCAGTTAAGCGGCATGCCCGCGACACTGTCCATCCCCTTTATCGCCGAACGTCGCCACGGTCTCACCTACAGTGTCTGGGGCATCATGCTGGGCTTTGCCTTAGGTGCATTAGGCATTCTGATTCCCGGTGCCAACTTCGGCTTAAACGTGTTCTATTCCCTCCTCATGGGCGTTGCCTCAGGAGCCGCCTTTGCCATCTGCATCGTCTTTTTCCAAAAGAAAACAGCCGATGCCTACGAAACTGCCAGTCTGTCTGGTTTCGCGCAAAGCCTGGGCTATTTATTTGCGGCAGTGGGACCGATTCTTTACGGTTTCATCCAGACGCTCACTGGCTCATGGGATTTACTTCTGTGGGTTACGGTGATTTTAACCCTGCTCATGTTTGCAGTTGGGCTAATCATCAACGCAACGCCTAGTATTTTTAATTCTGCAAATCAAAAATAGCGTTTGCACATGACGCTTACTTTTTCTAAACTGGCAGTATGCTAGGCGTATATTAACAAGCTCAAATAAGATAAGGAGGTCAACACATGGCACTTACAACAACCATCGGAAAAAGCAATGTTGTCACTGGCAAGCTTGGGTTAGGCACCAATAAGGTTGGTGGACATAATCTTTTCCCCAACCTGCATGACGAAGACGGACTGGCCGTTGTGAAAACGGCGTTGGATCATGGTATCGATATGCTTGATACTGCTTATATGTATGGTCTTGGTCAATCTGAAACCTTAATTGGTCAGGCGATTCAAGGCTATGACCGTGCAAAAATCATTTTGGCAACCAAGGCGGCACAGGATCCGCATCAAGATCTGAAACCTAACAATGATCCTAAATTTTTAACCCAAGCCATTGATGATGCACTTTTGCGGCTCAAAACTGACTATCTCGATATTTTCTACATTCACTTCCCAGATGAGAAAACCGACAAAGCCGAAGCTGTCAATGCGGTCGCCAATGCCCGCAAAGCAGGAAAAGTGCGCGCCATTGGGGTTTCGAATTTCTCACTCGATCAAATCAAAGAAGCCAACCAAGATCAGCAAGTAGACGTTGTGGAGGACAATTATAGCCTCGTGCATCGTGACGCTGAAACGACACTATTCCCTTACCTTAGAGAACAACACATCAGCTTCGTCCCTTACTTCCCGCTTGCGTCCGGCTTGTTGACCGGCAAGTACGGTTCAGGCGATGCCGAAAAGTTCAGCGGCCGTTTTTCTGCTTCCCAGTTCAAAACAATTCTAGCCGCATTGCGCGAAGTTGATGGTATCGCGGACGCCCATCAGGCAACCATTGCGCAGATCATGCTTGCTTGGTATATGAAGAACCCCGACATCGCCGTGGTGATTCCGGGCGCACGCCTGCCAGAACAAGCCGCCAGCAACGCCGAGGCCTTAAAAGTGCAACTGCGCGATCCGGAATATAGTTCTATTGATGAACTGTTCAAAGAGTTTCGGACTAAGTAAGGTTAACGGTCATGACTGATGGCGATACCCTGCTACAAAATATCAAGAATGCAAAAAGGCAGCTCGCCACTTCCGCTACTCCGGAATGGCAGGCTGCCTTTTCTTGATGTCTTCTGATAGAAAACACAATTTATTTTTTGCGGGTAAACGCTCTTTTCACGACTTGCCAGAAAGTCAACGACTTGACGATCCGATCGGCAGGAATGTGCTCACGAATGGCGCGCAGGACTTTTTTAGCATCCTTTGCCGCAAACGTATATGTGCCGTTCTTTTTGGTTTTAATGGCAAAACGGGGAATCCATTTACCCTTGAAGATGATGGACGCAATGACCCAGTCAACTTCATTCCACGGAATCTGATAAAAGTCACGCACGTTTTTTTCATTGAAAAATTCGAAGCCTTTATCGCCGATCATGATCTTGCCATAAGCCGGCATCCCCATAAAAGCTGTGCCTTCCATCACTAATTCTGATTTGGTGTTAATTGATTGAACCATTTTTTGCCATCCTTTTTAGACTGATCTTGTGTGGTGTGGTTAGAAGTTCTATGTGGGAATTTGAACCCTAAATGCCGGAGATTCTTACACAGATTTAGGCACAACCCCAAAACGCGTTCGCGTGGCCAGAAACCTGCACATAAGGACCTTGGTCGCAATGGCCAAAGACCGGCCATCACGCCCAAGGCCGCTTATGCTCCGGTTTCTAACCGGCCACGCTCACGCTCTTTCATTATAAATCAAAAGCCCAGACTTTGTGTCTGAGCTTTTGGGCGTTTTGTTCGATTTTGGTAATTTGTCTTACATCAAACCGATGACGTGGAAGACAACCCCGACAACGAACAGGCCAAGGATAATGATAATTGGAGAAACCTTCTTCTTCAGCAACCACATGCAGAATAAAGTGAGCAGTAAGCCCATTAAGCCTGGAATCAACTGATCCAAGTTATCTTGTAACGTTGTCACCTTATTCTTTGTTAGTGACAGACCTTGAGATTGCAATTCCAACGCCTTTTGGATGCCGGATTTACCGCTTGGCAATGAACTCCAGTCAATGTACGCGCCCTTCTGGTTCGGAACATCCGAAACAACTGGCGTGAACTTGACGGAAACCCATCGATTGACCAGCGATCCCAGAATGAACATACCTAGGATTGTGGCACCCTTTGTAACCTCCTGTAGCAAACCACCAGAAAGGTCTTCGGTAATCTTGCTCCCGGCTTTGTAACCAAATTCCTGAGTGTACCAAAGGAACGCCATACGGATCGCATTCCAGAGTACGAAATAAAGGATCGGTCCCATTAAGTTGCCGGCCATCGCCAGTGATGCGGCTAACGCACCGATGATTGGCTTAACCGTGAACCAGAACACTGGATCGCCGACACCAGCCAACGGACCCATCATCCCGACTTTGACACCCTGAATGGCTTTGTCATCAATCGGGGCACCATTGGCACGTTCTTCTTCCAGTGCCATCGTCACACCCAGAATCGGTGATGCCAGATATGGGTGCGTGTTAAAGAATTCCAGATGACGTTTTAAAGCAGCTGCGCGATCTTCCTTGGTGTGATACAAACGTTTCAGCGCCGGAATTAAAGTGTAAGCCCAGCCACCGTTCTGCATACGTTCGTAGTTCCAAGAACCCTGAAGGAAGGTTGACCGCCACCAAACCTTAATTCGGTCGCCTTTTGTGATATGAATTTCTTCAGCCATGTTTGTCAACCTCCTTCTCAATAATTGTCAATAATGTCGCCGACAGGATCGCCAGCACCACTATTATTTGAGCTGCCACCATTACTTGAACCGCCGCCTTGTTTGGACAGAGCCAAGTAAATCAATGCTAAGGAAATACCAATAGCACCAAGGCCGATTAAGGTAATTTCTTTGACAGTCGCCAGAACAAAACCAATAGCAAAGAATGGCCATACTTCGCGGGTCGCCATCATGTTAATAACCATGGCATACCCAACGGCAACAACCATGCCCCCGCCAATACCAAGACCTTTGGTGAGCCAATCAGGCATTTGTTCAAGCAATGCCCGCACTGGGCCGGCACCAACGGCAAGGATCAAGCCGGCTGGAATCGCAATACGTAAACCCTGCATACAGATCGCAACCCATTGCCAGAAATCAATTTTACGGAAACTACCTTCTTCGGCAGCACGGTCCATGATGTGAACGATAGCAGTTGCCAAGGTACGAACCAAAGTGGTCAGCAACAAACCGGCAACGGCCAGCGGAACCGCAATCGCGATCGCTGAGCTAATGCCTTTAGTACCTTGACCGCCAAGAACAAGAATAATAGCTGATGCAACTGATGCCAATGCAGCATCGGGTGCGACGGCCGCGCCAATGTTGGCCCAGCCTAAGGCGATCATCTGCAACTGCCCGCCAAGCATCAAGCAAGGGGTCAAGTCGCCGGTCACAAGTCCGATCAACGTGCACGCAATAACTGGCTGATGGAAGTGGAATTCATCCAAAATACCTTCCATACCAGCAAGGAATGACACGATGAGGACCAGGATGATTTGAATAAAATTCAAAGTCATAAGTCTTCTTCCTCCATTTCAAAAATTACTTCTGCGCATTCAATTCGTCTTGAGCTTTCTTCAAAATCGCGTTCATATCATCCGGATGATCGGATGGCACTTTACGAACGTCGAATTTGATGCCATCTTTGGCCAGTTCGTGGAAGGTGTCGATATCCTTCTGGTCAAAAGCCAGCACTTTATTAGGCTGAACCTTACCGACTGAATGCGACATTGACCCGATATTAAGCTCCTTAATCGGAACACCGCCTTGAATGGCGCGTAATGCGTCTTCAGGTGTTTCAAATAATAGCAATGCACGTTGACCGCCAAAATGCTTATCATCTTTGGCCAACTTAATCATCTGATCAATGGGAACAACGTGTGCCTTGACGCCAGATGGTGCCGCTTCCTTAATCAGGTTCTTCCGCAATTCATCTTTTGCCACTGAATCAGAGACAACAATAATCCGCGTCGGGTTCGTGGTCTTAGTCCAAGTAGTTGCAACCTGACCATGTAACAAACGTGAATCAACCCGGGCCAGAACATACTGGAATGATCCCGGTTGGCCAGCATTGGCTGTACTTGGTGCGGCAGCTTGAGCAGCCGGCTTCTTCACCTTGTCCAGTGATTCTGGCTTAATCTTGATACCGTCACGTCCGGCTTCAAGTAAATGTGCGGCAATGTCTTGTGCAGAATCCATTGACAGCCGCGAGCCATAAGCCTCAATCAGCATCGGCAAATTAAGTCCGGTAACAATCGCCCATTTATCCTTGTGCTCCTCATAAATCGTGTTTGCTTGGTTAAATGGTGATCCGCCCCATAAATCGATCAAAAACAAAACTTCATCGTCTGGGTCGAACTTAGCGATCGCGTCTTCGAGATGCTTGTGCAAGTCATCCGGGCCTTCATCGGGCATGAAGGTCACAGCTTCGACTTTTTCTTGCTCACCGAAGATCATTTGACCGGATTGCTTGATGCCAGCAGCGAATTGGCCATGACTAGCAAGAATGATTCCGACCATTATTACGCCTCCTAAAAATTTGTGGTTGCCTCGAAAATAATATCTGCTAAAAACAAGAATAATCTAAAATACAAGGCTTCCCAATAAATTAGTATGACTTCCTCCGCGCCGCTATGCAAGCATTTTCACTTAAAATGAAGTTTAAAAAAGAAGCGCATACATCCATTACACACTTCAAATTGGCATCTGTTGAAATTGGTATATTGGTCAATACCAATTAATTCAAAGCCCGACTAAGCTTTTTCTGACTGGCCCTCAGAATCGGTAAAGACTGGGTCGGCAATGCGTGTGCCTACCAATAAAAGCACTAATAATAACACGGCTGACAGCGCCGCCATGAGCATCCAACTTGCTGCAGCACTTACGACATTTGCCATCGTGAAGAAGACCACTTGTCCAATCGGCATACCTAACAACGCAACTAGATTAACCACACCTGCTGTCGTGCCCATCCGCTGCTCAGGAACAAGCCGCATCATCACCGTCGATAGCCGAGGATTGATTTTCCCCATGAGATAAGACGTCACAAAGCTGAATCCCATGACGGCAGCAAGCGAACGGAAGAGGCAGAAGCTAAAACTAAGTCCGATCATCGCCGCTGTTAAAAGACTCAGCAACTTGAAGGTACTAAGTCGTTGCAGGCCATCCTTGGCAAACAACGCCCCTAAAATCGTGCCCACCGAAAAGACGATGTTCAGCAAAGCAACTGTGGTACCGAAGTCGTGCGCCCACATGCCTGGTTCCTGAACCAACGACACCGACATCAAACCATCCACCGATGAGCCTAAGGTATTGACAAACATTGCAAAAATGATGACTGCTAAAAGAAAATGGTTGGTTGCAAGAAATCTGAGAACACCACCAATATTCTTGCACATTGGTTGATGTGTCTGCCCAATAACTGGCGGTTCGGCCTGTTTAAGTCGGATTTTTTCCCGGATTATAACCCATGCTGCAAGTAAAAACGTAGCGGCGTTAATCCCACCAAACAGCGAATAATTGTGGTCAAGTAGCACTATCAGGCTCGCACCGACTGCCTGAAAAACCATTTGGACCGTCGTACCGGTCGCGCTTTGAAAACTGATCGCCGTGTTCAGTTCTTTGGCAGGAATCAACCGATGCAGCAGCGGCAGTACCAAACCGTTCCCATATTGGCCTAAGGTATCGGAAACAATGTTGATGCCAAGCAATAGCAAAAACAACGGTAGGCTGGCCGGCAACAACATCATCCCTGCCAATCCAAGAAAAAGTAACGTTTGAGCAATGCGCGTGGCAATCATGTGACTGGTTTTGGTTTGCGTGCGATCAGCCAAGCTACCGGTTACCAACGACAACATCGTCGGTAAGGTGGTCGCCATCGCTGCCAAAGTAACGGCGAGACTTTTAAACGGCATTGTTGCCGCGTAAATAATGAAAACAATGTTATACAGACTATCGCCAATACCGCTCAACAAACTGGCATTTAAAATGGCACGATAACCACGATTATTGAAATATTCATGCATGTTGCTACCTCCCTGTTGCCAAGCATGTCGTTTTTGATTCCTACTTGGTTTGTACTTTGAGTGTAAGCAGGCTACACTCAAGACGAGGTGAAATTCCACTATGGTAGAAAAAATTAATCCCACCGATGGCACCGTCTTCCGTCAACTCCGGCGCAACCACCATCTGACCTTGGAGCAAGTAGCTGATGCACATAATTCCATTGCCTTCATTAGTAAGTTCGAGCAAGGCCGTTCCAATATCAGCTTTGCCCGCCTGAGCCATTTACTCTTTCGCATCAATATTTCGGTCGAAGAATTCGTCTTTATTCGCGATCTCCAAGCAGGGGCTGTGCCGCCAGCGGCCAATTCAAGATTTGTCTACAATACGTTAATTCATCGCGACTTCGAAGCCATCCTTGCCTTGCAAGACAGCTTGAGTGTTGACCACCCCACCCTGGCCGACTACGACTATTTGTTGAAACAAGAAAAGGCTTGGCAGAAACGATACGAAAACGACCACAATCGCCAAACCCAGTTTGAACTCATTAGTATTCAGATCTTTCGCCTCACCTTGATTGATCGGGTCAAGCCGCCCGACCAGCCATTTCCGTTTAAAAATGTGACCGATGCCATGGTAAAATTGCAGGAACTGGCACGGCCACTCGTCAGCTATCTCTATTCTGTGGAAACATGGAATTATTTTGAGCTTTACTGGTTCCGCCACTTGATGGTCGCCTTACCCGTCGAGACAATCCAAAATCTGTTACCGCTCGCAATGAAGCGTTCGGAAAAATATCAAGCCTTTAACCAGATCGGCAATCTACGGATTCAAACACTGTTTTCTGCCTTCACGGTGTTCGTCAACACGCGCCATCTAACCGCTGCCAAAAAAGTTCTTACTACCGTCGAAAAATTTTTGCATGACACAAACGACCTCTCAAACTCCGCCATCCTCTTATTTCTCCGTGGCTGGTACCAAGCGGTCATTGGCCAAACTTCAGCTGGCTTTGAGATGTGCCAACAGGCGATCAGTTTGGAACACATTTTGGATCAACCGACGCAAGAACGTCGACTGCGTTACTTGCTAAAGGTTGTTCACATCAACATCAAAGATCCACAAGGCGGCGCGTTCTTTATGTGAGCGTGAGCAGAAATATTTAGGAATCGGTGTGTAAGTGGCTTAAACGCGTTTCACGTGGAACAACGCTAAAAGGACTCGCAATCAACTTGATGCCGCCGATTGCGAGTCCGCCTTAGACTGCTAGTATTGAATTTCCCTAGAAATAAATATTCCTGACCTAACTGCTGCCACGACCAAATCAAGCTTCCTTGCCACACCGCTTCGCCTCAGCCAAGGCCTCCAACGCAGGCAGCCATGTTGCCGTCCACGCCGGTGCAGCCACTTCATCCAACAACGCCTTTAATTGCGCTAATTCCCGCTGTCCGCGCGCCGCGACTCTCTTGTCTGTGGCATAAGTCATCAACAGTCGTTTGGTGCAGGCAATCTGAAACTCGACACCCAGATCGCCAACTGTTGCCTGCTCGATGAGTGCCAATGTTGCCTGCGCATTATCCAGCTTTCCCGCACTAATATACCGAAGCGTGGCAGTCAAAAACGCTCGGTTGGCAAGATTCAAATGATCTTGAGGGGTATTAGGCTTCTGAACTTGATTTGCAAAAGCTTTAATCAATCCACTCAAATCCCGCGTATCAATGATGGCAGTCAACTGAAGCGCGATCAACCTGCTGAAAAAAATTTTCCCGATTAAGTGTCCGATAACCTTGTTGCATTAATTCAACATCTTGATCAAAACGTGTCAGCAATTTTAAAATAACCGCGGCACTGAGTTGAGTTTCACCCCGTTCAAACCGTGACAAAGTAGCGACTGTTGTAATCCCAGCCGCAATCTCTTCTAATGAATCATTTTCCTCAAGGCGCAGCGCCCGTAAATAGGCCCCAACTTTGATAGGCTCCTCCGCCATCAGCACCGCCCCTTTTATGAGAAGCTTATTGGACAAGCTTAACAAGTTTTGTCATTTTTTCAAAATGGAAACAGCTTTATGGGTTTCGCACTTGTTAATCTGTACGTTTTGGTTTTTAATTTTTTGTCTACTTTTATGCTTGTTAACTATTAAGACCTGTTACAATGGGCGCATATTTATGTAGTCCGATTTTTATAGCATTCAAAAGTCTAAAGAAGGATAGACAATTGGAGAAAATAATATCTATTGGCGGTTCATTGGTGAAGCGCTCACTTCTTCTCACAGGCATCATACTGCTTGATGTCTTAACTGAATTCCATGATTTTTTTACTATCAGCAGATTGCAGCGTGACCAATATGAAGTTCTGGTGATTGAATTAATATTGAAAGGATCATTCATTTGGTTTCTTCATTGGCTATATTTCCGTCAATTAAAACGTTTTAATCCAAATGACTATGGTCTAAAGCCACTTTCGGAAAAGAACATGCTTATACTTCTCATTGGGGTTGCGTCTCTTTTCGGATTGCTGTGTATTGAATCTCTCACGCCTTTCAACGCGGACAATGCCACGAATCAGGTGCTTGTTAACAAGTTCATTCGAACTGCGCCAGTATTAGCCAGTATTGACGCTGTATTAGCGGCACCTATTATTGAAGAATTTATATTCCGCGGCATTTTCTTTAACTATTTTTTCAACAAAAACACTATTATGAGCAAAATTTCCGTTGTCTTGGTCTCCGGCTTTGTGTTTGGTTTGCTTCACGAACCCCATTTCACCGTAAATCTTTTAGTCTACTGCACCATGGGATGGCTATTTGGTTCCGTCTACGCGCTTACTGGGGATTTGCGCTATAGCACCACGCTGCATATCCTTAATAACGTCTTAGCTTTTGTTTCTATGTTTTGACAGAGGTTCAAAAATACTTCTCGTAAGTATGCCTGCTAATATATCCTCTCCCACCATACACGCGTTCACATCCAATTGACATCTACCTTCCGTTCCGTTACACTCGATTTTGACATTTAAATACACCACTAAGAAATAGAGGTTGCGGTGGGTAACGAAAACTGGGGAGTGCCGGATCATGTTGAACCAGTCGTAAGTGCCACCGCCGAAATGTCGGGCCGTGTTCGGACGATCCGCATTGGGCCATGAGCGCATAACTCATGGACTGTCGAAGCAAGTTGCTTCGGGGCGCTATGATTCTGGTTTATGACTAAAATCGATGGAATCGACCTTTGTTGCTTGTTCAATAAAGGTCGATTTTTTGGTTCCAGCTCTATTTCCCCACTATAAGAAGGGAGAATGTCACATATGAAAAAACACTGGGTTGCACGTTTGGGTGTGCTTGGGCTTGCATTGAGCCTGCTACTTGGCGGTTTTGCCGCTAAACCGGTTAATGCTGCCAGCGATGACAACACATTCAAGGTCGGTATGGAGGCCGGCTATGCACCGTTCAACTGGACGCAAAATACCGACGCCAATCACGCAGTCAAGATTCAGGGGAGCCATGAGTACGCAAATGGTTACGATGTTCAGATTGCGCGTAAAGTTGCTAAAGCACTGCACAAAAAAGTGGTCGTGGTCAAAACTTCTTGGGATGGCCTTCCACCTGCTTTAACTTCCGGCAAAATCGATGCCATTATCGCCGGGATGTCGCCAACCCCGGATCGCCGGAAAACAATCGATTTTACCAATCCATACTACATCTCAAACCTAACCATGGTCGTCCGCAAAGACAGCAAATACGCCAAAGCCAAGAGCATTGCTGATTTTAAAGGCGCCAAAGTGACGGCACAACTCAGTACTTATCACTATCAGGCCATCAACCAAATCAAAGGTGTCGTCAAGGAACCGGCAATGAACGACTTTCCGGCGATGCGGGTCGCTTTGGAGTCTGGTACCATCGATGGTTACGTTTCCGAAGTGCCTGAAGGGATCACGGCAGAACGGGCCAATCCAAATCTGATGTACATCCATTTTGCCAAGGGTCAGGGTTTTAAAACCGATGCCAGTGATACTAACTTGGCAATCGGCTTGCGGAAAAATGATCCCAATAAAGCTAAAATCAATGAGCTGCTTGCCACGATTTCCAATAAAGAACGGGCACGTCTGATGAACGAGGCGGTTGACAATCAACCTTCCACCGAAAAAAGTGGCAATTGGTTCATGGCCATTATGAAACAGTATGGGCCGATGCTCTTGCGTGGTACCGGTATGACACTGTTGTTAGCCTTGGTCGGCACTCTTGTCGGCTTCATTATCGGCTTGCTGGTCGGGATTATTCGGACCATACCAAAACCCAAGAAACTGGGCCAACGCGGCCTACGAGCGGTTATCAATTGGCTGCTTTCCTTGTACATCGAAGTCTTCCGTGGCACGCCAATGATTGTTCAGGCAGCGGTCTTGTATTACGGCGCGGCCCAAGCCTGGCATCTGAACATGGATCGCACCACCGCAGCGCTTTTGATCGTTTCGATTAATACTGGTGCTTACATTTCCGAAATCATCCGCGGCGGTATTATCTCCGTCGATGAAGGCCAGTTTGAAGCAGCAAGCGCGTTAGGCATGACCCACTTGCAAACGATGATGAAAGTCATCTTGCCGCAAGCGGTTCGCAATTCCCTGCCCGCAGTCACGAACGAGTTCATTGTCAACATCAAGGACACTTCCGTGCTGTCGGTCATTTCTGTTTCCGAACTGTTTTTCAGCGGTGAAACCATCGCCGGACAAAGCTTCCAGTTCTTCCACACGTATCTGATCGTCAGCGGCATTTACCTCATCATGACCTTCACCATCAGCCGCCTCTTCCGACTCATTGAAAAACATCTCGACGGACCTAAAGACTACAACGTGATGAATAACCAGATGCAGGTCGAAACACCGAAAATCGGCACCGAATCATAACGCGTTCGCCGGCGCAAGAGTCTACGTGTAAGGGCCTTGGTCACAATGACCAAGGTCGCTTACACTCCGATTCCTAAGCGCGCCGGGTCACGCTCACTTTTTAAAGGAGGACTAACGCATGGCAGACGAACCTTTAATTCAAGTTAAAAATCTCAAAAAGAGTTTTGGGAACCACGAAGTCCTGACCGACATCAATTTCAACGTTCAGGCCGGCGAGGTTGTTTCAATCATTGGCCGCAGCGGCTCCGGAAAGTCGACCCTGCTGCGCAACATCAACCTTTTAGAAACTCCAACTGGCGGCGATATTCTTTTTCACGGCAAAAGCATCTTAGGCGAAGACGTGAAGTTAAGCACCTATCGCGCCAAAGTCGGCATGGTGTTCCAGAGCTTCAACTTATTCAACAATATGACCGTCTTGCAAAACGTGATGGTCCCACAGCAAACCGTGTTAAAACGTGACGCTGCCGCTGCCAAAACTCATGCTTTGGAACTGTTGAAACAAGTCGGCATGGATCCCTTCATTGCCGCCAAACCGGATCAACTCTCCGGTGGGCAAGAACAGCGGGTCGCCATTGCCCGTGCTGAAGCAATGGATCCTGAAGTACTCCTGTTCGATGAACCAACCAGTGCGCTGGATCCGGAAATGGTCGATGATGTCCTGAACACGATGACAGCCCTGGCCCACACCGGCCTGACCATGATCATCGTCACTCACGAAATGGCCTTCGCCCGCGATGTTTCCGACCGCGTCATCTTCATGAACAACGGCATTATTGCCGAGTCCGGTACGCCGGATCAAATCTTCGGTAATCCCCAACAAACAGCTACCAAAGAATTCCTGAAGCGTTACTTGAATCGGGTTTAACCGATTCAGGTCACAAACAGGCAATAAAAATACGGGCCAAGAGAAGGTTTTACGCTCTTGACCCGTATTTTTGTACAATTGATTGGTTAATCTCTGAACCACGTGACATGCTAGCTCTTTGGCACCACCACAGCATCCTTCAAAGTTGCTGTTTTACTTCTTCGACTTCTGCTCCCGCTTCTTTTCCCGATGCTCGTGCCATGTGTCCAGACTCACCACGATGAAGAACAGGAAGAAGCCGCCGACCACGGATTCTGCCGTTAGCAAAAGGTAGCGCCAAGCGAGGTAACCTTTTCCGGCGGTGACGTCTTGATAGCCGACATAGCCAAACGTCATTAACACCGCTAACCCCAGTACCAGTACGGTGTAAATAAGGGTTCGTTTTAAAATCGATTTGAATGTCGCCATAGACGGGCTCGCTTTCTTTTGATTCACTAACGATTATCTTTCAAAATCGTTTCAGTTTGCTTTTGTAACTTAGAAAGGACAGTCTTAGGCTCGGCCTTTTCGGAAACGGTCTGGTCAACGGCATCCAGCAGGTTGTTACGATAAGTGTTATAGCCGATGAATGGCGTTGAGGAGAACGCATTGTCATAAGCATCAACAGCAGCCTGATAGTTCGGATTGGCTTTTAAATAGGCTTGATAGTCGCTTGACTTTGTGGCGGTCGACACAACCGGCACATACCCGCTGGCTTTGGCCCACTGAGTCTGAATCTTGGCACTCATCAGAAACTTCATGAACTTAACCGCGCCTTTGATTTGATCTGCGGAGGCACCCTTGAAAACAGAAATACCATTGTTACCTAGAACCGAACTCGATTTACCATCGAAACTCGGCATCACAGCGGTTCCCCAATGCATGCTCTTAGGTGCCGTTGATGCAATCTGCTGGATCGTGGCGCTAGAGCCGAAGCCGGCAAAAATTTTACCTTGAACAAATGGCACATTAAAATAATTATCCAGTCCTGCGGTGACAGCAGTTTTATCCCGCAACATGCTGGTAATCGCCGTCATGGCCTTGATGCTAGCTGGGGTATCGATCTTCGCTTTGTATTGCGGTGTAATCAACCGATTGCCGGCATCGTAAGCCAACGTTTCAAACTCAAAATCGTAACTCCTATTAAACGCGACCCCAGTAATACCATCACCTTTGAGTTGTTGCCCGATTTTGGTAAGCTCTTCCCAAGTCTTCGGCACAGTGAGATGATATTTATCCAAGATATCCTTGTTATAAAACATCAGTCGCGTCCCGGTGGCAAACGGAATCTGATAATAATCACCATGATATTTCAGATTCGTGGCAATGCCGGGATAAATTGACTTCAACTCGGCGGCGGAAAACTGTGCCTTCACCTGCTTATCAATGTTGACCAGCATTCCATCATGGACGTATTCCGGAATAATCGTATCCGTCACCTGCCCAATCGTCGGTAAGGTTTTGGACTTCGCCGATGCCAAGTACTTCTTCTGCAGATTGTCATACGAACCCTGCGATGTTGCGACGATTTTGTATTGCTTTTGACTACTGTTAAACGTCTTGATATACCCTTCCAACGCTTTATTATAGTTACCGGTCATCCGGTGCCAGAAGGTAATCGTGACCGGACCCTTGGAAGTTTTCTGCGCAGAACTGCCACTGCTGCATGCGGTCAGCAACAAGACCATCAATGCAGTCGTCACACCAAGTAACCAACGTCTCTTCATAAGTAAGTCCCCCATTATTAAGTTGTGAGCGCATTATGACGTCGTTGCACAATGGACAAGACCCGCAAAACGCCGATCCCGTCCGGCTGCTAGTACATGCCTTTAAAACTATCTACAGTATACCAATACTGACCGCCAGCGGTATCTTTTCCAGAAAAAAAGAAAGCCGATTTTGCTTTCTTTTTGCATTTACTGCGGTATTAAGCTTGCTCTTCCGTTAATTTAAGATAGAAATTCGCCAATGTCATACTGCGGTACGGGATGACCCAGATAGAAGCCAGTCCCATCGTGATCAACTCCAGCAACCACCAGCCCAAAAAGCTGAGCAGCAACACAAAGAAATCCCACTTATGGCCATACATCAACTCCCGGCTGCGCTTGATTGCTTCGGTATAGCCGATCGGTTGGCCGCTATCAATTGCATCCCGATAAATCCACTGCGCCTGTGAATATGCCATCGCCTTAACAATTCCCGGGACAATCAGCAAGAACATCCACAGAAAAACCCAGAGCCATTGCAACAGACCGATCAACAAACTGCCTAGAAAATATTCACCGCGCTCAAAAATCTTGAACATCTGCAACCAACTGAACTGGTAATCCGACTGGCCGCGAAGACCGTCCATCATAGCAAATATGACGCCAATCATCAGCAACACGCCCAACAGGCTCAAAAAGATAACAATTGACTGCCACATCTGCCAATATTCATTCACCCGCCCGCCTGTGACCGTGAATATATCTCCTCGCAACAAGGTATGCCATTCCCCGTGATGTACTTCATGTACGGTAGAAAACGGCACAAGCGTCGCGAAGGCCATCAATAGTAACGCCGGTAAACTAATACGCAGATAATAGCTAAAGTTGGGATTCAATTCCGCCTTGGCCTGATTCTTTAGTGATGTCCGGTCCACAGACAATTCCTCCTTAACTGTGCTTGCCTCATACAGTTGCTGGGAATATCATAACAGAAAAGCCTGTGTTATTACACAAACTTGAGCGGGACCTTCGGATTGAGTCGTGGCTTCCCGCGCAAAAGCGTAAACTCATCACCGCTAACGGTTAACTCAGTTTTCGAATCGAAAAATCCGGCCGCATAGCTTTTGATTAAAACCGGTCCTACTGGGGAATCAAGGTGCGCATCAAATATATCCGGCACATTACGGCGTGGCAATATCAGGAGACTGAATTTAGCTTGAGATGTATCATGATACTGTCGCGAGTATGGCCCGATACCGTCATTTAAATCCAAAACCAACACCCGATCTGCGTGTAAAAGCGGCGCCAGTCGAGCTGCTGCCTGGGCAGATATATTAAGCTCCATATTTCACCCCCACAAGTAAAATAATCCTTGTCGCCCACATTATGAAACGGATTACTACAGGATACAACCAGCTTGTAAAAGTTTAACGAAATGCCTAAAATTGGTTTAATGAACCACGATGTTATTCTGTCAGTTAAGACGAGGTGTGCCAATGAATATCTATTCGGCTTTAAAGTTTATCCAGATCGATCATGCGCAAGTCAATCACTTGCAGGTGGTCGTCACCGACCAAAGCGGCAAGCCTGATGCCGGCATGACCGATTTATTAATCGACTGCCTCAACAAGATCGATATTTTCGTTGATCTCAGTACCACCGACCGCGTCAGTGATGTCATTGACGATCTCAACCTCCTTACGCCACTGCCATACGATGTTCTCGAAGAATATCAGAAAATTCTCGAGCAACCCATCAATGGCATTAACGTTGCGATGAAAAAACAGTTAATCGAATTTATTTATGCGCCGACTGTTTGAAACTTCATCACCGCCTGCTCATATGCTTCATTTTAACAAGCCCGCCTGTCCGCCAGCAACCACCGCTGAAAGAGACAGGCGGGCTTTTATTGACCATTTCAAAATGCCGTGGCGCCTTGAATCGCAGGCACACGACAAAAGCAGCATGATAAGTTCATTTTTATGACAGCAACAGTTTCGTTTCGCGCTATTTTCTGCTATCCTGACGAAAACGGAGGCGAAGACATGAACGAAACAGGACAGGCGTTGCCGGCCAACATTCAAACTGTCTGGCGGTTTAACGCCTTAATATGGAGCGTCATCTTCCTTATCGGCGGCTTACTTTTGCTCGCCGCCAGTCATTTTTGGCACTGGCCTTCATGGCTGGGTCTCGGCGTCATCGGGCTAACGGTGCTGCAACTAATCGTCCGTCTGGCACTCGTGCCTTATCGATATCGATTCTTGCGCTACAACATCACGCCGACTGCAGTGTTCCTGCAAAAAGGGTTCTTCTTCCGCAAAAATGAAGCGATCCCGATTACCCGCATTCAAAATGTGACGTTGGAACAAGGGCCGCTTCTCCGATGGCAGCAACTGCAACAGGTCAACATTGAAACTGCCAGCACAGCTCACGTCATTGATGGCGTGACAGCATCCGTTGCCGATCAACTGCGGACCCGGATTTTGAAGCTGGCACAGGAGGCGCGCGATGAATGACCAACCGCACCGCCTTTCTCCTATCGCGTTACTAATACTATGGGTTAAAAACGTTATCGCTTTGTGGCCGATATTTGTTGGCGGCTTTTTTTCGGTGTTCGGCTCCAAAAAGAGTTTTAAAGAATTTCTGTTTTGGCTAGGCTTGATTCTTATGGTCATTGTCTTAACGCTGGGGTGGTCAATTCTGCGTTATTTGCGCTTCACCTATGCAGTGGCGCCAGATGGCTTGACTATTCGCAGTGGCGTTTTCATCCGCAAGACCAACCATATTCCATATGATCGCATCCAAACCGTTCAACGCCAACAATGGTTCTTCCTGAAGCCGCTGGGTCTGGAACAGGTCTCCATCGAAACCGCCGGAAAAGAAACCAGAAAAGCGGAAGGCCAACTGGCAGCTGTACCGACAGCCGTTGCTGACACGATCAATCGTTATCGCCAAGGAATTGGCACGGAAGCGGCAACATCTCCGGCCGCTGAAACGGCTGATGCTGACGCTGCCACCCAGACACGCGTCATCAACGCAGAACCTGAACCGGATGCTGCCTACAAAATCAATTCCCACGACCTAAATCAATATGCGCTCACATCACTCGGTTTCATCCCCTTCATCACCGGAATGCTTTGGGTACTTAACAAAGCCCAGGAATACCTGCCCGATAGCTGGTACCAGCAAGCTGAACACGCCATTACGGGGTTAGCCATTTATCTTTTGATCGGCTTAAGCATCATCGTTTTAGTGTTGGGTTTTGCGATCTCTTATCTGAACATTATCCAAAAATATTATCACTTCACCCTCGATCGTACCGGCAACGAACTGCGCACCAGTCGCGGCTTTTTCCAAACCAACACGGTCAGTGCCCGCCTATCCCGCGTCCAGGCCATTCGGTTTAAACAAAGCATTCTCCGCCAGTGGTTTCATCTCACCACCGTTCAGGCACTACTGGCTTCGGGTGCAGCTGATGACGAGCAAAGTAATGACTTAGTTTTAATGCCGGTGATCCGGCAGCGCTCGGCCATGACCGACATGCGCAAGTTCATTAGCTGGTTGCCGGCAGTAATTCCGGATTTGCAGCCGATTCCGGTACGAAATCGCTGGTATTATGTTCGCAATATGGTATTAGGTAATCTCGCGCTTATTGTCGCACCGATTATTTTTGCCAGCGTTTTGTGGTTACAGGTTAGCTGGTGGGTATGGTTGCTGCCGGTTGGCGGGCTATGGCTGATCATCATGGCACTCCAAGGCCAGTACGCCGCAACAACCGCTGCGATCACCATTGCGCCACCGGATCAACTCGTCATCCAAGTCGGCGAAGTCTGGACCCGGCAGCGCTACTATGTCCGAAAAAAAGACATCCAGGCAATGACATTAGCGCAATCAATCTGGATGAAACCGCGCGGCATCGCTCACTTGAGCATTCATGTGCGGAAAGGCAATAGCGATCAAACGATTACGTCCCGCTACATGAAGGCTGATTTAGCCAAGCAAATTTTAAGTTGGTATCAGCCGCTGCCATAATCTAGGTACATGAGATTAGGAGTGCTGCCATGCTACTCAATAAAATTCAATATACACCGCCACGCCAGACAACATCCTATCCATTTAATCTGCCTTGGCAAGCTCATTTCCATGAACTAAGGCTGACGCAACCGGTGACCATTTTGACCGGCGATAATGGCAGCGGAAAGTCAACGTTGCTAAACGCAATTGCCGCCAACTACAACGCCATCCTGATGAGCGGCGCGTCCCTCGAAGACGATGCTGAATACGCCAATAGTCGGGCATTGGCACACCAGCTCAAGTTAACGTGGACTTATCGCACCAAGTCTGGCTTTTTATTCCGCCCGACGATTTCATTTCATTCATTCGCGCCACCCGCGGCCGCATCAAATATGCTCAGGCTCAGCTCGAACACTTGGCACCAAAAAGTCTGGAACGACTGCCTTATCTAAATACACTCGCTGAAATCCATCACCTTTATAAAGTCAACTTAGACACCTTATCACACGGGCAAGCCTTTCTCGCTTTATTTCGCGCCCGCTTACACGCCAACGCCTTGTATTTGCTGGACGAACCGGAATCGCCATTGACCCCGGGAAATCAATTGAGTTTGTTAGCATTGATTCATGAAGCGGTCACGGCTGGAGCCCAATTCATCATCAGCACCCACTCGCCTATTTTAATGGCCTATCCCGATGCGCAGCTACTGGCTTTGGGTGACACGCTTGCTCCCATTCAATACGACCAGATCGAACACATCACCTTTCTTCGCAGCTTCTTAGACGACCCGCAGCGATTCGTTTATCACCTGCTGCATGATTGAATCATTGTCATTAGCGGCGAAAATGTTTTAATGTGGCACTAGGGGCATCTTCTGGCGTTAAAAAACCATTGTTTATCGATCCTTTTCCACCGCTGGCCGATGGAGATGCCTGTGAGAGGAGAGATACCTGCATGCTTACATCAGCTTGGACCAAACAATTACCGTTAGATCATATCACCTCGATAACCCCGGTTGGCGGGGGCGATGTCAACGAAGCTTATCGGGTCAACACCACCGAAAAGCCTTACTTTCTGCTCGTTCAACCTGGCTACCCCGCCAGCTTTTATGCCGGTGAAATTGCCGGCTTAAAAGCCTTTGAAGCCGCCCAGGTGTTAGCGCCACGCGTGATCGCTAATGGCAGCATTGAAGGCGACGGTTATCTGTTGCTAAGCTTCTTGACTAGTGGCCACGGCTCGCAACGTGAGCTCGGGCGGCTTGTCGCCCACTTGCATCAGCATCACGAGCCCACTGGCCGCTTCGGTTTCGACTACCCTTACGCCGGCACAAGCGTATCATTTTCCAATGATTGGACCAATTCGTGGGCGGACTTGTTCATTCACCAACGGCTCGATAAACTGGCCGCTCATCTGCTGAAAAAGGGACTGTGGCAAGCCGACGATCAAGCAACGTTTGACCAGGTTCGCATCATTATCAGCAAAACCCTCAGTCAGCATCACAGCGAAGCATCCTTACTCCATGGCGACTTATGGGGTGGCAACTATATGTTCACAGCAGACGGTCAACCGGCACTTATCGATCCAGCAGCAGTCTACGGCGACCGCGAACTCGACATCGGCGTCACCACTGTCTTCGGCGGCTTCACGCAAGAATTCTACGCTGGCTACCAAGAAACCTACCCACTCGATCCTGGCTACCCATTTCGACTCGACTTTTACCGGTTGTATTACTTAATGGTGCACCTCGACAAGTTTGGTATGGCCTATGCCGGCAGCGTGGCAGCAGTCATGGATCGCATTCTCGACCATGGCGTGCCGGAGTATCAGGGACAAGACGATTAACATACCCAAGCGTGACTGGGAAAACATTGCAACTCGGCGCCAACTATTTCCCGGGAAATGTTCGAAATTACCAATCAAAAAAAAGGTTCAGCAGAGACAACTTTGTCTCACTGAACCGTTTTTGTCGTGTTACGGCAAAGCCTTGCCGTAACACTAACCTTTAAGCATTCAAGACCTTATTCAAGAAGTTCTTGGTTCGCTCTTCTTTTGGATGCTCAAAGATATCTTTAGGCTTGCCTTGTTCAAGGATGGTGCCGTTGTCAAAGAAGACGACACGATCGGCAACTTCTTTGGCAAAGCCCATTTCGTGGGTCACGATCACCATGGTCATCCCTTGCTTTGCAAGACGGCGCATAACCCCCAGAACATCCCCGACCATTTCCGGATCCAACGCACTGGTCGGTTCGTCAAACAACATGATATCCGGATGCATGGCCAAGGCCCGCGCGATGGCGACACGTTGTTGCTGCCCGCCGGAAAGCTGCGCCGGCATCGCATCCGCCTTGTCTGTCAGACCAACCACTTCTAGCATTTCCTTGGCCTGCTTGACCGCTTCGTCTTTGCTGGCAATGCCCAGCTCAGTCGGTGCCAAGGTAATGTTCCCCATCACCGACATATTCGGGAAAAGATTAAAATGCTGGAACACCATGCCTATCTTTTCACGTACCTTATTGATATCAGTGCCTTTATGGGCAATATCCTCGCCATCAATAAGGATTTCGCCGCTCGTGACGGTTTCCAAACCGTTAATCATGCGCAAAACGGTACTTTTACCGGCACCGGAAGCGCCGATCATGACGACGACTTCATTGTTGGCAACATTCAGATTGACGCCTTTGACCACATCGTTATCGCCGAAGCTTTTGTGGACATTTTTCATTTCTACTCGATACTGACTCATGCTTTCACCTTCTTCTGAACCCAGTTACTTAGCCAGGTTAATAGCGTAATAATAATTAAGTAAATCAATGCCACCATGGTCCAGATCTTAAAGCCTTCCATGTTCCGGGCAATAATGATCTTCCCGGTTTGGGTCAACTCTAAAAGACCGATGATCGACAGGATGGAGGTATCCTTCAACGTAATAATAAACTGATTGATGAAACTTGGGATCATGATCTTAATACCTTGTGGCAGGATGACCTTGCGCATGGCTTTCCCAAATGGCAGCCCTAAGCTGCGCGCGGCTTCCATTTGCCCGGGATCAACCGCTTGGATGCCGCCTTTAACGAAGGCCGCTGTATAGGCCCCTTCATTAAGCGTCAATGTCACGATGCCGGCGATGAATGCTGGAACTTTTGACCCGATCAGACTCGGCACCCCAGTATAGATAAACAAGGCTAGGACCATGAGTGGTAAACCACGGAAAATGTAAATAAACGTTGTTGCCGTGCCTTGGCATAACTTGTTCGGAATAACCCCTAAGAGTCCGACCAGAATTCCGACCAATGTCGCAAAGAAGATCGCAACAATTGTCAACACCATGGTCTCACGCAAGCCACCCATCAAGGTTGACCAATTGGCTTTTAACAACCCGATGAACGAGCGGTCAGTTGTTTGACTGTTACCGGCAGCAGCTTTTTGTGATTTTGCACTGCCGTTGCCTAAATAACGTTCGATGATCTTGTCGTATTGACCATTGGCCCGCAGTTTCTTAAGACCGATGTTGAACTTATTCATCAATGCCTGATTGTTCTTAGAAGTGGCAAAACCATAGGCCCCTTCACGCGCCGGTTTACCGACAATCTTTAGCGCCATGCCATTATTAATGCCATATTGCATCACCGGCTGATCCTCAAAACAGGCCGCCGAGTTACCAGTCGTCACATCTTGATACATGTTATTGGAGTCATCAAAAGTAACGGTTGAAAAGCCGTACTTTTGTTTGATGCTGTTGGCATAATCCGCTGAGTCCGTACCGGTTTTGATGGCAACCCGTTTGCCGCGTAAATCCTTCAATGATTTGATCGAACTTTTCTTAGCCACGGCCATCACAACGCCGGACTTATAATACGGATCGCTCATCAGAAACTTCTGTTTTCGCTCTGGCGTGATTGACATACCAGCGATCACGCCATCGATTTGCCTAGCTTCAAGTGCCTGAACCGCTGCGTTGAATCCCAACGGTTTGATCTCGACCTTGAACCCTTCTTCCTTGGCAATCGCCTTGATGAGATCAAGGTCAATCCCCACATACTTATTATCCTGGTTCGCAAACTCAAACGGTGCAAAGGTGACATCCGTCCCTATCGTATACGTCTTCTGTGCTGCCGCCACCGTCTTGCCAGGGAGTAGTGCCCCAAGCATTAAAGGCAAGGCGATCAGCAAACTTAGCAGCCACTTTCGCTTCAACCCAAACACCACGCTTTCTAATGATTACAAGCCCATTAGGCCGTTATTGCATGCGCCAGTTGCAGGACAACTGGTTGTGCGCTAAGCCCGTGTCTTGTCGAATCGTGACACGAGTTTGTTTCAACCACGCTTCTTCAAGCACGCGGCTAAGCGCAGCTCATCTCCTCGCATTTTGGTCGATTTTAAATCTACTGTTTATGCTAGCGGAATGGAATAGCGACTGTCCAGCGTTGATGTTAACTTTTCTGACATTTGTCACATTATTTTACGCGACCGGACTAGACCTTCATACGCCGTTGTACCCAGTTACTGAGCCAGGTCAGGAGTGTGATAATAATCAAGTAAATGAGCGCGACCATGGTCCAGATTTTAAAGCCTTCCATGTTACGCGCAATAATAATTTTCCCAGTTTGAGTCAACTCCAAGATGCCGATAATCGACAGAATCGAGGTGTCTTTTAACGTGATAATGAACTGATTGATGAAACTTGGAATCATAATTCTAATTCCTTGTGGCAGAATCACTTTCATCATAGCTTTCCCAAACGGCAAGCCCAGACTGCGCGCTGCCTCCATTTGCCCGGCATCGACTGCTTGAATGCCGCCTTTTACAAAAGCTGCCGTGTATGCACCTTCATTTAGCGTCAACGTGATAATGCCGGCGACAAATGCCGGAATCTTTGAACCGATCAAACTTGGTATACCTGTGTAGATGAACAGTGCCAACACCAACAGCGGCAATCCACGAAAAATGTAAATAAACGTCGTGGCAACTCCCCGGGCGAAGCGATTCGGTAAAACACCAAGGAGTCCAACGAGAATACCGACAATCGTTGCAAAGATGATGGCCACTAAGGTCACAACCATCGTTTCCCGCAGCCCATTCATCAAGGTACCCCAGTTTTCACGTAACAAACCGAGAAAACTGCGATCCGTATCCTGTGTTTTGGCGCTGGTCTCTTTTTGGGCCGCTTGCGTCCCGTTACCTAAATATTTCGCGATAATTTTGGCATAGGTGCCGTCAGCCTTCACTTTTTTCAAGCCGGCATTAAATCGCTGATCCAGTTTGTCACTGCGCCCTTTTTGCGTGGCAAAGCCGTAATAGCTCGCTTTGCTTTCAGGACCGGCAAGCTTCAGCTTCAACCCGGTCGCAATAGCGTATTGCAATACCGGCTTGTCATCAAAACAAGCCACCGAGTTCCCTGTGATCACGTCCTGGTACATATTATTGGAATCATCGAATGTCACGGTATGAAAGCCGTACTTGCCTTTTAGACTCATGGCAAAATCTGCAGCGGCTGTGCCGGTCTTTAAAGCCACCCGCTTGCCGCGCAGATCCTTAAGGCTTTTGACGTCGCTGTTTTTTGCAACAGCCATCGCCACCGCAGTTTTGTAATAAGGATCGCTCATGGCAAACTTCTGCTTGCGCTCCGGCGTAATCTGCATGCCGGCGATGACCCCGTCAATCTGGTGAGCTTCAAGCGCCTGCACCGCGGCATTAAATCCCAGTGGCTTGATATCCACTTTGAAACCTTCCGCCTTGGCCACTGCCTGCATGAGATCAATATCAATCCCGACATAGCGGTTATTCTTGTCTGCAAACTCAAACGGTGCATAGGTGACATCCGTGCCGATCACATATGTTTTTTTCGCCGCCTGCGTTGATACCGGCATGGTCAAGCCAATCGCCAATATCAACGCTGCTACCCCGGCGACACACCACTTCCAAACCCGTCTCATAAAAACACCATCTTTCTCAGTTGAATCCTAATGCAACGCTAAACCATTCAATGTGAAGTCATCATCACGTGCTGTGGGCAAAAATAGCTCGCACTGTCAACATTCACAGGTAACAAGTCTACCGATTTTATGAGAGCTTGTCTACGCGCGCTGAACGCAAGATTGTTTTATACTTAGAGAAACTAATAAGAAAATGGGATGAAATGATGTTTAGCTATTTAATTGACTATGATCTTAAACTCGCACTGCCGCGCCCGGAAATTGACGGTCCGCTTCTATTCGAACAAATCGAAACCAGTCGTGAAACTTTAGCTGCGTATCTGACTTGGATGGATGCAATGCTCACTGCTGACGATGAGATTAATTTTTTAACAACCGCGTTAAAGTCTTTCGGCGAGCAAAAGTCATTGACGTTGGTCATTCACCAAGCCGACGCTCCTGTTGGACTGATCACCCTAAACACCATTGACCAACTCGTCCACCAAAAAGCTGATATCGGTTATTGGTTAACCGTACCAGCACGCGGCAAAGGCGTGATGCACAAATCCGTCAAGGCCATTGCAGATATCGCCTTCCACGATTATCACCTGAACAAGCTGATTATCAACACCGCCGTCACTAACGACGCCAGCAACCACGTCGCCGAAAAAGCCGGTTTCCATCTGGATGGGATCCTGCGCCAAGAAGATCCGAGTCCTCGTGGCGGTTTCTTCGATGTGAACACTTACTCGTTATTGCGCTCAGAATGGTCGTAGTGTTCCACGAGAAACATTTTGTGAGTCAAGTTGTTTTTTCGTAAAAATAAAACCCCGCTTGCATTGGCGGAGTTTCTTGTCTTGAAACGTTTCGACTGTATGCTGGTCACTGCACGATCAACCGTAAAAGTACCGGCGTAATGAAGCCTTCGATGATTGCCGCAAAAGCAATCACTGGCACCACGATACCGAAGTACTGTACCGCAATGGCTTTGGCATCCAACGGTGATTTTTCATACTGGGGATTGGCAAAGAACCGTTTGATCGATTGGCGTAGCGCCTTGTTGACTTGCGCCGCAAGCGCCACAGCGACGATCATCCCGCTCATTTCAAAAATTCCATGTGGCAGAATACCCAGCACAAACGCGCCAAAAGCACTGCTGAGTCCGAGTTTCGCCGCATAGATACCAAGAACCAGGCCGACTGAGGCGCAAGTGACCACATACGAAATCCAGTATAGGAATGGAATTGGAATCATACCCACTAGCATCATCGTGAAGGTGACCCGCTCGTTGTTCAGCAGAATCACCCAGAAAGCGTGCCAATTATCGGTCGCCCCAGGGAACTTAGCTGACAACCCGCTCATGATACCACGGATAAAATGCGGATTCGATTTCATGACGATATAACTTAACAGGCCAACTAGGATCGTCATCACGATGAAAATCAGCCAACCGATCAAGAGATATTGTCCAATCACATTCAGGTGATACTTCAGTCGTTTCTTCATTTGCCTGCCCCCATCTTGGATGCTTACTGGTTATGGTCACAGTATACCGCAGGCGAAAATGTGTCGCTATCGAGAAGATCCCGGTGACAAAACGAACCCCAAAGTACATCTACTCGTCAGCAGCGTACCAATCGTCGCCCGGTCTGCAATCGATACACTCATATTTTTTACAACACGACACGGCAGGACACTTGCTGTTTGGTTCTTTTTCCTGAATAATGGCGGCATGGAGGAATCACAATGGAAATCAATGAAGCGCAATCAATCTTTTCGGCAGCGCAGCAGCAAGTCGCGACCATTGTGGTTGGCAAGCCGATGCCGATCAAGCTGGCTTTTACAGCATTACTAGCCAATGGCCACGTCTTGTTTGAAGACATTCCCGGCGTTGGCAAGACGACCTTAGTGCAGGCGATCGCTAAAACGCTGGCAATGCCGTTTTCCCGAATTCAATTCACACCAGATATGTTGCCTAGCGATGTTCTCGGTACGTCTATTTTCAATCGGGCTACGAACGCATTTGAGTTTCAGCGCGGTCCGATTTTTACCAGCATCTTACTGGCAGACGAAATCAATCGCGCCACCCCACGCACTCAGGCTGCTTTACTGGAAGCAATGGGTGAACGCCGCGTCACCACCGACGGGCGTACCTACCCATTGTCGCCCGACTTCTTTGTCATGGCCACGGAGAATCCAACTGACTATGCGGGAACCTATCCTTTGCCTGAGGCCCAACTGGATCGATTTATGTTGCGCCTATCGCTTGGTTATCCCGACGCCGCTGCCGAAAAAAGCCTGCTTCTGAGTCCAGATCGCCAAACCATGATTACCGCTTTGAAACCATTACTTGATCCCGACACGCTAGCAGAGAGCAAAAAGCTTGTCACGACTATTACCGTGACCGATGCAATTGCTAATTATGTTCTTGCACTTGTCGAAGCGACCCGAACAGACCAACGTATTCGTTTAGGCATCAGTCCGCGTGGCGGCATTGCGTTGGTGAGCGCCGCGAAAGCCTTCGCTATGCTCAATGGCCGCAATTACGTGACCCCTGAAGATATTCAAGCCCTGACGATCCCGGTCTTTGGCCATCGCTTGATCATGAAGGATCCGACCATCTCACCAATCGATATTTTAACCGACATTCTACAAAACACTGCCACACCAGTACGGGGGTGACACGATGCATTGGCGAAATTTTTTTATCAATAGTGCACTTGTCGTCATGTTCGGTCTGCTTGTTGGCTTCGGAATGACGTTTAATTCATCGAGCAGCTGGTTTGTGAGTGAATTTGCTTTGATGCTTCTGCTGTTGCTCGTGTTGCCGCTGCTCTGGCCGATACGTGGACATTTACGCTTCAGGCCTAATCACACGACAATGATTGCCGAGCGCCCGACAACACGCCATTTGACGCTAACACAGGGTAGATGGTTACCCAACTTATTTTTACTAGACGCCACCAAAACCAGCACCTGGCATCTCCTGGCTGGTCAACGCACAGCCAAAGTTACCTTGCAACTGCCACGTGGCGTTTATGATCAGCTGCCATTCACCGTGACTGTCACGGATTTTTTCGGCTGGTTTCGCAAAACGCTCCCTCTACAACTCACAACGCCGATAACAGTTGGCCCAGTCCGCCAACCCGAGACTGCTGCCAAAATTGCCATGGATTTTTCACAAAAAATGGCGGCGGCTGACGCTGGTTTACCCAGCGATCGCATTAAAAATTTCCGCGAATATTTCCCGGGTGATAATATCCAACAAATCGCCTGGAAAATTAGCGCCCATGCTGATTCTTTGATTGTTCATGATGATGAATATGAAGGCCAAACTGCTTGGACGTTGCTGCTTGTTGTGACGCCTTCGCTTCCACTTGAATCAGCCTTGAGTCTTTTTGCCAGTTTGCTGGACACTGGCATTTTCAGTGGTGACGGCCTTTTGTTGGATCAGCGATTAACCTGGATTACCCGTGGACAACAAGATGCGCTACTAGCTGGTTTTCATTCTGAAGGGGTGGCCGATCCCGCAACCTTATCCGACTCGGCTTCACCACAACATCATCGGGCTTATCTAGTGCTAGCAACAGACTCAGTTACAGCAAAGCCGTTTTTGCAGGCACTCTCTCCCGCCGCTACCGCTTTGATTTCTTTGTCAGGAGGTGGCGTTCATGCCTAAGTGGTTGCAACGATTCATCATGGTCTTATTAACATGGTGGCTTTTATTTTTGTTTTTGCAGCCATTTGCCGATATTAATCCGATTGGCCACCCGCGTGCGCTCGTGGTTTATGTGATCGGCATCAGCCTCATCCTTTACGTCGCCACATTCTGGCCGCAGTGGTGGCCTTTTTGGGGCATCATCACGATTGCTGCCATGATCGGCGGACTTTGGGCCATTGTGCCGTTAAAACTGCCATTTGGCCTCTCTTGGTTGACTGCTTATCTGCGGACATTTTCCGCAGCGACCTCAAAGTTTTTACGTGTCGGTGGTATCGATGTGCCGACTGTGCTTAGCATGACGTTGATTATTACTTTGGTGGCATTTCTCCTACTTTTGACAGTTGTCGTCCGGTTTTATCCCGGAGCCATTGCCATTGTGCTCAGCTATCTGCTAGCCGTTCATATTTTCAACGGCAATGATCTCACGACCCAATTCATTCAACTCGCAGTCCTCACCGGCTTGATGGCAATGCTGCACCTGTATGGCAATCATTGGTGGCCGCTTTTAATTGGCTGCACCCTTATCAGTGGGGTCACCCTCGGCTTGGCTTGGTTGTCTACATCAACCTCCTTGAATGAACAATTAGCCGATATATCCGTTCCATTTCGTGATCGTTTAAATCAGCGCGGTTTCTACGCAGGCATTCAAACTTACATCAATGGTTCCAGGCGCACCGGATATACGGAAAACAGTCGCGTGTTAGGCGGCCCGGTTTATGATGATCCAACGCCTGTTTTTACAGCCACCAGCGCCGAAGCCAGTTACTATCGCGTGGCGGTTGATGCAACATACACCGGCACCGGTTGGCAACCTGGCGTTAATCAAAGTCAGACCGTGCCGTTGGATGGGGCCATCATGCGCGATCCAAATGCTTCTGTTGACTATGGCCCAGCTCAAAGTACAACCTTGATCTTCAACGGAAGCAAATCATTTTTGCCGCTTCCTTATGGGCAATTGACGTTTACTGGCGGTCAACCTGATCCCACGACTGACTTTCTGCTCAACACCGCCACCCGACGCGTCAGCACAATCAATCAATCCCGATTTCAACGCATAGATATTCAGGTGCAACCAAAACAAATCACGTCGGCACAATTAACTGCAGCAACCAGCAATCGTCAGCAGGTTGGCAGCCGCTACCTACAATTACCATCAACGCTGCCGAAACGCGTAAAGCAGCTTGCCGAAAAAATCACGGCCAAGGCCCAGACACCGTATGAAAAAGTGCTTGCAATTCAAAACTATCTCAAATCCGACCCCCGCTTCACCTACTCCAAAACTGATGCGCAGCTGACACCACCCGGTCACGATTATGTTGATTACTTTCTTTTTGATGCGCCAATCGGCTACTGTGATAATTTTTCATCGGCAATGGTCGTGCTATGTCGTAGCATTGGCTTGCCTGCTCGGTGGGCCAAAGGATTCAATACCGGGACTTTCATTGGCGGATCAGGCCAACATAAAGAATATGTGATTCGCAACAGTAACGCTCACTCGTGGCCGGAAGTTTACTTCACCAATTTAGGTTGGCTACCATTTGAACCAACGCCCGGCTTTAATGATCCCGCAACGCCGCAAGAAAATATTCCTGCAGCATCCGCTAATAACAGCGTCTTTGATAGTACGCCATCATCATCAAGTGTAAGTTCATCCGCCCCTGTATCGCGTAAACCATCCACTAGTTCGCCGTCTGCAACGAAAACGCATTCTCGGTCGTCTCTCAGCAACGTTCCTTGGCTCGTTATTTCGCTCCTTATCGTCAGTTTGTTACTGATCATACTTGCATTCTGGCAACTCCCTGCACTTGTTGCTTGGCTCATCGGCATTGGCCTTACGACAACCAGATTTCCACGCCGCTATCGGTTATTGCTTTGGAGCTTACGGCGAATCCAGCATCGTCCTGCCAGTCAAACCTTAAGTGCGTATGCCAAAATAATTGATACACGTTTGGGCGAACAAACCAATATGTCCAGGCTAACCCAAGCTTACGAGCAAATGATCTTCGGCAAAACGACAGTAAATCCGGAGACGTTAGCCTTGTCTCTGCAGGCGCTTCGCCGGCAACTCTTCGCCTACACGCAGCGAGCGTTTCACGTGAAACATAATTAACCTCATGAATTATTTTGCGTGTTCCACGTGAAACTAATCAAAACATGTCAACGCCTCAATACTTTGAATGAAACAATCCATGTCTTCTGTTCCCAATTGGCTACTGATTCTTTTTGGTTGTTTCAAGGCCGTTCCCGGAAAGCTTATTTGTCATGTTTCTATCCGAATCCAAGCGCCGAAACTTCTCAATTTGTAAAATTAAGTTATGCATTACTTAAGCGTTTTCTTAACGTCACGCTGATTTTCACGTGAAACAAAACACGAGCCATTAATGGAATTCTCATGGCTCCCCCTTTTCCAATATGTACCCCACTCGTTAACCCTTGATATGTCAGCCTTCCAGCGAAAAAACTTGCACTTACTAATAAAAAGCGTGTATGATAATATAAACGGTTTTGAATATTGCTTCGAAAGCTGTTCTGACCCCGCTACTATTTTTAGTAGTCGTGCCACTTCGACTGGACGCTGCAGTCAGTTCGTAACGTACTCAGAAGAAAGGGGGGAGCCGCTGATCGTTAGCGGCGAACACTTATGAAAGTTATGATCGTTCTTGAAAACATCGTGATGGATGGCGTTAAGCGCGCTTCAACGGTTTTAGGTAACAATCTTGTTAAGCAGTATGATGTTAGTTTCTACACCTTGGCAAACGCCCCTGCTTATTTTGAATTGGATGCACCTTTACTTGTCGCGCGTCGGCCTACCGATCCTAAATTGCTGAACTTTTTTGGCAGTGATCCATATGATCATTATCACGACCAAATTGAAGATCTCATTGCTACGATTCGTGACCAACATTTCCAGACCGTCATTTTGCCAGCAGGCTTGACCACCAGTTTTGCTCCGTTAATTAAGCGGGCTTTGCCAGATGTTAACCTGATTGGCTGGATGCACAACAACTATGCTACTTACATGGAAGATTACTACGTCCAGATGCAAGCCGAGTTTGAAGGTGGTCTTCAGGCTGTCGACACGCTGGTGACATTGACCGAAAGCGATTTGAACTCGTACAAACGCTTTAACCCTCGCACTATTAAAATCTACAATCCCCTCACCCTAGTACCAACTGGTGAGGCGGACCTCAATGCTCACCGAATTGCGTTCACCGGCCGCATTGCCATTGCCCACAAAGGTATCGACTTCCTGCTGGAGGCCGCCGTTTCCTTACCTGATGACTGGAAAATCGCTATTGCCGGTGGCGGTACCGATGAAGACATGAAAAACTTTTACGATTTGATTGATTACTTCCACGTGAGCGATAAACTCATTTATCAGGGACCGTTGAAGGACCAAGCGCTTCGAGATCACTATCGCGCCGCCTCCATTTTCGTTTCAACCTCACGTTGGGAAGGCATGCCGCTTGTTATCGGTGAGGCCATGGCCTCTGGACTTCCCGTAGTCGCCATGGAAAACACCGGATCGCGCGAGTACCTCGGCAACAATCAATATGGTCTACTCACCAAGGCTCAGGATGTCCCGGACTTTATTGCCAACCTCAAAAAAATGATAGCACAACCAGAATTACGGAAACACTATGCTCATCAAAGCCTGGAACGCGCCAGTCATTTTAGCCCGGAAAATATTGTGTCGCAGTGGATGCCAATTATTGAACATCAGCCAACCAGAACCAAGGTTGCCGGCTAATACTTGTTCGAAATTACCTATGACGACATAAAAAAGACGCTTACGGTAAAAATGCCGTAAGCGCCTTTTTGATTTGTTCGGTAATAACAGTGACCATTTGTTGGCCGTGTTTCACGTGAAACTCCGACTCTCACACTCAAAGTTCCACATGAAACTCAAAATAATAATTCGACTGTTTCATGTGGAACACCAGCTCCCCCAGAACCGTCCACCTTATCGCTTGTTCCCAGCAGCCTCCTTCTGAACTGGCTCTTCATTTGTCATCACATCCGGTGAAAAGAGGTGAGCAATCAAGGTATCAGGTAACTGATGCTGGCGTCTAAGCAGTTCCGGAATCGCCACATGCTTTTTAAGACTGGTTTTGACGAGTTTCGTCGTTGCTTCATAGCCTAGATACGGGCTTAAAATCGTGGCACTAATCGCTGAATGCCCAACATTTTCGGCACACTGCTGTCGGTTAACTGTTAAGCCTGTCACACAGTTGGCGGTTAGCGTATCGATGCCGCGCGCCAAGTACCGCTCCCCCTGCAACAAATCGCGGAAAATAATCGGCTCGAAGGCATTTAGTTCCAATTGTCCTGCCTCGGCAGCCATACTGATCGTGACATCCTGACCAATCACCTGAAAAGCGATTTGATTGACTACTTCCGGAATCACTGGATTAACCTTCCCTGGCATAATTGAGGACCCCGCCTGCTTGGGCGGCAGATGAAGCTCGTTCAACCCTGCCTGAGGACCGCTACTCAATAAACGTAAGTCGTTGGCAAACTTCGACAAATCAGTCGCCAACCCCTTCATCGCACCGGAAAAAGCAACCAAAACATCGCAATTCTGCGTTGCATCAACCAGGTCTTCCGCTTGCTCAAGGTTTAAATCTATCAAGTGATTGACTTGCCCAACAATATGCTCCCGGTAATACGGCGAAGCATTTAAGCCGGTACCAATTGCGGTGCCACCTAAGTTGACATGTCGCAAATCATCAGCAGCTCGAGTTAGGCGCACCTGATCGCGCTGAAACAAGTGCGCATATGCCTGAAAGGTATGGCCAAACGTTGTCGGAACAGCGTCTTGCAACTGAGTTCGCCCGACTTTGACAACATCAGCAAATTCGTCCGCTTTAGTCAGCAGTGATTTCACTAAGAATGTCAATGCCTGTTGCAACGATGGCAATGCCTGCAAAGCCGCCATTTTCCCGGCTGTCGGATAAGTATCGTTTGTTGACTGGCTCTGATTGACATCATCATTGGGGTGTACAGGTTTAGCTGTATGGTGACTCGCCAAATTGGCAATGACCTCGTTCACATTCATATTTACCGATGTGCCGGCACTCCCTTGAATGGCGGGCGCAACCAATGCGTCATTGTGCTCCCCCATCAGCAGACTATTGCACGCCGCAACAATCGCCTTAGCTTTCGGTGCCGCCAGCGTCCCAGCCGCAGCATTGACTTGAGCCGCGGCCTTTTTAATGATAATCAAGCTCTTGAAAAGCAACGGATCGGTCCGTTCATGACTAATCGGAAAATTCGCCAGTGCGCGGGTGGTGTGGATCCCGTACAAGACATCCTCGTCTACTGCCAACTTGCCAATACAATCTTCCTCGATACGCATTGTGAACTCCCTTTCATATACCAATATTTACGTTATCAGTATATGCGTGTCACAACGCGCGTCAACATTTAGTGTCAGGTAGTCTGACAAAGACGCTAAAAAGTATACCAATGCTTAAAAAATTACCGCAAATTTCATGCTCAAACATCAGACACAGGCAATCTTCCCCCATCATTCCACTGACCGATCATTCGATGTGCCTGACACGCATTGGCAAACTTAGTCAACCGCTGGCGAAACAACTTTGGCTGATGACATTTAATTTGAATGGTGTCACATCGGACACGTTGATATAATGCCAGACATGATTGAAAATAAGCCCACGCACCAGGCCGTCTCTTAAGAGCACGAACGATGCTAGCATCAATTTTAAAACTATTAGGATCCATATTTGGCAATACGGCATATCCGGCTGGCGTCATCCGCCCCAAAAGGATCATACGCCGACATCGCTCTTTATTTAGCTCCGACCAAATACTCCCAGTTTGTCTAGGAACAAATCTTTGTGAAGCCGGTTGATCCGGGGCTAATTTTTTGTATGTACTATCAATCCATCCAAAACACATGGCCTCTTCAACAGCATCAACATACCAAAAAGTGCCATCCGGTTTGGGCACGCCGCGTTTAACATCCACCCAACATTCAGTAGCATCTTGATAATGAGTTGCTAACCACTTTCTAAACTGCTGACGATTAGTAACGGTTAGATGATTAACAATCTTTTCTACCAACATTCTTGCTCCCTATACTGAACTTTAACTATTGATAATAATAAAAATTCTACGTAAATAAACAACTTTACGTAGAATCCGGATTTGATTAAGCGTCAACTGTCAATGACCGCGATGCTTCTCCAAACGTTTGGCCTGTTTCTTCAAACGAACTTCACGAGCATGCGGATCTTTTAACTGCTTTCGTCGTTGCTCTTTCAACCGCAAGTTCTGTTTGTGCTCTAACTTCAAAAGTGTTGATGCTCGGCCTTTTTTGGAGTCTCGAACCTCTTTTCGCGCTTGCCGACTGCGCCTCTTCGGGTTCGTCGTCAGTGGCACTTCAGAAAGAACGCTTTCTTGGGCCGCTACCCAATGCAAGCTGCCCCATCGTTGTTGAATCAAACACAACAACTCATTCGCTGTAGGAACCTACGTACCAAAAGTAACCTTGGCAACACGATACGTGTCCACCCACCACTTGTTCGAATAGCCCCCGAGAAAAGGGCTGTTCAAAATAAACTGTTAGCTTGCCTTGATTTTTCAAACTAACACCTCCTTTAAGATTTTCACGCAATCCGGACATCCAAGGAGGAAGGATACTGACGACCTAAGCCGCGTCTGGACTACCAACCAGACTGTGTTTTTGATAACGCAGTGTTATTGTCTGACTTTGACGAGGTTGTGTCAAATAGAGGCTTTTGTTGGTATACTGCTCGCGAGAAAATAAACAATCCGTTCGAGAACGCTAACCACTGTGTTATTCAGAGAGACCGCACTGGTTCCACGTGAAACACCTTTTGACCTTAAAAATAGACCGATCACAGCCACTAACGCCGTGAATCGATCCATTTTTGTATCGTGCAGCCTCATTTTTTCGAAGCGTCCGGCAACGCCGTTTTCTTATTCGTAATATCAATAAACTGCGCCTCACCGGCAACGGAATCAACGGCTTTTTGCAGCCGTCGCATTGCTGCGCTGGCAATTGGTAAGTCGACAAAGTCCTTGGTCGCATTGTCCAGCTCGACTTCATCAGCGACGGAATCTTTAAGAGGCCGCGGGTTACTTTCGTCCAAAGCGCGAATGACGACTGGCTTAAGTGGGCCCATTTGTAATAAGTCCAAGGTCGTGGCGTAGTCAATGCCATACGCATCGGCAAGATCCAGCGTTTCGCGAATCCCTGCCTCTGCCGCCATGATCGCAACATTCGTGATCAGTTTAAGCTTGGCACCATTGCCTTGCTCGCCGACATACTTGACAGTGCCGAATGTTTTCAACACCGGAAGCACCGCGTCAACTGCCTGCTTGTCACCGGCTGCAATCAAAACAAGATTGGCTTCACGGGCATACTTCACACCGCCAATCATTGGCACATCCAGCAGTGTGGTGTTTGCCGGCATCACAGCCTGAATCGCCGTAATTTTGCGCGGATCCAACGTTGACGTGACAAGCAGCGAGCTGCCTGGCTGCAAATAATGCACGATGCCGGGATGCTCCGGCGTGCCGATATGCAACGCCGGTACGTCAGCGGACATAACCGACGTGATCACAATTTTAGACGCGGTCACCGCATCTTCCAACGAATTTGCGGCCCGCACATGATCGCCTGCCAAAGCGGTCATCTTGGTCGCTACTTTGTCCCAGACCACCACATCATAACCGGCTTTTGCCAAATGCGGGACCATATGACTCCCCATATCGCCAACACCAATAAATGTTATCTTCATGTTTTTTCTTCCTTCCCGTGACAAAGCCTGCACTATTCGCGCGGCACATAAAAAACACAATTTTCCCAACTAGCTCATTGTGTCAAAAGAACGCGTTATCGAATGATCATGATTAAAACTAAAAGCTGTTCGTCTACACGCTTTAAGCTAGCATGATCACAATTTGATTTCAATAACAAAGCTCGCGTGGCTCATGGCTTACGGTTGCTCTTTTCCAAGTAAATACCGCCGTTAAAAATTACTCCGGCGCAGTCCCTGCTACCCGTGTCAGACTAACGGTCAAAATATTATCCGCATTCGTATCGTAATCAGCCAAAATGCCTTTGACGATCCCCTTAGATGGCTCATGTGTTCGTGTGGTCTCCTCATAATTTTGGATCCATGTGCTGACCGCGCCGAAACCGAACTCGAACCCTTCGAAAACCTGCATGTACACCGAGGAACGCGGATCGGTGGTCACAATCGTTATCTTCGTCACCCGCCCACCGGCAATCTGCATCGTGAGCTTAATCAAACCATCATCAAAGAACTTCACGGTGCCGTCTTTAGCGATTGTCGGCAATTGATAATTCGCCAGTCGCATATTGGCATTGTAAACCCGCTGGACATAGACATAACTTCCCAGATCTTCGTGCATTTTCTCACGGCCTTTCTGTCATCGCATCACGCCGGCATCCTCATGAGAAGCAGCATTTTTGCGTTATCTATAGTGTACAATTTAATGACAAAAAGAAGAATCAAACAGCTCGGTTAATACTCGACTGCCGAAAATAGTCGCCGATCCACCTTTAGGCTTCTGGGGACAAAAGGCAGATGCCGCCTGTTTCTAATATGAGAAGTCGCGGAAATTTAGCGATTAATGGATCTTGCCATGCGCTGAATCGTATGGCGCTCGCCGCGGATGGCCTTGCTGACGGCATACAGGTTATCGACCGGCGATTCGAAGCCCCACGCTGAGTCGCCGACATGCTGCATGTCCACGCCGCAGATTTTACTGCGAATGGCCATGTCCTGAAGCACATGGCTGCCACTGCCCTCCTGACTCGTCCCGATCGCACTCATGACCAAGCCGCCAGCCCGATGCACCACCTGCACCACCGCCTTCAAAGCTGCTTCATCAAAACCCGGAATCGATCCAACAGCTGGCGCCAAAATAACGTCGGCCCCTGCATTGATAAATTTTTTGGCGGTTTCTTCACTCATAAGTGACTCATCAACGCCCGAAGCATGCATTTTCCCGGCAATAATTAAGCCACTGAAGTACGTTTTGGCCAAAGCAATACTGTGGGCGATTTCCGCATTCGTGACGCCGGTGCCCGGGTTACCGGTTAAGACCATAAACTGGAAGCCCATCTCCTCAGTCTTCTTGATCACCGCTTCGCTGGCCGTACAACCAGGCAAAATGGAAATTTGATTCTCCATCATATTTGGATGGTCCCCAATCGGCTCAATGTTGATGCCAATAGGCCGCCCCACCAACTTCTGAAGTCGCGCAATGCTCGCTTTACCATCGTGTTTAGGCGCGCTATACAAGTCGCGTTCACCGGGATACAGTCCAAAAATTTTCGGATTGTACACATCGAGTCGATTGCAAAGAATCATATCCGCCCCAAATGCCGCAGCAATCTCAGCGGTGGTAATACTATCCAGATTCTCTTGTGTCACAATATTTTCGCTAACAATAATGCGCCCTTCACTCGCTTTAATGCTTTCCTTAAGCTCTTGCCCATTGAATTGCATCACTTCGCTGGTACTCGCACTCAAAAGTCGTTTGACCATTTTTCTAGAACCTCCTGTTTAATGATTCCAAATTGACGTGAATGTTCTTCTTACTATGCATTATACTTCGGCGGCAGCTTCGATTTCGTCCTCATCAAACATCGACTCGTCAATTCCCCAGAGCCAATTAAGGACAAACGAAACGATTGTTGTCAGCAATAATCCTACAACAGCAAGTACGAAATTATTACCGCCTGCTGGGTTTATGAACTGCGGCAAACTAAGAATCGACACCGTTACAAGAGAAAAGACTTTAACTTGGCAGAGTCCAAAGAATAAACCGCCAACCCCTGAAGCAATAATTGACGGAATAATCGGCCGTTTCATTTTCAGCATCAAGCCATACACTGCAGGCTCCGTGATCCCTGACGCCGCAATGGAAAATGCCGCCGTTGCGGAAAAAGTCTTCACGCTGCGCTTCTTACCTTTTACCAAAATTGCCAGCGCCATCCCGAGTTCAGCAAAGTTCCAAACTGCAAAGGCTACCGCAAAAAGGGATCACATTTAAACTGGCCGAAATCGACCAGTTTAAAACTTGAACATTACCTCTTGGTGAAATCACCTTGCGCAAACTACTTAGCCCCGTCAGCTTATTTTTCCTGCCCAAAACAAAACCGCGACCCACAAGCGTTTATCTACGCTCATGAATCGCGGTTATGTTTATATTCTGGGTGGTCAGGGGAAACGTAACTGTTTCACATGAAACGCCTTAACCATGCGCCATAGAGCTGTTACCAACCAGCCTTAAAACCTCCGTGGTTTTCTCTGTGGTTTTCTAATTCAATTTTGCATATATTTGGCAAGTGCAGCGGTGGCCTCTGATTCCTGCTTTGCACTGACGTGAGCATACACACCCAGCGTAATAGTCGGATCTGTGTGTCCTACCAGTTTTTGTACTGACGTAACAGGAACACCAGCAATCAATAAATTAGATATAAAACTATGCCTGAACCCGTGAATGGTTATTCTGGGTGTAAGTCCATTGTCATCTTGCAGCTTATGCAGTCGCTTAGACGGTGTATTTAATGACTGATACCCGTTTTTAGTATTAGTGAAAAGCAACTGATTCGGTTGCATCGTATTAATACCTAGCTGTATGAATGTTTCCTGCTGTATTCTACGCCACCGTTTCAAGTATGCCATCGTTTGACCGTCTACCGGAATGGTGCGCCTTCCAGCGCGTGTCTTTGGTGCCTGAACGATCTGATGGCCTTTATCACCTTGCGTTAGTGTTTTGTTCACTTTAATACTGTTTTCTTTAAAGCTTACATCATTCCACGTCAACGCTAATAGTTCACCGCGACGAACGCCTGTAAAGGCTAAAACTCTAAACATAATGAAGACATCGAAGTGGTTCTCTTGGTCGATACAGGCAAAGAATTGATTCATTTGTTCCTTAGTCCAAAAGTTTTCAGGCTTATCACCAGCCAGATCGTCATGGTGCGGTAAAACAACGGCTTTGGCGGGGTTCTTATCCATATACCCTTGTCGAACTGCATAGTCCATAACCGATGAAACATAGTTATACCACCGCTTATAGTTAGCAGACGTGAATTCAAACCACCTCTTAACAGCCTTCTGCACGTCCTTAGTGGTTATCGTGGCAATTCGCTTACCGCCAAATGCCGGTAGGATGTGATTATTGAACATTCCAGCAGTTCGGGCCCATGTGGACTCTCTTACCGTATTAATGTAGTTTCCATACCACTCCTCATATACATCCCGAAAGAACACGGGCTTTGGTTTTTCATTTTCTAAGTCACCGTTGCTAATTGCCAGTTCAAGTCTAGCTGCTGCAACAGTGGCTTCTTTTTTTGTCTTAAACCCACGCCGCACCTTGTACTTCTTGTGGCCAGTCTGTGGATCGTTACCAGCAAAGACCTGAACGCGCCAGAACTCTTTGCCGTCTTTCGTTGCGTACTTTTTAATTGATGCCATATTCTTCTCCTATCCTTCACGCTGGGCAGGCGGTGTTAGATTGGAGAGTTTTCGCCGAAAATGGCGAAAAGGTGGCGGCCTAAAATTCGGCCATGATATAAAAAGACAAAAAATTAAGAATTATGTTACATAAACGCAACAGTTAAAAGATTCAAACTTGAACCATTTTGACAGATTCAAGTGGATCTGGTTGTTCTCGCAGCAAATCGTCATCAATTACCACTCTTCCGTCTTTGATTGAAAAGTTCTTAATCATAGTTTCGCCTGCAAGCGCTGCTAGGCACGGAACAACGCTTCTGGAATTATCAAACACCATAAAGTTATTTGATGCTTTTGCTGCCAACATTGTTGTATGTACTAAGTGTGTCAGAAAAGCTTCTTCAACTTTTTTTGACCGGGATAGCACCGTCAACGCTTTTTGAGCAGCAAAGAAGGTTTCAGGATTTTCTTTTGAATTAATATTTTCAAAGTCCTGAACAAAAAACGCTATTGAATATCCGCCATTAGTCGTAACGGTCGACATAACAGGATAGACGAAAGAGGCATTTGTGTTCTTATCTATGACGAGTATAAACAGCTGAAGCGTTGGAAAACTCATGCTTGGGTTAAACTTTTGCACCGGTTTAAAGTCAGATGTAAATGGTCTCTGCGAAAAGCGAAATTCAATATCGTCTTTAGCTCTGACGATTATGTCGCTAACATTCTTTTTGAAAAAATTCATCAACGATTCAAGCGTGCTAAGTTGAATCCCTTTGCTATCATTATTTGCTAGTTGTGACAGAGTTTTTCTCGACAAGCCCGTTTTCGTCGCTAGATCTGTAATAGAAATACCTTGCGACTGCATAAGCTGTTTTAAATTGAATTTGAGCATATGGAACCCCCTTTTATGACTACGATGTTACCACAATATCATAAATTTGTAACCTATAGGTTGCATTTCTTTTTTCAACATGTATACTGTAGGTGTCAAGAACAAAGAAAATGTAACCCATGAGTTCCTGACAAACATATTAAGGGGGGTGAAATGATGACAGCAATGAAAGCGCAAATTACTTTACCAATTGATTTTGACAAAATGCTGCAAGAGCGAATTCATCAAGAAGTAGTCCGCGTGATGAACGAGAATAAGCAGCAGCCAGTGCCGAAAAAGTTGAACATCGGTCAGGCGGCAGCTTATGCCGGTGTTGCTCGTAACACACTTTTGTCTTGGACTAAGAAAGGGTTGTTGGTACAGGTCGTCGGTGGCGTAAAACGTATCAATACCGCAGACATAGACGATTACATGAATAACCACGGCAAGTAATCACGCTGGGCAGGCGGCAAATTGTAAGCAACTTATGGCAGGCACATAAAGCCAGAAAGGGAAATATATGAAAGTAGTTTATCCGTCAATCGTGGAGCAATTCTATGAGGGTTTGAAATCTGAAGGCGTATCAATTGGTAAGGACGAGGTTTATCGCACCATGGTCGAGACCAACTTAATTGACGAAAACGGTGTTCCTACACAATACGCATTGGATAATGGTTTTATCAAATATGTGGACAACGAGCCGGAAAGCCTAGCGGAGTTCAAGGCACTTAATCCGAACCTTCAGAAATACTCAGACGATCATTTTATGAAGACTGACGAAGGCTGGTGCATTGACGCCTTTGTAGCCCGTAGCGAATCTATGCTTTTATTGAACGATCCGGCTACGTCCGAAACAGACAAGCAGAATGCTCGGATCGTCCTTAACTATCTCAAGGAGGATGATGCCGATGACTAGCCTTATTACGTGGATATTTATCCACCCGACAGTTATACCCGTCATGCTGATGGTTTTCATGAACGGGGGCGTGCTGGGAGCGTTTCTACAGTTTAGAAAGGATGATGGCCATGCCGAAGATGATTAACAGCAAGTTTGGCTGGACGTGGCCGCAGTTTGTAAAGGCTGATGCCGATTGTGACCGGTATTGGCAAGCTAAAAAAGCAGAAAAACGCTCACTAATCGAGGCCACAAAAAAATCGCCAAGAGCGGCAACTCAAGGCGAGAAGAAGACAAGCGAAAAGATTCGTATTCTTTTCTAGCTTGCCTCTGGGTAGATGCTTTTGTCAAGGAAAATGGAGGCAATTAATATGAAGAATGTTTCAACTACTGTTAAGAAACCATTAGATTTGGGTGATTCGCTGTACGACTTGCGCAAAGCAAAAGGGGCACTATCTGCACTATGCGATGAACTAGATGAGTTCGGTATCTCAGTTTGCCATTTCGATAACAATCACTCGCACGACAATGCCACATTGGTAGCTTTAGAGGCCTTACGAGACTTTGATACGTGGAAATGTCTAGTCTTTTGTGCTCGAGATATTATCACCGATCAGATTACCGCTATTGACTTCCCTGAAACTGATGAGGGGGAAAAATGATGAAGGAAGATTACTATACAACCGCTCAGGCACTTTTAAGCGATACAAGTGCAATGGTGAATATCTTGCGACATCAGATCAATAATGAACAGCAATCAGCACTGGCCGACACAGTCGCTGACATGATCATTGATGCTCGTCGTCTACTTTTGGAGGGAGATGCTGTCGATGGTCGACGTGCTTAAAGTAGCGCTTGGATACCAGCAGCATGGCTTTGCAGTCTATCCACTTGCGCCCGCGACCAGAACACCTCTTGCTGGTTCCCACGGATATAAGGACGCCACCAAAGACCCAGAACAGGCCAAGAAATGGTGGGGCGAACATCCTAACTACAATATTGGTTTAGGGCTTGATGGCGTTCTGGTGTTTGACATTGATATGGGGCATGAAAGCGGGGCTAATGGCAATGAGACGTTGGCTAAATTGAGCGCTGATGGTCGTGCTGATCAAATTCCATCTACCTATATAGAAACAACGCCAAACGGCGGACTTCATATTTTCTTCACCTATCCCAAAGAATTGAAGCTAACCAGTCGATCGGATTTGTTCTCTAAGAATGGCGAGAAAACTGGCCTTGACTATGTTGCGACTGGTGTACCAGTTTTCCCTAGCATTCGCGAGAACGGCATGTATCAACCACTGAGAGGGCACAAGATCACCAAGCTAGCCCCAGTACCTCAGTGGTTGCTCGATGAAATACAGCGCCAACGTCACCCGATCATGAGCAATTATCACAATAACGCAGATTCATGGTTTGGACATTTTGTTAATCGTCTGGTAGATGGCACAGATGAAGGAAACCGCAACCAGTGGCTGGCAAGCATTGCCGGTTCAGTCTTTCGTTCCGGAGCTGATCCAGATAACTGTGCCGATCTCATTCAAACTATCAACCAGCGCTATGTTCGTCCTCCCTTGCCTAATGGCGAGTTAGTTAAGATTATTAAGTCAATCAGCAAGCGCGAAATCGCGCGTCGAAGTTAGGCGGTGAAGCATACGGACAGTTTGAAAGAAGCATTAAACAAGTCGCCTGAGTTTACTCAGCTCAAAGTCATTGCTAAAAGCACATTGGAACCATTTGACGTGAACAAGTATCCAGATCCGCCAGATAAGACTGAAAAAGGAATTCGAGCGTACAACAAGGAACTGGCGAAAAAGCTGCCAAGTTGGCTAAAAGTGTGGTTTCAGTCAGAACAGAAAGACGAAAACGATCCTAAAAGTGTGATCATTCATCGGCACATCAAGGTGGACTTTCTCACCTACGGCTACCACTTCATGGATAAAACACGAGTAGAGAGTTTTCCCGGGTTGAGTGAAGGCGCGATATATGAGCCCAGCAAAGGGACATGGCGCACATTTGGCAAGGGCGAGTTCACTAAGACCACCGAGAGCCGAACCACCAAAGAGATGCTCAAATGGGGGCTGTATCGTGAGAGTGATATTACAGGCGCCAGACGATTCTTGCAACGCATCAGCTACAACGAGGACTATGGTAAGCGATCACCATTTGATGAGAACCCACATCCAGAACTAGTTGCATTCACCAACGGCACATACAGCATACTGACCAACAAGATGCAGGAGAGTAGCGCTGACAATTACATGCTGAACGCCCATGAGTACGCGGTCGATCCAGATAGGGACGATTGTCCAGAGACTGAACGACTGCTTGCAGCTATGATGGGCGATGCCGCGATCACATTTGAGGAATTCATCGGTTATATGTTCTATCGGTCTTATCGTCCATTCCAAGCGTTTCTGTGGTTGTATGGTACCGGCGGTGAAGGCAAAAGCACACTTATTCGCAGAATTACTAACCTCATCGGGCGTGACAATGTGTCAGCATCAAAGCCAGCAGACCTCGCCAATGGTGACCGTCGTTTTGAAACAGCCAACCTATACGGCAAGGAAGCTAATATCGTGGCAGACGTTGGGGCAGATTACCTCAAGAGTACAGCTGTGATTAAGTCGCTAACTGGTGGTGATTATATACCAGCGGAGTTTAAAGGCATTCAGAACTTTAAGTTCATGAATTATGCCAAGCTACTGTTCAGTGCCAATGAAATGCCCGCATTCAGTGACCATAGCAGCGGTTTTGCTGATCGGGTGACCGTGATCAAGATGATTAACGGTGACACCCGACACACACACTGGTGGGATCAGTTTGACGATGCCAAGATGGACGAAGAAACGCCACGCTTCGCTATGAAATGCATGCATATGTTTGCCAAGGCGCTTAAAAGCGGTGGCCTGACAAAACCTGATTCGGTAGTAAATGCAAGCCAAGAGTGGCTGGACGCAAACGATCACTTTAAAGAATTCCTTGACCAGTACGCTGAAATTAACCTAAATGAAGATCGCGGTGAAGCATCCACGGTGGTGACGGCTGAATATAAACGTTTTTGCCAAGACAACAACTATATGGACAAAACGACGACACAAGCCATCACTAAGAAGCTCGATGCTTACGGAGTGAAAAAAGTAAACAGCCGCCGAGGGTTTGAAAATGACACTTTTGGCAACACCCGACGATATATTGGCTTACGTCTAACTGGATCACTGATAAATCCAAGATTTAACTGAAAATCAAACGAATACCAATATTTTCGGTAACTTTGGTAACCGCCTTACTCTCCCAAGGGTTTAGGCCACATAGTTTTGGTAACAGGCGTTACCGAAATTCGGTAACAGTCGCTCAAGCCCTACGCACTCAACGGATACAGAAAAACAATTTCGGTAACAGTAGTTGTCTTTAATCCTTTTGTTACCAAAAACGTCTTTTGTTACCAAAACTTCGGTAACACGTTACCGAAAAATATTGAAGTTCGGTAACAGAAAAACGTTGATATGAAGGCGTTTATAAGCGTTTGTTACCGAAGTACCGAAAATTTCGAGATTTTACCAAATATTTTTACAGGAGGCATAGCATGAAGAATTATTCAATTGCCCGCCTGAACAAGGTGGCTGAAATCGGTAAGACAGTCAATCACAAGACTGGAGCAGGTATTAACATCTCTACATTTGAGCCGACTGGCACCCTGTTCTATGGATCATATAACCGTACTGTGACACAGACCTACCAGATCACGGGCACAGACCTAGCAGACACCATAGCGATCGTAGTACGCCACACTGACGCGATAGATGACAGCACACAGGTAAAACTTAATGGCACCCTGTACGCGATCCAGTCTATTGCGTACGATGATGATCCCAATGCGTTCGATGTTGTGACACTCAAGAAGACAACCAAAGGGGCTTAGAACGATGAAACTATTTGAATATACTGCGCACCAAGGAGAACTAAACGGTATCATCGACAAGTTCATGACGTTACACAGGTGGCAAGTCGGATTCATTCGGGTATACTCTGCACCAGATAATATGATAACCGTTCAGCTTTACTATCGCGATGATAAGCCTGAACCAGAAACGGCAGGCGTGTTGTCATGATTATGAAGCTGTGTAACCATGCTGGGTGCAACACCATGGTGCCGTTCAATCAACGGTACTGTGATAAGCACCAGCCAGAACCACGAGCGTCCGACAACGAACGCTATGCATATCGCAAAGCAATCGGTGGTCGTTACTTTAAGTTCTACAAGTCCAAAGCGTGGCGCAAGCTGTCTTACTCGTACCGTCTAGCACATCCACTGTGTGAACGATGCCAAGCAAAGGGCTTATACGTACAAGCTGACGTGGTAGATCATATTGTGCCGATACGTGTGGACTGGAACCGCAGACTGGACGAGAGCAACTTACAAAGTCTGTGTAATGCCTGCCACGGAACCAAAACGAAAGTAGAAGACGCGGCGCGCTACCCCCACTTAAACACGGGGGCTAGGTCATTTGGTCTTGGGAACCAAGCATAGGAGTTTCGTTGTTGAAAATCCGTGATAACCGCAATATATCATGGGTATTTGGTGCTGTATGTTATAATTAAGTTAGATAAGTCTAATAGTAAATATAATGAAAGGACGTGATCGAGATGGGAGCACCACTGAAATCTATTACGCAAATGCGCGGCGCAATGAGCAAAAAGAAGCTTGCAGACCGGCGCGAAATGGAAGAATCACTGTTCACCTATCAAGAATTAGTTGACCAGCCCCCCGCATGGCTTGATGACTATGCAGTGACCGAATGGCAACGCATTGTACCATTGCTCAAAAAAGACATTCCAGTGAGTGAACTAGATGCTGCCCTGATTGCCAGTCATTGCCAAGCCTATTCTGACATTCAGAAAGCTGCCGAGCTGATTCAAGAACAAGGCATGATGGTTGAAACCACTGATAGTGTGAAAGCTAACCCAGCAGTCAAAATGAAACTTGATGCCACTAATCAGATGATCCGTATTGATGACTTGCTTGGCTTGTCAGTCTACAGTCGGGCAAAGTTGGCAGTGAAGAATGAGACTAAGAAGAAGCCTGACGATCCGTTCGCGGATCTGATGTCATCATGAACTATGCGACTGAATACACTGACAAGGTGCTAAGCGGTGAGATTGTCGCTTGTAAAAAGATTAAGCAAGCAGCAAGACGTTATCGCAGAGACTTGAGAGCCAGCAAGCGCAAAAAGAATCCGTGGCCGTATTACTTTGATGAGGACTTTGCCAACAAAGCCATTGAGTTTATCGAACTGATGCCGGCACGTGATGGATCACCACTAAAGCTAGAACTTTTCCAAAAATATTTGGTCTCAGAGCTGTTCGGGTGGAGAGACAAAGAAACCGGCAATCGTCGTTATGATCGAGCCTACATTAGTATGAGCCGCAAGAACGGAAAATCGTACCTAATGGCCTGCCTCGGCGCACTGTATCTCCTCATGGAAAACAAGCCAGCCATGAACCGAGAGATTGTCTACACAGCCAACAGCAACGCCCAAGCCCACTTAGCCTTTGATATGCTGTCTAGTGGTTTGCGTCAGGTCTCTAAGGTGTCTAAATCGGTGCGTGATCGTTTGAAGATCAACCGTAACGAAATCATCGACTTGCCGAGCAACAGCCGCGCTGTTCCGCTTGCCTCTGATCTGCACAGCCTCGATGGATACCAAAGTGACTTGGCTATTATTGATGAGTTCGCCTTAGCTCGTACTGATGAGATTCTGCGAACACTCAAATCTGGCCAGATCAACAGCGACAACAGTTTACTAGCCGTCATCTCGACCACGGGGCCAGACCTGAATGGTCCTATGTATAAAGAATATAAATTTGTCTCCAAAATCTTAACCGGTCGCGAACAAGCTGATCGGTATTTTATTGCCATTTTTGAGCAGGATAGCAAGGATGAAGCCTTTGCACCAGAGACTTGGGAGAAGTCGAATCCGCTACTGGCTAATGCTGAAAGAGCAAAGACGATGCGGCCCAGCTTGCAAGCTGATGTTGATCTAGCATCCAAGCAAGGAACCCTGCGGCCAATTCTCGTCAAGAACATGAACATGTGGCAATCAGCCAGAGCAGACAGCTACATTAGTCTGGATGACTGGGAGAAAGCCACTATCGAGCCACCAGACACTAGAGACAAGGACGTGTATATCGGGCTGGATCTCTCTAAGTCTAGCGACCTGACCAGTATTTCGTGGTTGGTTCCAGAAGATGGCTACCTGTATGCTGACAGCCATTCATTCGTGGGGACTAAATATGGTCTGGAAGAAAAGATCAAGCGTGACGGGTTCAATTACATCAGTGGTGCCAGTCGCGGTGAGTGCAGCATTACCAAACTGGAGAGCGGCATGATCGACTATGACGAAGTGCTACGCTTCATTCTCGACCTGATCGAACGTAACCAGTGGAACGTGCGTGCCATCTGTTATGATCCCTTCGCCATGGGCTACCTGATTCCAGAGTTTGAAAAACGAGATATGCCAATGGTTGAGGTACGTCAAGGCCAGCTTACGTTGTCAATACCAACGGTGCGGTTCCGTGATGATCTGTACAACGGTCTCATCAAGCACCCTAACAACCAGTTACTAGCCTATGCAGTGAACAATGCCATTCTGAAATATGATGCTAACAACAATCCAATTATCAACAAGACAAAAAATGCCACGAAGATTGATCCGCTGGCAGCACTGATGAATGCTTACACAATTGCAATGAATCAAAGCAAGGAAAGCGAGGCAGCAGACAATGACTTTTATTCGAGCGATGACTTTAGTTTTTAATGTTCAGACCGTGCTATTGCTGCTGGGACTGATCTGTATGGTTGTCGGTATCTGGTGGCTATTCGGGTTTGGCGTTGGTATGTTAGCAGTCGGCACGGCCTTGATCTCTGTCGCAGTCATTATCAACTTCAACAAAGGGAGGTGAAACAATGAGCTTTTTCACGAATGACACAACACAACCACGCGATGACAACAGCGAACCGTTCTTAGATGCGCTTGTCAGCATGACCAGCAACGACAGCGGCCTATATGTGGGTATTGGTGCTTTACGTAATTCGGATGTGTTTACGGCCGTGCGCGTGATTGCCGGTGATCTTGCAACCAATCCGATTGAATACAGTGACAAGCGTATCAGCGTGCTTCTTAACAAGGCACCCAATGACCATATGACCGCGTGGGGGTTCAAGTTTGCCCTAGCTACTAACATGCTGCTAAATGGTAACAGCTTTGCACGGGTTACTAAGAATCCCAGCGGACAAGTTACTGGCTTCGAGTTAATCCCCAACAGCCAGATGGTGGTTAAACAAGACGATACGACCGGAATTATCAGCTACGAATACACGCCTGACAACGGCCGCTCACAGCGTTTAAATGCCAGTGAGGTATTACACTTCAAGTGCTTCACACAAGACGGTTACAAAGGAATATCGCCGCTTTATAGCCTCCATGATGAGGTCGGGGTACAAAAGTCTGGGCATGCGTTGCTGAAAGGTTTCTTCAACTCCGGTGTCCAAGGTACAGGCATTCTTAAGGTCAACAAGACTCAACTAGACACCAAGGCCAAAGAAAACATCCGGAATAAATTTGAAGCTGCCAACAGTGGTGATAATGCCCTCAAGACCATCATTCTCGACAATGATATGGATTACAAGCAACTCGAAGTTAATACTGACGTACTGAATCTAGTCAATTCTAGCGATTGGACAACGAAGCAGATTGCTAAAGCATTCGGGTTGCCACTGGATCGGCTGGGTATCGAAAGCGAACACTCTAATGCCGTACAGTCGAATCTGGTTTATCTGCAAAACACACTGATTCAGTATTTTACCTGCTTCACGAGTGAGATGGACGCTAAACTTTCGACTGGTGACAACAGGTTCAGCTTCAACACTGACAAGCTGTTCAGTGCCGACCCAGCAACGATGCAAGAACTAGCAGTTAAGGGGCTGCAAGGCGGTGTTCTGACCACTAACGAAGCACGAGCCAAGTTAAACTTGCCACCAATTACCGGTGGAGATGAGATCATGGCCAGTCTGAACTACACGCCACTAAGCAACCTTGTCACTTATCAAGATAAACAGAAAGGAAGTGCGTCTAATGAATCAAGATGACGTAGAAAAACGCCTGAATCCTGACGCTGATCTGACTGCCGCTGATCCTAACACAGCAGACGACAGTCAAAACCAAGACAATCCAGACACACAGCAACAGGACGACACCACTAGCAGTCCAAAGAAACTAAGTGGTTATGCAGTAGTTTTCAATAGCCCAAGTAAAGACCTCGGTGGTTTTAAAGAAGTCGTTGATCCGCACGCATTCGACAATGTGGACTTATCAGACGT
>NZ_MSSM01000035.1 GCF_004123795.1 Lacticaseibacillus chiayiensis | reverse complement strand
TGTGAACAAAGAAATCCCAAGGTTAAAGAAGCGCATACAGTCATTGTTAGAGTAAGGAAGGCTGCTAGCATTTTGAAAACTTGGGTCATCAGCTATACTGATCTCGAAAAGTAATATTTACCAGCCGGTTCCTTCCAAGTCARYAWAAAGCCCGCTACAGCGGGCTTTTGCTTATATTGACTTTTCCCAAACTAATGAGGTTCTGCGCAGCCCGGGAGTCGAACCCGGATTTCGAGAACCGGAATCTCACGTGCGATCCATTACACTAACCGCGCAAGTACCTAATTATATTACTCAATCAGCTGCCAATTTGCAAGTCTTTTCTGCAATGCTATTGCATACGAAAATAATAGTTACGTAGAATCTAAACGAAATTGGTAGCGGGGGAATTGTCAAAGAGTTATAAACCATTTTTACATGCAATTTTGCTGCATTCAAACCGGGAAAACCCAAATTGAAATTTTCCACTCACCAAATGGCAGTTTGGCTTGAAAAATGCTCAAAACAGAACAAACAAGGATGAAAGAACCCATGATTGGCTGTGTATAGATCTTTGAAATAGATCGAAATGTGGTGCATGAAAATTTCATTAGAGGCAACCCGAAACCTGTGATATCAAAAAGCCGCAACTCGGTTCTCAAAACCGGCAAATGCCGAACCTTTGGATCGTTCTAGAAGTAGATGTTCAAATTTAGCCACTTTTGTGATTACTTTAAGACGATTTAGGCAACAGACTTGCGATAAAGCGGAACCCCTGCTACAATTGGTTTTGTTGGTAAGGGAAAACAGCAAACGTTGGATTCCTAATTTTTTTCAACTTGCTGGGTCGGCAAACGACTCGGAGGGACGTGAAATGACCCATTAAAGAAGGACGTGCCTTATGCATACTGAACTTGCGTGGCTCAAAGCGATCGCGCCTGATCTGATGGGCGTCGTCACTAAACGCTATCAGGTCCTTCAATTTATTAACTGGATGGCACCGGTTGGCCGGCGAACGTTAGCCGAACAGATGAAGATTTCAGAACGCGCATTACGGACGGAAACAGATTTTTTGCGCGGGCAGGGGCTTTTAGAAAGCTCGAAATCTGGTATGGTGTTGACAGCTAAAGGGTTAGAAACTTTTCACGGACTCGATCATCTGATGAACCAGTTGTTGGGAATTAAGGATGATGAAAAACGGCTGGCGAATCGACTCGGGATTGACCATTGTCTGGTTGTTTCCGGGGATGCGGATCAAAGTAGCCGGGTTCTTGATGAGCTTGGTAAAACGTTAAATTCAACCTTACAGTTGCTGTTACCACCCGGGCATTTAACGATTGCCGTTATGGGTGGCACCACGATGGCACATTTAGCCACGCAGTTAACGTTTCAGCTATCTGCTGGTCGTGAGCTGTCGTTTGTCCCTGCACGGGGTGGTCTCGGTGAAGCCGTGACCATTCAGGCCAACTCGATTGCGGCTGCAATGGCAGAAGCAACCGATAGCAAGTACCGAGCTTTATATGTTCCTGAGAATCTAAGTTCGGAGTCCTATGAATCGTTAGTCAAGGAGCCATCGGTAAGAGATGTTTTAAACCTTATCGATAAAGCTCAGGTGGTGATTCATAGTGTTGGCGATGCGTTGGTCATGGCTAAGCGCCGTGGCATGTCGTCTGATACGATCAGCATGTTGAAAGCCAAACATGCAGTTGCCGAAGCGTTCGGCGTTTTCTACGACGCCAAGGGCAAGGTCGTTTACAAGATACCGCAAATCGGTTTACAGCTTGCGGATCTTGATCATATTCCGTATGTCTTTGCAGTTGCGGCAGGTAAAAGTAAAGCTAAAGCAATTGTGGCGTACATGCAGCACGCACCGAGTCGAACGTGGCTGTTAACTGACATCGGTGCAACAAACTCGATTTTAACTGGGGCAACCCGTTAGAATAAAACCTTATTTCCTAAAGGAGGAAATTTTAGCATGACTGTTAAGATTGGTATTAATGGTTTTGGCCGTATCGGTCGTTTGGCATTCCGTCGTATTTACGAATTGGGTGCAAAGAGCAATGACATCCAGGTTGTTGCGATCAACGATCTGACCAGCCCAACCATGCTGGCTCACTTGCTTAAGTATGATTCAACTCACGGTACTTTCCCTGGTGAAGTTAGTGCAACCGATAACGGTATTGTCGTTGACGGTAAAGAATACCGCGTCTACGCAGAACCGCAAGCCCAAAACATTCCTTGGGTTAAGAACGATGGCGTTGACTATGTTCTTGAATGCACAGGCTTCTATACCTCTGCTGAAAAGTCACAAGCTCATTTGGATGCAGGTGCAAAGCGTGTTCTGATTTCTGCCCCAGCTGGCAAAATTAAGACCATCGTTTACAACGTTAATGATGACACTTTGAATGCAGACGACAAGATTGTTTCTGCTGGTTCGTGCACGACCAACTGTTTGGCACCAATGGCTTACTTCCTGAACAAGGAATTCGGCATTGAAGTTGGTACCATGACCACCGTTCATGCTTACACATCAACTCAGATGTTGCTTGACGGCCCAGTTCGTGGCGGCAATTTGCGTGCTGCACGTTCTGCTGCTGCTAACACGATTCCTCACAGCACTGGTGCTGCTAAGGCTATCGGTTTGGTTATCCCAGAATTGAACGGCAAGTTGCAGGGTCACGCACAGCGTGTTTCTGTTGTTGACGGTTCCTTGACCGAATTGGTTTCCATCTTGAAGACCAAGAACGTTACAGCTGACCAAGTCAACGAAGCTATCAAGAAACACACCGAAAACAACCCTAGCTTCGGCTGGAACGAAGACGAAATCGTATCTTCCGATGTAATTGGTACGACTTATGGTTCAATCTTCGATCCTACTCAGACTGAAGTTACAACTGCCGGTGACTATCAATTAGTTAAGACGGTTGCTTGGTACGATAACGAATATGGCTTTACTTGCCAGATGATCCGTACCTTGCTGAAATTTGCTACTCTCTAATCCGGAGTAACGCTTTTCTAACCGCAACATCCGAAGCGGAGGGAGCTTTACTCCCTCCGTTTTTTTTGGAAAGGTGGCAAAAATCATCAGTTGAGTGCTGATTTTTGCCCTTTACGAGGATATGGTGGAGAACACGTGTTCATCCATCATCTTTGGGAAAATGAAGGAGGTCAAATCTTTTGGCTAAATTAATCGTTTCAGATTTAGATGTTAAAGATAAAAAAGTTCTGATCCGCGTTGACTTCAACGTACCGATCAAAGACGGCGTTATCGGTGATGACAATCGGATCGTGGCAGCATTGCCGACTATCCAATACGTTATTGATCATGGCGGCAAGGCAATCTTGCTGTCACACCTTGGCCGGGTTAAGACTGAAGAAGATAAGGCTAAGCTGACATTGAAGCCAGTTGCCCAACGTTTGAGTGAATTGCTGAAGAAGCCAGTTACGTTTGTACCGGCTACTCGTGGCAAGGAACTAGAAGATGCTATTGCTAAGATGAACGATGGCGATGTGCTTTTGATGGAAAACACCCGGTTCGAAGATCTTGACGGTAAGAAGGAATCTGGCAATGATCCTGAGCTGGGCAAGTACTGGGCAAGTCTTGGCGATCTGTTCGTCAACGATGCCTTTGGTACGGCACATCGTAAGCATGCGTCTAACGTCGGTATTGCTTCTAACATGAAGCAAACAGCTGCCGGATTCTTGATGGAAAAGGAAATCAAGTTCTTAGGCGACGCGGTTGACAACCCGAAGCACCCATTCATCGCTATCTTGGGTGGTGCCAAGGTTTCCGATAAAATCGGGGTCATCGAAAACTTAGTACCTAAAGCCGATAAGATCCTTATCGGTGGCGGTATGACTTACACCTTCTATGCAGCCAAGGGTATGAGTATCGGTAACTCATTGGTTGAAAAAGACAAGATCGACTTAGCCAAGAAGATTATGGACCAAGCCGGTGACAAGTTGCTTTTGCCTGTTGATTCTGTTGTTGCCCCAGAATTTTCAAACGATGCACCGCATAAAGTCGTTGAAGGCGATATTCCGGATGGCTACATGGCATTGGATATTGGCCCGAAGACGATTAAAGAATTCAAGGATGCTTTGCAAGGTGCCAAGACGGTTGTTTGGAACGGCCCGATGGGTGTCTTCGAAATGAGCAATTATGCTGAAGGCACTTTGGAAGTTGGTCGTGCACTTGGCGATTTGAAGGATGCCACAACGATTATCGGTGGTGGCGATTCAACCGCTGCTGCTAAGCAACTGGGTATCGCGCCTAAGATTACCCACATTTCCACTGGCGGTGGTGCTAGCCTTGAATATCTTGAAGGCAAGACGTTGCCAGGTATCGCGGCCATTTCTGACAAGTAATTTGTCAGTGATGCTGATCTAACAGTTAATGCCGGCACGTGTTGAACGTGTCGGTACATAATGAAAGGAAGCTAAGTCATGCGGACACCATTCATTGCTGGTAACTGGAAAATGAACAAAAACCCCAAGGAGACGCAAGCCTTTTTGGATGCTGTGAAAGGCAAACTGCCTGACGCAAGCAAAGTTGAAACGGTCATTGGCGCCCCCGCCATTGATTTGACGACCTTGGTTGCCGGAGCAGAAGGAACACCTTTAAAGACGGCGGCAGAAAACTGCTACTTTGAAGATGAAGGTGCTTATACCGGTGAAACCAGCCCGAAAGCATTAAAGGAAATGGGCGTCGATTATGTCATCATCGGCCATAGCGAACGTCGTGGTTACTTCCACGAAACCGACGAAGATATCAATAAGAAAGCTAAGGCAATCTTTAAGAACAATCTTCTGCCGATTATCTGCTGCGGCGAAAGCTTGACCCAACGTGAAGCGGGTCAAACTGAAGATTGGGTTGCTTCCCAAATCGAAGCAGCTTTGGCTGGCTTAACCGCTGACCAAGTCAAGGTTGCTGTTTTGGCCTATGAACCAATCTGGGCTATCGGGACCGGTAAAACTGCGACCGCCGATCAGGCACAAGAAGTTGTTGCCCACATTCGTGCTACCGTTGAGAAGTTGTATAATAAAGATACAGCAGACGCTGTCCGGATTCTTTACGGCGGCTCTGTTAAACCAGCGAACGTTAAAGAATTAATGGCTAAGCCTGATATTGATGGCGGCTTAGTCGGTGGCGCTTCGATGGATTCTGAAAGTTTCATCGCCTTGGCCAACTACCAAGATTAATCTGGTTTCCAATATTAAACAGCCTTCTGGCAAAAAGGAGAAGAATATATGTCTATCATTACTGATGTATTGGCACGCGAAGTTTTGGATTCACGTGGCAACCCTACTGTTGAAGTTGAATTGTATACCGAAGATGGCGGTTTTGGCCGCGCATTAGTTCCATCAGGTGCTTCAACCGGTGAACACGAAGCCGTTGAGCTACGTGATGGTGACAAGGATCGTTTTGGCGGCAAGGGTGTTTTGAAGGCCGTTGGTCATGTTAACAATGAAATTGCCAAAGCTGTGGTTGGCCTTGACGTTACCGAACAACGCCTGATTGACCAAACCATGATCGATCTTGATGGTACGCCAAATAAAGGCAAGTTGGGTGCTAACGCCATCCTAGGTGTTTCTTTGGCTGCTGCCCGTGCGGCTGCTGATGAAGTCGGCCTCCCACTGTATCAATATCTTGGCGGCCCGAACGCTCATGTTCTGCCAACACCAATGATGAACGTTCTTAATGGTGGCGCACACTCAACCAACACTGTTGACTTCCAGGAATTCATGATTATGCCTGTTGGTGCCAAGAGTGTTCGTGAAGCCGTTCGCATGGGCTCAGAAACCTTCCATGCACTGCAGGCTTTGTTGAAGAGCAAAGGCGACATTACCGCTGTTGGTGATGAAGGTGGCTTCGCTCCTAACTTGAAGGACAACGAAGAAGCCTTTGAACTGCTTGTTGAAGCGATCAAGAAGGCTGGTTACAAGCCAGGCGACGACATTGCTTTGGCCTTTGACGTTGCGGCTTCGGAAATGTACGATGCCGACACCAAGACTTACACAACCAAGTGGTCAAACCCTGACAAGAAGTACACCACCGAAGAATGGACGAACATGATCGATGGCTATATTAACAAGTATCCGATCGTTTCCGTTGAAGATCCTATTGATGAAAATGACTGGGAAGGTTGGCAGTCATTCACTAAGAAGATGGGCGACAAGGTCCAAATCGTTGGTGATGATCTGTTCGTTACCAACACCGATTACCTGAAGAAGGGTATTGACATGGGCGTTGCTAACTCAATTCTGATCAAATTGAATCAAATCGGTACTTTGACCGAAACCTTCGAAGCAATTGAAATGGCCAAAGAAGCAGGCTACACTGCGGTTGTTTCACATCGTTCCGGTGAAACTGAAGACACCACGATTGCTGACTTGGTTGTTGCAACCAACGCTGGCCAAATCAAGACCGGTTCCATGAGCCGGACCGACCGGATTGCCAAGTACAACCAGTTGATGCGCATCGAAGATCAATTGGGTGCACAGTCACAATACAAGGGTCGCAAGTCCTTCTACAACGTTAAAGCAATCGACTAACTAAACGCCGTTGCTGTTGCAAACACGTCACTTAAGACAAGTGGCGTGTTTTTTTATTCTTTTGTGGAGATGGGGTTTTTCTCGTTTCCTTGAAAGGTTTATACTAAATAGATGTTGGCATGGAGGGAAATGTTTTGGCACGAATCGTTAAGAGAAAAGAAAAATTCGATGTTACGCGATTGCGCTTTGTTTTATTGGGCTTATTGGTGGGTTTACTGACCGGTGCGGTAGTCAGTGCTTTTCGTTACTTCATTGAAATCGGTTTGCGAGCTAGTCGTCATGTATATGGCAACTTGCGCGTGGAACCGTTTGTTTGGTGGCACTGGGTTTTATTGATAGCGGTCAATCTTATACTTGCCGGAATTGTCGCGTGGATGTTAAAAAAAGAGCCATATATCTCCGGGTCAGGAATTCCTCAGGTAGAAGGGCAGCTTGCCGGTGAATTGGAAATGAATTGGTGGGCCATTTTTTGGCGTAAATTTGTCGGCGGCGTCTTGGCGATAGCTCCCGGATTGTTTCTTGGTCGTGAAGGACCTTCGATTCAGTTAGGTGCAGCTGTGGGTCAAGGTTTAGCTGGCGGGTTCAAGTTGCGTGGAACCGATCGGCGGTTACTAATTGCATCCGGAGCAGCGGCTGGTCTTGCAGCTGCCTTCAATGCGCCGATTGCCGGTACATTGTTTGTGTTGGAAGAGGTTTATCATAACTTTTCGCCACTTGTATGGCTGACCGCACTGGCTGGTGCGATCGGATCGAATTTCATTTCGCTAAATGTTTTTGGACTCGTCCCTGTTTTGCACATAAGCTACTCGAGAAGTTTGCCTATTTCCATTTACTGGCAGTTAATTATACTTGGTATCATTTTAGGACTGCTCGGCTATTTGTATCAGCGAGTATTGTTGGCAATGCCTCGATGGTATCAAAAATTAACTAAGTTGCCACGGGCGATGCAAGGCGTTGTACCATTTATCTTATTAATTGCAGTTGGTTACTTTACGCCTAATCTTCTTGGTGGCGGGAATAGTCTCATCATTGGCTTTGGCCATTACGTGCCGTCACTTTTGGCGTTGCTTGGTATCTTTGCCGTTCGCTTTATTTTCTCGATGATTTCTTATGGATCAGGCTTGCCAGGCGGTATTTTCCTGCCGATTTTGTCGCTGGGAGCCATTATTGGCGCAATTTATGGGGTTATTATGTATAAGTTGGGCCTGTTACCACATGTTTATGTCATGAATCTGATTATTTTCTCGATGGCTGGTTATTTTGCCGGTATCGGGAAAGCGCCGTTTACCGCAATTTTACTGGTGACCGAAATGGTAGGTAACTTAACGCACCTCATGCCGCTTGCTGTGCTGTCGTTAACTGCCTATCTGGTGGTTGATTTACTGGGCGGTGCACCGATTTATGAAGCCTTGTTGGAACAAATGACATTTCCTAAAACGGTCGCTCAGTTGCACCGGCCGGATCGATTGGAAATTCCTGTTTTTGTTGGCAGCGCACTCAATGGTAAGCTAGTTCGTGACTTGCCGTGGCCTAAGGAAGCTTTGTTGATTGGCATTCGTCGCGGTGAGCAGGAAGTTATTCCGCACGGTGATACGTTGATTCGGGAGGGTGATACATTAGTGCTGCTCACGGATTCAGCCCAGCGCGCTCGAGTGAAAAGGCGAATCGACGCTTTATCAGCAGCGTTGGCTACGGCCCACAAAACACGGGTGTAAGTCATGGTGCGGGTTAAAACAAAACGGCAAAGATTCGCCTTTGCCTTGCTTTTATGCTAAACTACTAAAGTGAGATTTTTCGCAAGGGAGGCAACAACTTGCAAAGTTTATTGACCACGTTACTTGTGATTGATTCGATTTTGATCGTGATCGCAACTTTAATGCAACCAAGCAAGCAACAGGATGCGTTAAGCGCATTGTCCGGTGGGGCAACCGATTTATTCGGGAAGACCAAGTCCCGCGGTTTTGAAGCTTTCATGGAGAAAGTCACCGTTGTATTGGGTGTCATTTTCTTCGCCCTCGCCATCGCGTTGGTCTATCTGGAAGCCCATTAGCCAAAGTCTCCTGGAACATTCAGGGGACTTTTTTTGCAGAAGCACGATCCAACCTGCCTAGAGCTGGCGTTTAAGCATACAAGTTCTTGTGCGTTGTTTTGGCGATTTGCAGCAATAGTTTTTGTATCAGGTTTTGGCTACATGGATTATTTTGTCATTGATCTGACAGCTAAAATATGCACTTAAAAATCGGCGTTCATGCGTCGAATATCATTGAAAGCCACAAAGGACGACTTCACCATGATCTTTCGCAAACCGCAACCTTTTGAATACGAAGGCACTGACATAGGCGTTGTTTTACTGCATGCGTACACTGGCAGCCCCAATGACATGAATTTTATGGCACGAGCCTTACAACGTGCTGGTTATGGGGTGTACGTACCGCTTTTTGCCGGACACGGGACCTTAGAACCCATGGACATTTTGATGAAGGGTAGTCCAGACATCTGGTGGGCAGAGGCCAGCGCTGCCGTTGCCCATATGACCGCGAAGTACGCTCGCGTGTTTGTGTTTGGGTTGTCATTGGGTGGCATTTTTGCGGTAAAAGCTTTAGAGAAATTACCTGGCATCACGGCTGGCGGCGTTTTTTCTTCGCCAATCCTGCCAGGCAAGCATCATCTGGTTCCAGGATTTTTAAAATATGCCCAGTATATGAATCGCTTGGCCAATAAACCGGATGAAAGCACCCAGATTCTGGCTTACCTGCCGGCGCAACTGGCTGCGATTGATCAGTTTGCCACGGAGGTTGCGGCCGATCTGGATCTAGTCAAGCAGCCCACTTTCATTGGTCAGGCCGGTGAAGACGAATTAGTGGATGGCCGATTGGCGTATCAGTTGCGAGACGCGTTGGTTAACGCAGCTCGCGTGGATTTTCACTGGTACGACCACGCTAAGCACGTTATTACCGTCAATTCGGCGCACCACGCACTAGAACAAGACGTTATTGAATTTATGCAACAAGAAAACGAGGGATAGCATGACCACAGTTGGCCATATTCGCAATGAATTATTAGCAACATTTCGCAGGAATCCGAAGATTGATTATTCGGTTCAAACACTTAGTCGCGCGTTGAAGTTAAATGAAGGTGCAGACTTTAAAGTGTTGGTACAGGCACTAAACGGTATGGAAAATGACCATTTGATCCACGCCAATCATGAAGGCCGTTACGCATTGGGTGGCGCGCCTAAAGTTTTGACTGGTGTCTTCCATGGCAATGAAAAAGGTTTTGGTTTCGTTGCCGTTGAAGGCTTAGATGATGATGTTTATGTGCCGGCTACCAGCACGGATTTTGCCTTGGATGGCGATACAGTTGAGGTTCGCATTGTCCGTGAAGCGCGGCCGAACGATTCGCGCGGAGCAGAAGGTGAAATCACGCAGGTTGTTCAACGCAGCTTAACAACCTTGGTTGGCGAGTTTAAACCTTTTTCTGATAAAGATCGGGCCAAGTCCGGTTTTATTGGCATGGTTGTCAGTCATGAAAAGAAACTGAAGAATTTTCCGGTTTATGTCAAGGACACCGGGACGATTCCGCAACTTGGCGATATGACAGTGACAGAGATTACTGAATTTCCGACTGAATACCATCCAAAATTAATGTACGGCATGGTGGTGGAAACACTAGGGAATAAAAACGATCCCGGCGTAGACATCATGTCATTGGTTCTACAAAACCACATTAAAACCGAATTCCCCGATGAAGTAATGGATCAGACCAATGCCATTCCGGATCATGTGACACCGGAAGAACGCGTTGGCCGTAAAGATATTACTGATCAGGCAGTTGTCACGATTGATGGCGATGACAGTAAGGACTTTGATGATGCGGTGGTTGTTTGGAAACTGCCAAATGGCAACTTCCATCTTGGCGTCCACATTGCCGATGTCTCGCATTATGTGACGGAAGGGTCCGCTTTGGATGAAGAAGCGTATGATCGCGGCACCAGTACTTATTTGGTCGATCGCGTGATTCCGATGCTGCCGTTTCGTTTATCCAATGGCATTTGTTCATTGAATCCGGGTGTTGACCGACTGGCAATGTCTTGTGATATGGAAATCGATCACGAAGGCCATGTGGTGAATCACGAGATTTATCAAAGTGTCATCAAGAGCCACGCCCGCATGACCTACAACAACGTGAACAAAATCGTGACTGACCATGACCCGGAAGTGATGGCTGAATATCAGGAACTTGTACCGATGTTTGAAGACATGGTCGAGTTGCATCAGATTCTGTATAAAATGCGTCATGCCCGCGGTGCGATTGATTTTGAAGAAAATGAAGCCAAGATCATTGTGGATGATATGGGTCACCCGACCGATATCGTGTTGCGGGAACGCGGTGTCTCTGAACGCATGATTGAATCCTTCATGCTTGCGGCCAACGAAACCGTGGCAGAACACTACAACAAGCAGCACCTGCCATTTCTTTATCGAGTTCACGAAACGCCAGACGCTGATCGGGTGAAAGAATTCATGGAATTCATTGCCAGCTTCGGCATTACGGTTCCTATGAAAAAAGGTAAGGAAATCACGCCAAAACAGCTTCAGGAAGTTGTTACTGATGTCACCGGGACACCGGAAGAAGCCATGGTCAATGTGAAACTGTTGCGGAGTCTGAAACAAGCGCGGTATTCACCTGATCCGCTTGGGCATTTTGGCTTGGCAGCTAAGTATTACTGTCACTTCACCAGTCCGATTCGGCGTTATCCGGACCTTGTTGTGCATCGCCTAATTCGCGACTATGCCACAGAAGGTGCTGGGGACGATGTTCAAGCCTCATGGAATAAGAAATTGCCGGACATTGCAACCCAGGCGTCGATGGCTGAACGACGGAGTATTGATGCTGAACGGGCCGTTGACGACCTGAAGAAAGCCGAATACATGGCGGACAAGGTCGGCGAAGAGTTCGATGCGGTTGTCAGTGGGGTCACAAGCTTCGGCATGTTTGTGGCGTTACCTAACACGGTTGAAGGCTTGGTTCATATCACAAGGATGAGCGACGATTATTATTCCTTTGTCGAAAGTCAGATGGCCTTAGTCGGCGAACGAACCAAGCGGACTTATCGTGTCGGCCAGTCTTTACGGGTCAAATTGGATAACGTTGATATTGATCAGCGTCAGGTTGACTTTTCACTTATCCCGGATGATAAGACACCGACAAGTGACTTAGGTAAACTGGTCAAAAAAGATGATCGCCGTGATCGTCGTTCGAATGGCAATCGGCCAAGTTTTGGTAACGGAAACCGGAGCGGCAATCGCAATCAGCGCAATAACCAGCGGCCACGTAAACCGGCTGGGGCACCGCATCAAGGGAAACATTATAATGCCAAACGAGGTGCTAAGTAGCGCTGGCTTGTGCTCACGTTAACGTGCTGACTCGCGCTCACACCAAAGAGAGGTGGTTTAATGGCTAAGAAACATCGACAAAAACCTGATAACCTGCTCGCCCAGAATAAAAAAGCCGGACATGATTACAACATTCTCGATACCTATGAAGCTGGTATCGCACTGACAGGCACCGAGATTAAGTCTGTGCGGGATGGCAAAATCAATTTGCGGGATGGTTTCGCCCGTGTCCGCAATAATGAAGCATGGCTTGAAAATGTTCATATCAGTCCATACAAAGAAGGCAACTTGTTCAATGTCGACCCGATGCGCAATCGCAAGCTATTGTTGCATAAGAAAGAGATTCGCAAACTTGGCCAATTAACGGCTCGCCAAGGTGTGACGCTTGTGCCGTTGCGGATGTATTTGAAACATGGTTATGCGAAGGTGCTGATCGGCGTTGCTGAAGGGAAACACAACTATGACAAGCGTGAAACCCTGAAGCGTAAGGATCAAGAGCGTGAGGTGCAACGCGCGTTGAAAGCTCGGTACTAGTGATCAAGCGGCTGGGTCATAATCCATGCGAAAAGTCTCTATTGCACTGAATTACGAACGATAGGTGGGCACGACTTTGAGACTCAGCAAAAAGCGCTGAGTCTCAAAGCTCGGCCTTGTACTACGCCGGGAAGACCGCCCGGCTAGTACAATTGCACCACTGAGCCCGTCCCCGCCTACGATTGCTCCGCTTTGGCACTAAGATTTGAAGTTTTTTGACAAACTCTAGTTGTGAAACAACAGCAAATAACAATTCTACTTTTTTGAATTGTTATTTGCTGTTTTATTTTGTCCACCCAATATGTTCTGACGATTTACTTTGCTAGGTTTCCTGCTAACCTTATGCCCTCCTGAGACGTTCACAGACCTCTAAAAAACACCTATCCTTTATGCGGATTAATTGAGTGTGTTGCGCTAAGGCTGTATGATCGCCGTATAGATATCAAATCGTATGGCTCAAATCAATGCGGTGAATTTTTGACATAGAAGTCATTTCAGGAGGGGTTGCGTCATGAATTTGGCAGCTTTAGCGCACCGACCGGAAAGTGAAGATAGTTTTTTATACACGGATAAGACGCTCCATCTGCGTTTTCATACTGCACGCCAAGATGTGGCAAAGGTGACGGTTCTGTATGGCGATCCGTATTGGCGCATTCCCGATGCGAGTGGCGCTGATCAGCTGGTCTATCAGTGCCAGGCAATGACGCTTTTAGGCACCGGACAAGTGCTGGATCATTGGGGCGTGACACTGGAGGCGCCTTATCGTCGGCTGCAATACTTATTTGAAGTCACCGGCCTGGACGGTACCGTTTGGCTGTATGGCGATCGTGGCCTGCGCAAAAATACCACCGAGGAACGGCACGAGGCCGAAAACTATTTTCGCATGCCATATTTCCAGGAAATTGACCGTGTCAAGACGCCTGACTGGGTGAAAACGACGGTGTGGTACCAGATTTTTCCGGAGCGGTTTGCCAATGGTGATCTTAGCAATGATCCGGTTGGTACCAAACCGTGGCGCCCGACCGATCATCCTGGGCGCGAGGATTTTTATGGCGGTGATTTGCAAGGCGTGCTTGACCATCTCGACGATTTGCAGGCTTTAGGGATTAATGGCTTGTATTTTTGCCCGATTTTTACGGCGAGTTCGAATCATAAATATGACACGATTGACTACCTGAATGTGGATCCCGCGTTTGGCGATAAGGCGTTGTTGGCGAAACTGATTCACGCAGCGCATCAACGCGGCATGCGGGTGATGCTGGACGCAGTGTTTAATCACATGGGTTATGGCAGCTTGCAGTGGCAGGATGTGTTGCGCAATGGTAAAAAGTCCCGGTTTGCCTCCTGGTTCCATCTGTATCAAACGCCCTTGACGCCATTTCATAATCCACTTAAAGGCGAAGGTCAACCGCAATACGATACGTTTGCATTTGAAGAAAAAATGCCGAAACTGAATACAGCGAATCCGGAAGTGCAGGATTATTTGTTAATGGTGGCCAGCTACTGGATTAAGACTTTTGATATTGATGCTTGGCGCTTGGATGTTGCCAATGAAGTGGATCATCATTTTTGGAAAAGATTTTATCAAACCGTCACTGCGATCAAGCCGGATTTTTACGTGCTGGGAGAGGTTTGGCATCGCAGTCAAGCGTGGTTAAACGGTGATGAATTTTCAGGGACGATGAATTATCCCTTCACGCAACAGGTTGAAGATCACTTTTTCAAGCGGCGACGGGCGGCAGCGGAAATGGTTGCCTTGTTGACGGATCAGTTGATGCTGTATCGGGATCAAACCAATCAGGTGATGCTGAATATGTTGGATTCGCATGATACGCCGCGAATTTTGACGGTGGCACACGGGGATGAAGATTTGGCGTTGCAGGCATTGGCATTTACATGGATGCAAACAGGGAGTCCCTGCCTTTATTATGGAACTGAAATGGGCATGTCCGGCGGTGCCGATCCGGACAATCGAAAGCCGATGGACTGGTCGAATCTTGGGAGCCCGATTTGGAAAAGGGTGGCGGCACTGGTTCATTTTCGGCGTAAGTATGCTGCCACGCTCGGGTTTGGCACAACCAGGCTGAGCGTGACTGACGCTGGTTTGATCAAGGTGGTTCGGCAAGGACGCGAAACGCTGACAGCCTACTTTAATACCACAGATCGCGCAGTCACTGTCAAGGGTGACGCCGTCTTCGTACAAGGATTCCGCAATGGTCAACTGGCGCCCAAAGGATTCATGGTTGTTGTGGGTTGATGCAAATGGCGAGTTGGCTGTTCTTTTTGGATAGAGAGGGCTAAAAATTGAAACGATTATTTGAAATTGATCCATGGCTGGTTGCCACGCATCAGCTGGATAAGGCCGATCGCCGGTTGCAGGAAAGCATCACGGCGGTCGGCAACGGTTACATGGGCGTTCGCGGTAATTTTGAAGAAGGCTACAGTGGCGATTCGCTTCAGGGCACGTATTTAGGCGGCGTCTGGTTTCCTGATAAGACACGGGTTGGCTGGTGGAAAATCGGCTATCCTGAATATTTTGGCAAGGTGATTAATGCGCCGAGTTTTCTGGATATCGGGATAACGGTCAATGGTCAGCGGATTGATTTGGCAACGAGTCAATATCGGGACTTTTATTTAGCGCTGGATTTGCATCAGGGCTTGCTAAAGCGACAGTTTGTCTACATTGGCGACGATGTTGAGGTGCGTTTTGAATTTAGCCGGTTTCTGAGTCAAGTCATCAAGGAGGCAGCGCTCATAACGGTTAAGGCAACGGTGCTGCGCGGCCATGCCACGATTGTTTTTGACGCGCGGTTAAATGGACGGGTGACCAACGAGGATAGTAATTACGATGAGCGTTTTTGGGTGCCATTAGATGAAGATGCAGCAGCGAAAAGTATGCAGTTACAGACCAAGCCTAATCCATACGGGGTGCCACAGTTTACCGTTTTGCTCAAACAGCAGCTGCGCGTGAAAGATCAACCGGTAGATGGGCAGCTAACGACAAAGAGCGGTCGGCTAAACGAACAAGTCGCCGTGCAACTTGATGCGGGCCAGAACTTTCAGCTGGAAAAAGACGCGATTGTCGTCACCAGCCGCGATGTTGCTCCCGATGACCAAGCGGCAGTGGCGGCTCAGTTGATGAAACAGGTGACTGGCCAAAGCTTCTCGGCTCATTTGGCAGACCACACTGCCATCTGGGATCAGCGCTGGGCCAAAAGCGATGTTGTGATCGAAGGCGATCCAGCCGCACAGCAAGGCATCCGCTTTAATATTGCCCAGTTGTTTATGACTTATTACGGTGAAGACAAGCGGCTGAATATCGGTCCCAAAGGCTTTACCGGTGAAAAGTATGGCGGGGCGACTTATTGGGATACGGAAGCTTTTATCGTGCCAATGTACCTGGCTGTGACGCCGCCTGAAGTCACACGTGCGTTGCTGCAGTATCGGCATGATCAGTTGCCTGGTGCTTATCACAATGCGCGGCAACAAGGTCTGGCAGGTGCACTCTATCCCATGGTCACGTTCAATGGGATTGAATGTCACAACGAATGGGAAATTACGTTTGAGGAAATTCACCGCAATGCCGCGATCGCATTTGCTATTTATCAATATACGGCGTACACCGGCGATGAAAGTTACGTTAACCATGATGGCCTGGAAGTGTTGGTCGGGATTGCGCGCTTTTGGGCAGATCGGGTGCATTTTAGCCAGCGCACTCAACAATACATGATCCATGGCGTGACCGGCCCCAATGAGTATGAAAATAATGTCAATAATAACTGGTACACCAACACCATGGCCGTGTGGGAGTTGCAATATACGTTAGAACGGCTGGCAAAAGGTGACACTGAGATTGTTGCGGCCCTTGCCGTGACCGATGAGGAAAAGCAGCATTGGCAAGCGATTATCGCCCATATGTACTATCCGACTGACGATCAATTAGGCATTTTTGTTCAGCAGGACAACTTCCTGGATAAAGACTTGCGGCCTGCCAGCACGATTCCGGTAGATCAGCGCCCGATTAATCAACACTGGTCTTGGGATCGGATCCTGCGCTCGCCGTTCATCAAACAAGCCGATGTGCTGCAAGGCCTGTATTTCTTGAATGATCACTTCACCAAGGCGGAAAAAGAACGCAATTTTGACTTTTACGAGCCGTTGACTGTTCACGAGAGTTCGCTGAGTCCTTCCATTCACGCTATTTTGGCAGCTGAGCTTGGTAAAATGGACAAGGCGACGGACTTATATGCCCGCACTGCGCGTTTGGATTTAGATGATTATAACCACGATACGCAGGACGGCCTGCACATTACGTCCATGAGTGGCAGTTGGCTGGCGATTGTCCAAGGATTTGCTGGCATGCGCTACGACCACGATCAATTGCGATTCCACCCGCAATTGCCAAAAAACTGGCAACGCTATCAATTTAAGCTCAATTATCGTGGCCGTTTATTAGCTGTTGATGTTGGCAAACAAGCCAAGATTTCAATACTGGCAGGCCCGGCGCTGGATATTGTCGTGGATGACAAACCGTTGCACTTGGAAGTGGGGGAGACGCATGCTTAAAGGGTTTATTTTTGATTTAGACGGCGTGTTAACCGACACGGCGAAGTATCATCTGGCAGCGTGGCATGAGTTGGCTGAACGGCTGGGTATTCATTTACCGCCTGAGGCCGATGCGGCGTTACGCGGCCGCGCCCGGATGGATTCGCTGGAACTGATATTGCAATACGGTCATCAAGAACAGAATTATGATGAGGCGCAGAAGGTGGCGCTGGCGGAGGAGAAAAACCGGCGCTACCGAGCGTTAGTTGCGTCCATTACTTCCTCGGATATCTTACCGGGGATTCCGTTGCTTCTGGAAAAGGCCAAGCAACACCGCTTGAAAATGGCAATTGCTTCGGCATCTAAAAACGCCCCGATGATTTTGCAGCGATTGGGTTTGGCTTCGCAGTTCGATGCCGTTGTTGATCCTAGCAGGCTTCATCATGGCAAGCCTGATCCGGAGATTTATATGAAAGCCCAGCAGTTGTTGCAGTTGCAAGCCGATGAGATTATCAGTTTTGAAGACGCACCGATCGGGATTGCGGCGATCAAGGCAGCCGGCCAATTTGCAGTGGGTATTGGGGATGCGGAGAAGTTGGCAGCTGCTGATTACCTGGTGTCAAAAACGGATCAGCTGGATTATGATCGTATTGTGGCGGCGTTTGAACGGCGGTAATTAGCGTAATAAGCGGCTTTATAGAAAGGATCGGTCAGTGACTGGTTCTTTTTTTTAATTTGGCGTTGGTGAGGGGACTGGTTTAAAGACTGCGGGATCATTAATTGCTTTCTATTTAAAGTCAAAAACTTTTGACACTTGAGTGGGTCAGTTTATAATTAAAATGAAAAAAGAATTTGATATTAAGGGGGGTGGCTTCCTTGAGAAAAATGGATGAAATGGAACGTAAATTCACTGATCAAACGGTCAAAATTGGTTATACAATGATGTTTCTGATGTTGTTCACAAGCGCGATCTTTCAACGAATCAAAACTGGCCAATGGAATTTTGATTTTTTTGTTGTAGTCGTTGTGAGCGTTGTTCAGTCTGCCTGTTATCAGTGGTTCAAGTATCGGGTGGATCGAACCGATAAAGAACCGAGTCGATTTTTATATATAACAATTGCGATAGTGTCAATTATATTTACCATTGGCTTAATTGCCCTGATGTTTTAAGGGGAGTTAAGCTCGTCATCGTGCGAAGGAATCCGATGTTCTCAGCTTTTTTGTCTTGAATTGGTGATTATTTGGATCAGGTATAATCAAAATCTTTGAAAGTTTGCTGGTTAGTTTATGTCCACAGCAAGGTTGCAAAAAGTCAAAAACTTTTGACATTTGACTCGGTCGGCTTATAATTAAGATGTAAAAAGTGTTTGACATTAAGGGGGTGGCTTCCTTGAGAAAAATGGATGAAATGGAGCACAAATTTTTGGGGAGATCGACTGGATACGCCTATGTGTTCCTTTTGATTGTTTTGTCGATCTACAATCTTATTCAATTGTCCAACAATCGTGACGTATCATTTACCTCTTTTGTACTCATTACCTCGGTAGCAATCCAGTGGGGCGGTTACGAATGGTTCAAGCACAAGGCTGACCAGACTGATAAAGAACCAGGTCAAATTTTATATATTACTATTGTGTTAACAGCGATCTTGTTCATTTTTGGCTTGGTTGCCTGATGTTCCATGGAAAATAAAATTCGTACCCTCCGCACCCGGCAAAATCTGACTCAGCAAGAACTGGCTGATGCCGTTAACGTCACGCGCCAAACGATTAACGCCATCGAAAATAATAAGTATGATCCAACGCTTTCCTTGGCCTTTGCTTTAGCCAAACAGCTACAGACAACGGTTGATAATCTATTCCAGCATTAAAAAAACAGGTTGCAAAAGTATCAATTTGCGACCTGTTTTTTGTTCACTATTCTTCTTCCGTTAAAGGATCAAAATCGTAATACAAATCTTTTTCCGGCAATAGAATATCCGCATTCGTCTGTTCATCAACCGCTGCGGCTTCGCGTTCAGGATGGAAGCTGTGCCATGGCACGACGACACGAGGATTGACTTCTTTGACCAGTTCAATTAGGTCTTCCCGAGCAGCATGGCCCGATGCGTTCATGAACACCAATGGAATCTGGTGGTCAGCTAGCCAATCTTTTAACTGCGCAAAACGCGGATCATAGTCGCCCAGCGGCTCGCCGTTGCTGTGGACGTACGCGCTGATCGGCAAGTCGGTTAGTGAAGCCAGATTTGTGAAGCTGTTTTGAAGGACATAGCGTTCCGGCTGTTTGGCGATGTCAGCCAGCTGGATCGTCTGGCCAAGGATAGCATCGGGCTGTTCGTCGGTCATGGTGGCTAAAATGGCTGCTTCATCTGGCTCCCAAACCATTTTCCGATCACTGGCATGTGCTGAGGCCTGGAACGCCGCTAAACGCTCATAATTGCGGTTATAGGGGTTGATGGCCACCAGTTGGGAACTGTCCGTCAGTAGTTGCTGAAACTTGCTCTGCAGGCTCATTTCTGTCAATGGCGCGCTAGGATGATCCTGATCTTCAACCGGAATCGGTGTGTCGAACGAAAAGCTGGTGCCTTCCAGCATGAACAGGCTCAGTTTTTTCGGCTTAAAGCGTTTTGCCCATGCATGAACCCGTTCGGCATGTGGACCGTTGAGGCGAACATCGCCTGAATGCGCATAGCGGCGGGAACCATCATCGACAAGTAACGCCATCACGCCAGGTTCATCGTGATCACTGTGAAACCCGGTGACGGTGAGATCGCCAATGGCAAGTGGCGTTTCAAAAGCGAGGGGATGCAGGTTCGCGACCGGTTTTTCGATACCCAACTGAATGAGCAGCCGATACAAGCGGTAGGACGGTTCCGAAAGATAAATCGGGATATCCTTTTGTAAGTACTGCAAAGCGCCCATGTGGTCAATATGCAGATGGGAGATGAAAATGGCCTCATCAGTAAATGGATCGGGTTGATCGAGAAAGAGTTCTGGCACATTCGGCAGTTTTCCTTGATCAATGGCCGAAGTAACGGTTTCCTGGCTCAAATCTGCCGCAACCCCAAAGTCCATGATGACGCGGCTGGTTTTGGTAGCAAATTCGACAATATTACCCCCGATGGTATTTAACCCGTTTAAAAAGCGAATGGTCGTCACGTTATTTCCTCCAATGTCTCGTTAAGTTTTTTGAGAACATTAAAGCGTACTCCGAGGAAGCTTGAAAAACAACAAAAGAGCGGGTGAACACAAGCGCTTACATGCAGGTTTTTGTAACTGGGGAACTTTCACTCCTAGGAAGTAAATGCTGCAAAAAAATCGGTCCCTGAGATGCACGACATCTCTGAGACCGATCACGTTTCATTCGAGCATAGTAATGATGACTTAGTTGCATGAAACGTTGTTATTAAGCTAAACAGTTACTTATTCGTCTTGATAATCGTTTCCGCTTGCCCTTGCAGAGTCTTCAATGCCTGTTCCGGCTTTTCATGTTTGGTCAGCATCGCATCAACCGCATTCAGAAGATCGTTACGATATTCCGAGAAACCGATGAATGCTGTTGACTGGAAGCCAAAGCCGAGGGAATCAACCGCAGCCTTGCTGGTTTCGTTGTCGTTTAGATACTTCTTGAAGTCAGCAGATTGAACCGCAGATTTACGCAGTGGCACATAACCGGTCAGCTCGGCCCACTTCGAAGTTTCCTTTTCAGACAGTAAGAACTTCATGAATGCCCAGGCACCCTTTTGCTTGTCAGGGGTTGCAGACTTGAAGAGGACGATGTCGTTACCGGCCAGTTCGGTCGCTTTCTTGCCTTTGTAACTTGGCAGTGGCATAGTACCCCATTTGAAGTCTTTAGGTGCATTTTGCTTCATGTTCGTGATCCCTGCGCTTGAACCGGCGTAGAAGAGAGTCTTGCCGGAAGTGAAGTTCTTGTCACCGTAAATGTCTTCGCCGGCAGTTTTGGCTTCACCGCTGTTAACCATGTCCATGATGAAGTTAGCTGCGGTGATGGTCTTTTTGGTGTCGAGGTTGGCTTTCAACGGTTTGGCCGAAACAAGCGGGTTGCCGGCTTGACGCGCCAAACCTTCAAATTCCATGTCGAAGCTCTTATCAAAACCAATTGCGGCAATGCCGTCAGCTTTTAACTTAGGGGCATCTTTCTTGATGTCTTCCCAACTCTTAGGCTTGTCGATGTTGTACTTCTTCATCAGGGCTTCATTATAAAAAAGGATTCGGGTTGATTTGGAGAAAGGTACACTGTAGTACTTGCCTTGATACTTCGAGCTTGACAGGAAGGCTGGATAGATATCCTTTAAATCACTAGAACTCATCTTGTTGTCACCTTTCAGCATATACTGATCGAGTGGCATGATAAAACCATTTTTAACATAGTCAGGAACCGTCGTGTAAGTCGTCTGGGCAATTGTTGGCAGGTTATGGGACTTGGCTGCCGCCATAATCTTTTGTTGCAACGCCGTGTAATTACCTTGTGCTGTACCGACGACCTTGTATTGCTTTTGACTCTTGTTGAAGTCGGTGATGATCTGGTTGATCGCCTTTTGGTAAGGACCGTTCATCCCATGCCAGAAAGTAATCGTGACCCGTTTTCCTGAATCGCTCTTAGTCGTGGAACTGGATTTGCTGCTGCTATTGCTGCCACAGGCGGTCAAGACGGCAACCAGTGTGACGGTAAGCATTGCAAGTAAGATTTTTTTTACCCAAGTTTGCTTTTTCATTTTGATAGATTATCCTTTCAATCCAGCTTTAGAAATCCCAGCAATAATGTACTTCTGCAAGAAGATATACAAAATGACCATTGGAATGATGACGAAAGTAGAAGCCGCCATCAAAAGTTGATATTGTGTGCCAGCATCGGTCGTGAAGGCCTGTAAGCCGACTGGCAGGGTGCGCATCTTATCGGAGTTGGTGACAATCAACGGCCACATGAAGGCGTTCCATGAACCGATGACTTGAAGGACAGTCACCGCCGTGATGGTGGACTTGCTCATCGGAACGAGCACCTGCCATAGATACTTCCAATCCGAAGCGCCGTCGATTTTGGCAGCGTAATAAATCTGGTCCGGGGTGGATTGGAATGTTTGACGTAACGTGAAAACCGTAAAGAAACTGGCCAGCCACGGCAGAATCAACGCGCCATAGTGGTCGATTAGCCCTAAGTGCGACAGTGTCACAAAGTTAGGGATGATCAGCATTTCACCGGGGATCATCATGGTCCCCAAAAAGATAACGAACAAAATATTTTTGCCGTAGAACTTCAGACGCGCAAAGGCGAATGCGGCAAGAATACTGGTGAAAAGCTGACCGACCGTGGTGACAACCGTGACGATAATACTGTTAATGAAGTATTGGCCAAACGGTGCTTCATTCCACGCCTTGATGTAGTTGCCCCACTGCAAGGACTTTGGAATCCAGATCGGTGGCACCGCGATCGTTTCCGGTGCCGTTTTCAATGACGTCGAAATCATCCATAAGAAGGGGATCAGCATGGTGATGGCCCCTAAAATAACGATCAGATAAAGTAAAACCTTACTGAGCTTTTTAGCCATTTTCTGCTTCCCCCCTTAATAATGAACGTGCTTGCGCGAATACCACAACTGCACGAGTGTCACGAGCAAGATGAGGAAGAAAAGCACAACGCCTGATGCCGCGGCAATCGGATACTTGTACTCGGTGTAAAACTTCTGATACAGGTAATACACAATCGTCAAATCAGCTTTGCCCGGTCCCGGTGTTCCTTGGAACAAGGCAAAGATTTCATCGAAGACTTTGAAGCTACCGATAATGCCATTGACCGACACCAGGAAGGTAATCGGCGAAAGCATCGGAATGGTGATGTTCCAGAAACGCTGACGAGCATTGGCCCCGTCAATTTCCGCCGCTTCGTAATAACCATGATCGATGTTGTTTAAACCAACCAGGAAAAGAATAATGTTAAAGCCCAGGCTTTTCCAGATACTCATGATAATCAAAGCCAGCAAGGCATAATGTGGATCGGTCAGCCAGTTGATCGGATGAACGCCAAACCAGCTCAGAAAATAATTGACCAAGCCGTAATTACTATGAAACATCCAATTCCAGACCATGGCAATAGCGACAGTACTGGTAACAAACGGCAAGAAGTAGACAGTTCGGAAAAACCCGGAAATGAACTTGACCTGATTCAGCAACAACGCAATGATCAAAGACAAAATAACCGTTATCGGCACCACGCCGACCACGAAAACCAACGTATTCCGAACGGCAAGGTGAAAGTCAGGATCATTCCAGAGATAGACGAAATTATCGAATCCCCAGCCGCTTACCTTATCTGTGTAAAAGTCATACTTGGTATACAGGCTCATTAAAAAAGAGTTGATGATCGGCCAGATGTTAAAGGTAATAGTAATGACAAGCATCGGCAGTAAATACAACGCTGCCTTGGCCGTCGATTTAAAGCTGGCTTTTTCATTCAGCATGACTTTCACCACCAAAAATCAAGGCGCCAGACTGATCAAAGAGAAAGAATCCTGATTTGGTGAGGTAAAAATCCAACTCTGGTTGACTGCCAGAAACACCGGCCATTTCAGTCGACAAGAGATGTTCACCGTTGTAAGTAATATTGGCGGTGGCTTCCCGGCCGTACTTAGAACTTTGGGTAATCTTGCCATGAAGTTTGGCCAACACATTCTCACCGGCATCGTAAGGGATAAGTGCCTCACTGCGAATTCCAGCAGTTTCGGCTTGCTTCAAAATATCTTCCGGAACGATTCCCGCTAGATCAGCAGCTAAGGCCTGTGCCGGAATGGTGTTAATGACGGGTTCGCCGATAAACTTAGCCACAAACAAGTTGTTAGGTTGATCGTATAGTGTCTGCGGTGAACTGAACTGTTGAATCGACCCATTGGCCAGAACCATGATATTGTCGGAAATATGCAAGGCTTCATCCTGGTCATGGGTGACGAAGATGGTCGTAACGCCGGTTTCGCGCTGAATTCGGCGAATCTCTTCCCGCATCTCAATTCGCAGCCGCGCATCGAGATTGGATAGCGGTTCATCCAGCAACAGTAAGCTTGGTGATTTGGCCAGCGCTCGTGCAATGGCGACACGCTGCTGTTGACCGCCAGACAAGGCACCCGGTTTCTTGTCAAGCTGGTCTTCGACATGGACCAACTTAGCAAGATCCTTAGCTTTAGCGTGGCGCTCTGCCTTGCTGACTTTAGCCATTTTCAGTGGAAAGGCGATATTGTCTAACACTGACAAGTGCGGATACAGACTGTAGTTCTGAAATACCATGCCGACTTTACGGGCTAAGGCATCTTTTTTGGTCATATCGGTGTCGCCAAAAAAGATTTGCCCAGCAGTAGGGGCCAACAACCCTGAAATCAAATTCAACGTTGTGGTTTTACCGCCGCCGGAAGGACCCAGCAGGGAAACCAGCGTGCCATCGGGAATGGTAAAATTCAGATCCTTCAGGGTATCTGTCTTGCCATCGTAGGACATCGTGACGTCCTTGAAAGTAACTTTCAACCCAGTACGCTCCTTCAAATAGTTTTCTGCTCCTCACCTCCGTTCGTCGGTCCCGCATAGTTTGCTAAACAGGGTCGCGCCAAAAAGAAAATTTGGAACAAGATATTGCGTTGTAGCTGCACCATTTGACGATATCTAGTGGGCAGCAAACCAACACAACTCTTCACATATTTTAACCCAGAACGGCGGAAAATTGGACTTATTCGCTTAAAAACATTAAATTAATGATCCGGAAGCGGTAACACGCGAACGTTCGCTTTTTTTGCTATAATAAATCACAAGAAAAAGGAGCGATTGTTGTGATCATACGTCCAAGTAAACCCGCGGATGCTGCTCAGGTGGCACCGCTGATTGATATTGTTTTTACCGAAATGGAGATTCCGCAACTGATGCGCGTGCCGAAGAAGACGCTTTATTCGGTGCTGCAACAGGCATTTCTTCTGCCGACTTATCGATACGGCTATCCCCAGATACTCGTGGCCGATCAGAAAGGCAAAATCGAAGGCATCGCGGTTGGCTATCTGCATGAACAGGAGGCGCATATCGATGATGCGTTGCAGCCATTATTACCTAAACTGGGATTAACCCCGCAATCATCGCTGTTTACGGATACGGAAACTTACCCGGGAGAATGGTATCTGGATACGTTGGCAGTGGCGCCGAGTGCTCAGGGACACGGTATTGGCACAAAATTGCTGCAGGCCGTTGATCCAGTCGCCCGTGCACACAAAGCCGACGTTGTGAGTCTGAATGTCGACCAGCAAAATCCGCGGGCCAAGAAACTATACGAACGCAATGGTTTCGTCAAAAACGGGGAACTCATGATCGGTAGTCATCGATACGATCACATGGTTCGGCCGGTGGGAGAGTGACGGCTGCGATTTGCGGCAGAGACACAATGAACTAAACAAATAGACATCAGAGATGCGTTGACTCTCTGATGTCTATTTGTTTGAGGAACTCTTTTAAACCTAGACGCTAATCCGGAAAGTCAAGCCCGTACTCGTAACGTTTGAGCGGATCGGCCACGCCGACGTGGCGGAAGCGGTCGAGGATAGCCGCCAGCAAAATGGCAGCCGGTATATCACGATTGTTAGGAATGGTCAGTTTAACGATCGCCGGTGCGACTTCCCCGGCACTAAAAATCGTTTTAACGCCGTGGAAGACTTGGTAATGGTTGTTCAGAAGATTCCCCATGGCCACCCAATTGAGCTTTGAAATAAAAATAAACTGGTGCCAGACGCCGAACATTTTTTTGACGCTGGCAACATTCCGGTTGGCGATGTACAGGTCATAACGTGGGAAAACACTGACCGTTTTCTGCCGGATCGAGCCTAATGGGTTGCCGCTGAGCGTATTCAAATCGAAACCACCATTAATGAGACCGTGGCGGGTGGTCAAAATGTAGGCAGGCTTGCCAGTGTCGGTTTTGACCACACTAAGACTGCCGGTACTCAATGCATTGATGTCAAGATATAACGCCATTTGCTAACCTGCTCCCTTGAAGGCTTGCATGATGTAGTTCAGCTGTCAATCCTAGAAACGTGCGTTCGTTGCTTCCGCTTTATTGATCCGAATGGCTTTGCGAATCGCCTCAGCAACGCCATTTTCGCCATTGGTGCCAGTCGTACCCCAAGCCAGGTCGGTGATTTCAGGGATCGCGTTGCCCATGGCGATGCCGTACTTGGCCATTTTAATCATGCTAGCATCGTTTAAATTGTCGCCAATGGCCATGACCTCATCCATTGTGATGCCTTGTTGTTTAGCATAAGCTTCAACCGCATAACCCTTCTGTGCCTTAATGTTATTGATCTCAATGTTGTTAACCGAACTGGACGTGACACTTAATTTACCGGTCGCTTTAAATGTTTTGGCGGGGGCCTTTAAAATGTCAGGTGATTCGCCTGTGTAAGCGATGATTTTCATAATCTGGATCGTCGGATCGTCCAGTAATTTCTGATAATCATCCACATAGTTAATATTCATGATTTCCAACCGGGCAGCCGCCAAAGCAACGGCGAGTTTGTAAGTCGTATCAGGGTTGAGATCGACTAACAAGTCGGCCACGTTCTGAATGCGCTTAACCCGGCTATCGGAAAAGACGCCTTTATTGGTCGTAATCTCGAAGTAGATGTCACTGGCTTGTAACGCATCGACAACGTACTGGCTTAAATCGTCGGCGATAGGGATTGTAACAACCGGGTTGCCAGCCTCGTCAAAAACCATGGCGCCGTTTAACGTGATGAACGCGGGCTTTAGATGCTGCGCCGCCAATAACGGCTTGGCTTCAGTAACACCGCGCCCGGTGGCAACCATGAACTCGATACCAGCGGCTTGCGCTTCACGGATGGCCTTGGCATTTTCGTCTGAAACTTCCATTTTGTCATTCAAAAGCGTGCCATCCATGTCTGATGCAATAAGTTTGATCATATTACTGTTCCCTCCGGTTTGTCATGGTGCGATTACGTTCTTAATTTTAGCATGAAAAGCGGTTGCCCGGTAGCAAACGCGCAGGGATTCTTGTACACTATTTGCGGAGGTGCAGCTTTTGAAAACATTAATACATAATGATTGGCAGACGGTGCTGGAACCGATTTTCGAAAGTCCCGAGTATGCCCGGCTGCATGAGTTCTTGAAGGAAGAATACACAACCAAAACGATTTATCCAGAAATGCATCACATTTTTCAGGCGTTCGAATGGACCCCGTTTCATGACGTCAAAGTGGTCATTTTGGGACAGGATCCTTACCATAATCCGCATCAGGCAGTCGGGGCAAGCTTTGCGGTTGCGCCTGGTGTGGCATTGCCGCCATCGTTGCAAAATATTTATAAGGAATTACAAAGCGATTTAGGCTATCCACCGGTGCATCACGGGTATCTAAAAGCATGGGCCGATCAAGGGGTCTTGTTGCTGAATGCGGTCTTAACCGTGCAGGCAGGTCGGGCTTATTCCCACCAGAATCATGGATGGGAAGAGCTAACAGATGCAGCGATTGCGGCTTTGTCTGCCCGTGGCGGAGTTGTGTTTATTTTGTGGGGCAATGCTGCCAAGAAGAAAGCTGCGTTGATTGATACCAGCAAGAATGCGATCATTGCCTCCGCGCATCCAAGTCCGTTATCGGCATCTCGTGGGTTTTTCGGCAGCCGACCGTTTTCCCGTACCAATGAAGCGTTGAAAAAAATGGGTGAAACGCCGATTAACTGGCAACTGCCGGAAACGGTCACGGCCGCCAGCTAACCAAGCGCAATGATCGCTTGCTCCAGTGATAAGCATCGTGATGCGAGGCTTGTTCGGCAGTTTATTGTTTCGAAGCAAATGCACGGTGCAAGTGACCTGAGGTGTTTTTCCATTGTCTTCCGCTGGTCATGACCCGATAAAGACGGTATGATGTTAAGGAATAAAGCGCTTTTATGGAGGGATAAGATTTGGATTTATTTGAAAGCTTAAAAGACAAAATTAATGACAAGCATTTGCGCATTGTATTTCCGGAAGGCGAGGATCCGCGTGTTTTAGGCGCAGCGGTACGACTGACAGCCGATGGATTGGTGCAGGCGATTGTGCTTGGTAACCCTGATAAAATTCACAACCTGGCAACCAAAAAAAGCTGGGATTTAAGCAAGTTGACGGTTCGCGATCCTGAGCATGATGATCTTCACGCCAAGATGGTGACGGCATTCGTTGAGCGACGAAAAGGCAAGGCAACCGCTGAGCAGGCGGAAAAGATTGTTCAGGATGCCAATTATTTTGGCACCATGCTTGTTTATATGAAGGAAGCAGACGGTATGGTTTCCGGTGCGGTTCATTCAACAGCGGATACCGTACGGCCAGCCTTGCAAATCATCAAGACCCGTCCCGGCGTGCATCTTGTTAGCGGCGCGTTTATCATGCAGCGTGGTCGCGATGAACGTTACTTATTTGCGGATAATGCGATTAATATCGACCCGGATGCCGATCAACTGGCAGAAATCGCGGTTGAATCAGCAAAAACAGCGGCTTTATTCGACATTGATCCGCCGCGAGTTGCCTTGTTGTCATTTTCGACTAAAGGAAGTGCCAAGGGACCACAAGTGGACAAAGTGGTGGCCGCAACCCAGAAGGCGCATGAGTTGGCACCGGATTTGGCGTTGGATGGTGAACTGCAGTTTGACGCGGCATTCGTTCCGACTGTTGCCAAGCAAAAGGCACCAGATTCCAAAATCGCCGGTGAAGCCAACGTCTTTATTTTCCCCGAACTGCAATCCGGCAACATTGGCTACAAAATTGCCCAACGGTTTGGCGGCTTTGAAGCCATCGGCCCGATTCTGCAAGGCTTGAATCAGCCGGTTTCCGACTTAAGCCGCGGCGCTAATGAAGAAGACGTCTACAAGTTGGCCATTATTACAGCGGCCCAGACCTTGCTATGACAAGTTTGACAAAGGATTTTACCAGCGAGGCCGCACTGCAGGCATTCGCCGCTTCACTCAGTCCGCATCTGCGGGCAGGAGATGTCCTTTTATTGGATGGTGACCTTGGCGCCGGTAAAACCAGTTTTACCAAAGGCTTGGCTAAGGGACTGGGCATCACGGATTATGTCAAAAGCCCGACGTTTACGATTATTCGCGAATATCGTCACGGTCGGCTGCCACTGTATCATATGGATCTTTACCGCTTGGAAGACGGTGGTGCCGAGGACCTCGGACTTGAAGAATACTTCGAAGGTGACGGTGTCTCAGTCGTTGAATGGCCGGACTTTCTGGGCGCAAGCGAACCTGAAACCGATTTGCTGGTCCACTTTCAAAAAGATGAACAGTCGGATACAACGCGTCATCTCGAGTTTGTTCCTCAGGGTAAGCGCTATGAATCTTTACTTCAGAGCCTGAAATGAGTACGGAGACACTGATTTTTATTTTAATTTCAACCAAAATAGCACTGAGACCGGTGGTGGACCCAGTGCTATTTTTAGTGAAACAGGTTAATCGTCAGCTGTAATAGTTGAAAATTATACTTTGATAAGTAAAGTACACATGCTACACTGTTAGCAATGTGGAGCGTGACGTGGATTAAGAAAGTAGGTGTGCAATGTTAGCAGTTAAAGATCTCGTCAAGACTTTTGGCACCATGACGGCGGTCAATGATGTGAGTTTTACCGTCAAAACTGGCGAAATTATGGGACTGATCGGCCAAAACGGTGCCGGTAAAACAACGACGTTTCGAATGATTTTGAATTTTTTGACACCGGACTCCGGAACGATTACCTGGAATGATCATCCGTTAACGGCAAAGGACTATGACATCATTGGCTATTTGCCTGAAGAACGGGGTTTATATCCTAAGATGCGCGTGCAGGATCAGATTATTTATTTTGCCCGATTGCGCGGGATGAAGACGGCTGATGTGAAAGCCCGGATTCCCGAATGGCTGGAACGTTTTCAGGTGAAAGGCAAGGCAACCGACAAAATCAAGGACCTGAGCAAAGGTAACCAGCAAAAAGTGCAAGTGATTGCGACCATGATTCACATGCCTAAACTGGTGATCCTCGATGAGCCGTTCTCAGGGCTTGATCCGGTCAATGCCAGCTTGTTAATGGCTGGGATTGAGATGCTGAAAGACAATGGTGCAGCCATTATTTATTCCAGCCACGATATGGCCAATGTCGAAGCCATCTCGGATCATCTGGTGATGCTGAAACAAGGCAAAATGGTCTTGAATGGCGCTGTTGGTGACATCCGTGAAAGCTTTGGCCGAACGAAGCTCTTCATTGAGTCAGGGTTATCCCGCGATGATTTGCAGGCTTTTGACGGTGTGACGAACATTCGCCAACACGGACAGGAGTTTGAGTTGACGCTGGCAGATCCGGCAGTGGGCCGCCAGATTTTCGCTAAAGCGGTCGCTAATGGTTATATACCGGAATTTCGGCAGCAGCCGCCAACCCTCGATGAGATTTTCCGCTTGAAAGTGGGTGAAACACATGCATAAATTCTGGGTTGTCATGAGTCAGGTTTACAAAAAGAACGCCAAAAGCGGTTCGTGGATCTTCTTGGTTCTTTCGCCATTACTGTTTCTGGCCATCGGCGTCGGCATTGCTTTTTACATTGCCAAAACGCAGGCACCCTCGCAAGTGGCAGTTGTCAGTGATGTCAGCGCGGTCAGTCAGGCATTAAGTAAGCAAAACAGCAATGACTTGCATTTTAAAGTGTACTCGTCCAGTGAAAAGGCTGATGCGGCGCTAAACGATGAGAAAGTTGACGGCATTTTAACTGTCGATGCCAAAGACCAATTCCGCTCGCGCTACGTTGCGCGGGATAACGGACAAGAGGTTGATAAAACCACTTTGGTCACGGCACTTAGCGGATTGAAACTTAGCAGTACCGCGGCAAGTCTGCATCTTACGGCAGCGCAAGTCAGGGCACTCACGCAGCCGCCAATGGTCAGCACCAAAACAGTGGCCATTGAGAATGGTAAACAAGTCACCAAGTCAAACTCAACGCAACTGATGAATCACGGGGTGGCGGTTGTGGCCATGATTTTGATCCTAATGGTGACCATGGTTTACGGTTCGATTCTTGCTCAGGAAATTGCCACGGAAAAAGGCTCGCGCATTATGGAGATCCTTTTGTCCTCCGTGAGCGCGACAACCCAATTCTTCGGGAAACTGGCCGGAATCTTCGCGCTGTTACTAACACAGCTGGCGATTTATGTTGTTGCGGGGGTAATCAGTTGGCAATTCATCAAAAATCAGTCGTTTGTATCCGGTGTTTTGAAGCAGTTTGACTTCTCGATTCTGGTTTCTGGCACCACAGCGATGATTGTCGTCTTCTTTATCATCGGTACCTTGACCTACTCAGTACTGGCAGCGCTGACCGGTTCGCTGGTTTCCAACCAGGAACAGGTCCAACAGGCAGCTATGCCGATTAGTATGTTGGGATTGGTCGGGTATTTCATTACGATTGCGGCTCAATCAAGTGACTCGGCTTTGGCACAAATTACGAGCTATGTCCCATTTCTTAATGTCTTCGTGATGCCTACCCAGATGTCACTAGGCCGGGCCAGCATGGGTGAGGCGTGGATCAGCGTTGCCATCAGTTTCGTCTTCCTCGTACTATTTACCATGTTCACGGTGAAAGTCTACCGGAACAATGTGCTGGTTTACTCTGGTTCAGGCTTGTGGCAGTCGATGAAAACGTCCTTCAGCATCTGGAAATCAGAGCGCAGTGTCGCTAAAAATTGATATAGCAGGATGAAGTTATCTTCTAAATCAGTTAAGGTTGGGTCATAATTCATAGCTATAATAAAAGGGTGAACGTACTCAGAGTATGTTCACCTTTTGTTTCTCCAAGGTAATTTCTTGGGTTATTTAATTATGAGGTGGCAAACCGGAGATTGCGAAGTTTGGCACGGCATTAAGACTGATTACTAAGCTTTACTTGGTCATTAACCGGCCTTAGCAAGTTTCATCATAGCTTTCGTTCGGGCTTCGCCAAAATGTTTGTTCTCGGCAATGAGAATTCGTGCACAGGCATAACTATCTGCCAGCGCGTTATGGTGATGTTCCAGCGGAATTTTTAACGCAGCACTGACCGTATCCAACCGATGATTCGGCAACTTCGGTAAAAATTGCCGTGAAGTCCGAACAGTGTCGATCACCTGATAGCGCGGCGCAGCGATGCCATAACGGTCAAGTGTCAGGCGTAACACCGACACATCGAATGGGGCATTGTGAGCCGTGACGATGCGACCCGGTGTATAAAACATCTGGATATGTGGCCAAACCTGATCAAAAGTCGGCTGGTTCTGGACCATATCTGGTGTGATCCCGTGAATCCGAATATTTTGCGGATCAAAGTGCATCTGTGGGTTGATGAGCGTATAAAAGCTATCAACGACCCGATTTTGCTGCACGACCACAATGGCGAGCGAACAAGCCGAGGCACGTTTGCGATTGGCGGTTTCAAAATCCATGGCAATAAAATCCATTTTTGACGCTCCTATAGTAAATCCTGCGTTGTGAGTTCAACCGGACAGTGGTCACTGCCCATGACATCGGTTAAAATTTTGGCATCTTTGACATATGGCTGAAAGTTTGAACTGGCAACAAAGTAGTCAATCCGCCACCCGGCATTATTGGCGCGCGCATGGAATCGATAACTCCACCAAGAATAAGTGACCGTGTCGGGATATAGATGGCGGAAAGTGTCAATAAAGCCGCTATTAAGCTGCTTGGTAAAATCGGTACGTTCCTCGTCGGTGAACCCAGCGTTATGGTGATTGGTTTTATCATTTTTAAGATCGATCGGTTCATGAGCAACGTTTAAATCGCCGCAATAAACCAATGGCTTCTTTTCTGCCAATCGGGTGGTATAGTCGCGAAAGTCCTTATCCCATTGTTGCCGATAATCGAGCCGCTTGAGTTCACCGCCAGAGTTGGGCGTATAAACCGTCATTAAGTAAAACTTGGGATATTCAAGCGTAATGATGCGGCCTTCTTTATCATGCTCGGGAATTCCCATTCCGTAAGTCACATTGAGCGGTTTGTGTTTCGTAAAAATCGCGGTGCCTGAATAACCTTTGCGTTCTGCGTAGTTAAAATACTGATAGTAGCCAGGAAGGTCAAGCGTCACTTGGCCTTCCTGCATTTTGGTTTCTTGAAGACAAAACCAATCAGCATCCAGTGCATTAAAGATTGTCATAAAGTCTTTTTTTAAGACGGCTCGCAAGCCATTGACGTTCCACGAAATCAATTTCAAAGAATTTCACTCCTATCGTTACATTGCCATTTTATTCTACTAGACTTTTCTACCAAACGCACGGGGAGCTAAGTGCTCACGAACCTGCTCACTGGCTCAGAAACCAGAGTGTCAGGACCTCGGTCGCAATGGCCAAAAACCGGCCATAAGTTGTCCGACACTGTCGCGTAAACGCGTTCGCAGGCCCAGAAACCTACACATAAGGACCTCGGACTAAATGGCCAAAGATCAGCCATTTAAGTCCGAGGCCACTTATGCTCCGGTTTCTAACCGGGCCTGCTCACGCTCTCCAAGTGTTCACAATCGTCAATTTCTGCTAAAATATATTAAGTAGTCTTTTTGAAAGGACCTGATGTTGTGGTAGATGCACCACGGATGCTTGAAGGGATCACCATCATGCATGATGAGCCGTTAAGTCATTATACGTTTACAAAAACCGGTGGGCCAGCTGATTTACTGGCTTTTCCTAAAAACGTCGCCGAGGTTCGGACTCTGGTTGAATCCGCGCGGCAACAGCATTTGCCTTTGACCGTCATTGGGAACGCAAGTAATTTAATTGTGCGCGATGGCGGTATCCGTGGGCTGGTCTTGATTTTGACGGCCATGAACGAAATTATGGTGACCGGAAACACTGTAACTGCCCAAGCAGGCGCACGTCTTATCGATACGACTGAAGCTGCATATCGTGCCGGACTGACCGGTCTTGAGTTTGCGGCCGGAATTCCCGGAAGTGTCGGCGGCGCACTTTTCATGAATGCCGGTGCTTATGGTGGTGAAGTCTGCAATGTCATCAGCAGTGCCCATGTGTTGACGCGCACAGGTGAACTCAAGACTTATAACCATCGCGAATTAAAGTTTTGGTATCGCCACAGTATCGTTCAAGATACCGGAGATGTTGTGTTAAGTGTCACTTTTTCCCTGAAGCGCGGCGACAAACCGGCAATTCGGGCTAAAATGGACGAATTGAACGCAAGACGAGCGGCCAAACAGCCATTAGAATATCCGTCATGCGGGTCTGTTTTTAAGCGACCGCCACATCATTTTGTGGGTCCGATGATTCAAAAAGCCGGTTTGCAAGGTCACATTATTGGTGGTGCGCAGGTTTCAATGAAACATGCAGGTTTTATTATCAATTTAGGCGACGCAACTGCCACTGACTATCTGAATATGATCCACCTGATCCAGAAAACGGTCAAAGCCAAATTTGGTGTCGATTTGGAAACCGAAGTTCGCATTATTGGCGAGCCATTGCAGTCATAGCTTACATTCAAAATAAAAGAAAGGGGCCCAACAATGCATTTAGTCGAAGCCGTCTTGTTCTTGATGGCGCTGGTCATCGTGTCGAACGTGCTCAGCCACTACATTGTCGCTGTCCCGGTATCTTTGATTCAAGTCGCGCTGGGACTCGGCGCGGCTTTGTTTTTTCATTTAACAATTAATTTAGCGACTGATTGGTTTATGCTCTTGTTCATTGCGCCGTTGTTGTATTACGATGGACGTCATTTTCCACGGCGGGAGTTGTGGGAGTTGCGCGGTCCGATCATCGGAAATGCGATTTTCCTGGTCTTTGCAACGATGCTGGTTGGTGGTTATTTGATTCATTTCCTGATCCCACCACTGCCACTACCTGCGAGTTTTGCCTTGGCAGCGATTCTCAGTCCGACTGATCCGATTGCGGTTCAAAGCCTAGCTAAGCGGGCACATTTACCAAGTGGCGTGTTGCACTTAGTAAGCGGGGAAAGTCTGATTAATGATGCCAGCGGCTTGATCGGATTCAAATACGGTATTGCCGCAACCTTGACGGGAACATTTGCTTTTGGTCACGCCGTCCAGGACTTCTTGTATGTGTCATTAGTTGGCGCATTGGCTGGACTTGTTTTAATCGGAATCATTAACTTAAGTCGAAACTGGCTACTGCAACAAGGCATTAATGATGTCATTCTGCACACGATCTTACAGGTGTTAACGCCGTTTTTTATTTATTTGATTGTTGACGAATTTATGCACGCTTCCGGCGTCATTGCCGTGGTTGTGGCGGGGCTGCTGAGCAATACGCAGCACAATCGGTATGTGGCTGCATTGCCGGAATTAAGAATCGTGTCAGAGCGAACTTGGGATTTAATTGTTTACACGCTTAACGGGATTATTTTCCTGATTCTAGGCATCGAACTGCCGGTGGCGATGCGCGATACGATTGCCGATCATGAAGTCAGCACATTACAGGCACTCGGCTTTGTCGTGTTGGTCTATCTTGGAATTTTGATTTTACGAACCTTATGGATTTATGGCTACATGTTACTGACGGTGCGGTCAAAAGGCAACCAGCCTTCATGGCGTGCGGCATTATTAAGCGGCATTTCAGGAGTTCGCGGTGCCATCACGTTGGTTGGGGTATTTGCGGTACCAACCGTACTGGCTAATGGCGATCCGTTTCCAGAACGCAGCCTGATGTTATTTATCGCGGCAGGCGTTGTGGTGGTGAGCCTGATCGTTGCGATTGTAGCCTTGCCGATTGTGACACGCTCAGTCGCACCTTTACAAACGCGTGGTTCCACCATTGCAACAACCGATGATGATACTGAAGATGATGAGGATCACGCCAATGATGTACGGATTATTTCGTTGAGCCAAGCACAGATGTTTGTGTACCAGATGGCCGTGCGTCGAGTTGAATCCGAGCGCCGCGAGAATAATCAAAAAGCCGCGTTGGATCTCATCGCGGAATATCAGAATCTGATTCGTCGACTAGAGCTGGCTGAAGACACCGGTGCGGCAATTCCGCCACTGGTCCAAGATGAACTCGACTTGCGCAAAGTCGGCGTTCAAGGCGAATTATATGCGTTGGATGATTTGTGGCGGGAAAATAAAATCATGTCGAAAAGTTATGCCAAAGCCCGCAAGCAATTGAAACACCGAATGGATGATTTGGACTCGATGGCTAAACGCTCGGGACGTCCGACATTACGCATGCTTTTTGACCGCTCCGCACTGCGACTATCACACTTCTGGTACACGGTAGCCAGCGAGCAGAACCGCTCGCATCGCTTCTTTAACGAGAAATTGTTCATTGAAAAAGAAACAGCAAAAGGCGGTTTGAAGTACTTGTCGAAGTTTCTCCGGCAAAAAGAAAACAAGGCCCACCATTACAATCGCCAGGTGATTTATTCATTGATTGTCCAGTATCGCAATCGTATTGCCTCGGTCAAGGCGTTGAATACGCATAAATCCACCCAATACGAGCATGAGCTAAGTCGATTGCGCGCGATTGCCTTTGCTGCAGAGCGTACGGCGATTCATGATTTGATGGAGAAAGGCTACATCACCATGACGATGGCGCAGCGATTGAACCAAAATGTCAATTTCACCGAAAACGCAGCGACTCTGACGTCTTTGGAGGAAGTTTGATTTTTGAAGACTGACAAGGCTGGCGTGATGCTAGGTTAATAAATGAATGGCGACATCATATTTTCTCAAAGGAAAATGTGATGCCGCCATTTTTGTGCGCTAACGATTTGCGCCGATATTCGTTGAATTTTCGGACCGGCAGTCCCGCTTGAAAAATATTTTTACACATCTCAGTCATAAAAGCTTGCGTTGGTGCATGACATTTGTATAATAGGCAGAGTCAGTAAACTTGAAGTTTAGTTTAACGAAACCTAAAAAGGCGGTGTGCCATGGATATTGGCAGTAAAATTCGTGATCTGCGCATTCGAAAAAACCTGACGCAGGAAGAACTTGGCGAACGGACAGATTTATCGAAAGGGTATATTTCGCAGGTTGAACATGACCAAAGTTCACCGTCATTAGAGACTTTTTTTGATATCCTGAGCGTTTTAGGCGAGTCCCCGGCTGATTTTTTCCGGGAAGAGCCAGTCGATTCGCTGGTCTACCACGAAGAGGATCAGGTCACTTATCTGGATGAGGATAAAGGTTATCAATTGAAGTGGTTGGTGCCGGAGAGCAATGAGAATGAGATGGAGCCAGTGATGATCGATTTTGCCCCGAATGGCTTTTTCAAAACTTTTGAACCATCTCCGGCAGAGACATTTGTTTACGTTGTCAGCGGCAAAGTGAAACTGCTGTTAGGTGATCAGGCTTATGTCGCTAAAAAAGGGGAAACTATCTATTTTCACGCGACGAAGCAACATCAATTGGTGAATGCAGCAACCGGTCGCAGCAGGTGCCTGCTAGTTGCGACAGCATCTTATCTATAAGGAGTTGGGTTCATTGAGCAACATTATTGTTGAATTAAAGCATGTCGGCAAACGGTACGGCGACACGCAGGTATTAAAAGATATCAATATCGAGATCGAACAAGGAAAATTCTATACGTTGCTTGGTCCGTCTGGCTCCGGTAAAACTACGATTTTGCGTGCCATTGCCGGATTTTTGGATGTCTCGGAAGGCGAAGTTCTTTTTGATGGCAAAAAAATAAATGATGTTCCGGCTAACCAGCGCAAAGTGAATACTGTTTTCCAGGATTATGCGTTATTTCCGCACCTTAACGTCTTTGACAATGTTGCGTTTGGGTTGCGGTTGCATCGGATGAGCAAAGAAACGATTCAAACTAAGGTGACAGATGCGCTTAAAATGGTTCGGCTGCAAGGGTATGCTGACCGGGAAATTTCCGAGCTATCAGGTGGCCAGCAACAGCGCGTCGCCATTGCCCGGGCGATTGTCCTTGAGCCGCAAGTGTTACTTTTGGACGAACCATTATCGGCGCTTGACGCTAAGCTGCGTAAAGATATGCAGTATGAACTGCGTGAATTGCAGGAAAGGTTGGGGATCACCTTCCTGTTTGTGACCCATGACCAAGAAGAAGCGCTTGCATTATCAGATGAAATTTTTGTCATGAACGATGGCCAGGTACAGCAAAGTGGCACGCCGGTGGATATTTACGATGAACCAGTCAACCATTTTGTTGCTGATTTTATTGGTGAAAGCAATATCATCCCCGGTCACATGATTAAGGATTTCTTGGTTGAATTCAATGGCAAACAGTTTGAATGTGCCGATGCCGGTATGCGGCCCAATGAACCCGTTGAAGTTGTTTTACGGCCGGAAGATTTGGATATTACGGCAGCAGACGCCGGTAAAGTGAATGTTGAAGTCGATACCCAACTATTCCGCGGTGATTATTACGAAATTGTCGCTTACGACCAACTGCAAAATGAATGGTTGATTCACTCGACGAATCCGGCAAAAGACGGGGAAACGGTCGGATTAACCTTTGATCCTGAAGATATTCACGTCATGCGACTGAACGAATCCGAAGAAGAGTTCGACGCACGGCTGGAAACCTACGAAGGCGACTGATCCATAGTAGGAGGATGGGTGTTTGTCGGTGTTTATAGTCTGGAAAGGCCACCACTTGGCGGGCACCATTAGATTTTGAATCTGAGGAGGGTCATCGTGAAAAAATCCACCACGAATGTTGCATTTTATACACCTTATGTGATGTGGCTCGCACTATTTGTCATCGCGCCAATGGTGTTGATCGTTTATCAAAGCTTTTTTGATATTAGCGGCCATTTTACCTTGGCAAATTACCAAACTTATTTTCAGTCCGGCACTTATATTATGATGACGATTAATTCGGTTTGGTATGCTTTTTTGATCACGTTTGCCACGTTATTGATCAGTTATCCGACTGCCTATTTGCTGCATTACGCCAAGCATAAGCAACTGTGGCTGTTACTGATCATCTTACCGACATGGATTAACTTGTTACTAAAAGCATATGCGTTCATCGGCATCTTCAGTCAGGACGGCGGGGTTAACAGTTTCTTAGGGATGTTTGGGATTGCGCCGCAACAATTTCTTTTTACTGATTTCAGCTTTATTTTTGTCGCTGCGTACATCGAAATTCCGTTCATGATTCTGCCGATCTTCAATGCGATTGAAGAATTGCCGGAGAATCTGGTGAATGCTTCGCAGGATCTGGGGGCAAAAGGCTGGCAGACGTTTACCAAAGTGGTTTGGCCGTTGACGATTTCCGGAGTCAAATCTGGGGTTCAGGCGGTGTTTATTCCAAGTTTGAGCCTGTTCATGTTAACCCGATTAATTGGTGGAAATCGAGTCATCACCCTTGGTACCGCCATTGAAGAGCATTTTTTGACGACAATGAACTGGGGCATGGGCTCAACGATCGGTGTGGTCTTGATTGTCGCTATGTTTATCATCATGTTCCTGACCGGTGAACGAAAGAAGAAAGGGGTGCGCCGTCATGAAGCGTAAGTTCAAATGGTCCTACCTTTATCTGATTTTCGTGTTCATCTGTCTGTATGTGCCGATTTTTTATCTCGTGATTTATTCATTCTCAACTGGGGATCGGATGAGCAACTTCTCCGGCTTCACCTGGAAACATTACGCCGAGTTATTTGCGGACACGCGGATGATTCAGATTGTTCTGGATACATTGTTGGTGGCGTTGCTGTCGAGTTTAATTGCGACGATTATCGGCGCATTGGGCGCGCTGGCCATTGATCGAACCAGCCGTCCCGTGATGAAAAATACGATCTTGTCACTCAACAATATTCTGATGGTGAGTCCAGATGTTATTATCGGTGCCAGTTTTCTGATTTTCTACACGGCCTTAAAGGTTCCGCTGGGATTCTGGTCAGTGCTGATGAGCCATATCGCTTTTTCCATTCCAATTGTGGTGTTGATGATTTTGCCGCGTCTGCAGGAAATGAGTCATTCGTTGCTGGATGCTGCGCGTGATTTGGGCGCTTCCAACTATCAGGTGCTGACGCGTGTGATTGTGCCGTACATCACGCCAGGTATTTTCTCGGGATTCTTCATGGCATTTACCTACTCGTTGGATGACTTTGCGGTGACTTTCTTCGTGACCGGTAATGGGTTTGAAACGTTGGCTGTCGAGATTTATGCCCGCGCCCGCCAAGGCATTAGCTTAGAAATCAATGCATTATCCGGAGTCATGTTCGTCTTTGCCTTATTGCTGGTCGTCGGTTACTACTTCCTTCAACGGGCGGGCCAAAGCCGCCGAGCAAAACACAAGCGAGAAAGCGAGGCGTTGATCAATGAAACGACTCATTAGTATTGCACTCGCCATCCTGGCCGTCTGCCTGGGATTAGCGGTTTGGAGTCAAGATCTGCAAAAATCGCAAGGTAATACCGGCGACAACACGCTGAATCTTTTCAACTGGGGCGATTATATTGATCCTGCATTGATCAGTAAGTTTGAAAAGCAAACCGGCTATCACGTGAATCAGGAAACATTTGATTCCAACGAGGCGATGTTCACCAAAATCCAGCAAGGCGGCACTAGCTATGATTTGACGGTCCCGTCAGATTATATGATTGAGAAAATGAAAAAAGCCCATCTGCTTTTGCCGCTTGATCAGAGCAAACTACACGGGATGCAGAATATGGATCCGCGTTTGATCAATAAAGAATTTGATCCGGGCAATAAATACAGCATTCCCTATTTCTGGGGGACACTGGGCATCATTTATAATGACAAGTTTGTCAAAGCCAGCGAAGTCCAGCACTGGAATCAGTTGTGGAATCCTAAATTTAAAGATTCAATCATGCTCATCGACTCAGCGCGCGATGTTTTTGCGCCAGCGTTGATTTCGATGGGAAAGTCTGTTAACGAAACCAATCCACAGACGCTGGCCGTTGCCAAAGCCAAACTCGATCAATTGTCGCCCAACGTCAAAGCCGTTGTCGCCGATGAAATCAAAATGTACATGGCCGAAAACGAAGCCAAAATTGCTGTCGACTGGTCAGGTGAAGCCAGTGAAATGCTGGCCAACAACAAACACCTGCATTATGTTGTTCCGCGAGAAGGCAGCAATCTTTGGTTTGACAACCTGGTGATTCCAAAAACTGCCAAACATTTCAAAGCCATTTACGCCTTTCTTAACTTCATGATGGAACCCAAAAACGCCGCTCAAAATGCCGAATATGTCGGTTATGCGACACCAAATGCTGCAGCCAAAAAGCTGCTGCCAAAAAGCGTCCAAAATGATCGGCAGTTCTATCCAGATGACGAGACTATGAAGCATCTTGAGATCTACTCAGACCTACCGCCGGCGAAGGTTGGGCTGTACAATGACTTATTCTTAGAATTTAAGATGTACCGCCGATGAGAGATCACGGTTAAAACTATCCGCATCAACTGGAGAAAGTCTCTGATTGATGCGGATTTTTTGTTTTGAAGTCGCGATGATTTTTATAGTATCAAACAAACCGCAACAGTGGGATGACTCTCCAACTGTTGTGGCTTGTTCGATCATCTAAAAATGCCTTTAACAAGTTAAGATAATCCGTCAAAGACCGCAAACTTTACGCTTGTAAAAATGGTCAAATCGGCTTAATCAGACAGACTTGATAGAAAGTATACAGTAGTCCTAGACAGTTCAATCAGGTATGATAGTTGTATATGAGGTGACCCAAATGAGAAAGCACAGTCGTCACGACGAAGGCTTATGGCTTGATATCATTTGTTGTCTGAGTCTGTGGTTGGCAGTGGCTTGTCTGTTATTAGCAGCTTTGGCAATTAAAGTAAACCGACCTTATATCATCATCACGCTGGCCTTTGGACTTTGCGCGTTCGGTGAGACGGTCACGGTTTTTAAAAAATGGTGAGTTGCAGCCAGTTTGTTTCGTTTAAGAGCGGAGTAATCAAGGCACATTAATTGGTTAAAGAATGATAAACATAGGCCAACTAGAAAAGGTTCAAAAGACATGATAGATATGCCTTTTGAACCTTTTTGAGCTAATTAATAACACATGCTAAGCTTTCAATTATTAGCACTTGATCCACGAGCAGTCGTCGCGACTTTTTCACGTGATAAGCGCCGCCGATTGAGCCACTTGCGACCTTCTTCAATTAAGAAGAGCGGGATCGGAATACTTGCCAGGAAAAGCCAGTCGGTGAGTGCCAGCGGGCCGGTGTGGAACAGGTTTTGCAGGAACGGCGTGTAGCTAAGCAACGCCAATAGGAAGATTTCAAAAGCAATGCCGAACCAGACGAGGTGATTGGCAAATAGACCGACTTTGAAGACCGAAGCATTTTCGGTTCGGCAGTTCATGGCTGCGGCAATCTGGCAGAAGATGATTGCCGCAAGGGTCATGGTTGTGGCCATGACGTAGGTTGATCCGCTGGTTGCCAAGCCGCGTAATGGCCAGCCGTTTAGATGGTTGACGAAGAAGTAAGCGCCAGTGGAAATAATGGATGCAATTAAGCCATACCAGGCAAACGCCTTCCATAAAACGGTGCGGTTCATGAGGTGAGCATTCCGGGCGCGTGGCGGTTTATCCATGATGCCAGGCTCGGCTTTTTCCGATCCTAATCCCAATGCCGGCATCATGTCTGTTCCGAGGTCGACAGTCAGAATTTGCATAACTGTCAATGGTAACGGGATGGCACCACGCGAGAATAGGAAGAGAGCAGATGGCGCGGCTTCTGGCAGGTTGGAGTTCAGAATGTAAACCAGAAACTTTTGAATGTTACTGTAAACGGTGCGACCTTCTTCAATGGCAGCCACAATCGAAGCAAAGTTATCGTCCGTGAGAATCATGTCGGCAGCATCCTTGGCCACATCGGTTCCGGTGACGCCCATGGCAACGCCAATGTCCGCTTTTTTCAACGCAGGCGCATCGTTCACGCCGTCACCAGTGGATGCGACGATTTCGCCCATGGCCTGTAAGGTTGAAACGATTTTATATTTTTGTTCAGGTGCAACCCGTGCAAAAATGATTTCGCCTGCCAGTGCCTGCTTGAGATCGTCTTGACTCATGGTATCGAGTTCAGTGCCGGTGACGACGCGTGCTTTATCGGAGGTCAGGCCAATTTTAACGGCAATTGACTTCGCAGTTAGCGAGGAATCCCCGGTCACCATGATGATTTTGATGCTGGCGCGGTGGCATTTCTCGATGGCATCATAGATTTCTGGACGAGGCGGATCGGACATGATGGCCAAACCGACAAAGGTAAGTTTGGTTTCGGCAGTTTCAATCGTGAGATTATCGAGCTGGCTTTTTTTATCGGCTTCTTGCGGAATCTCTCGATAGGCGGTAGCGATTGAACGGAGGCCTAAAGAAGCATACTTATGGTTGGCAGCATCAATCGCTTCTTTGTCTGCTGCGGTTAAAGGGCGGACCTTGCCATTTTCCTGAATGGTGTCGCAGTGGGGCAATAAATCGCTGAGTGAGCCTTTGGTGCAGATGGAAAGTGTACGGTCATCGTGCTGGTGAATAGTGGTCATTCGTTTGCGGTCTGAATCAAAAGGCAATTCTTTAAGTCGCGGATATTTTTTGGTATAAGCGTTTACGTCGATTCCGGACTTTTGGGCTAGAATCACTAGCGAGGCTTCAGTCGGCGTGCCGAGAATTTTCGGACGAGCTTTGCCTTTTGCTGGTTCGACTTCGGTGTCGTTGTTGAATGCGACAAGGCGAATGAGGAGGTCCAAGTCGGGATCGTTTCCGTACTGAATCGGCTTGCCGTTGAGTTCGATATGACCGTTGTTGACATAGCCTTGGCCAGTTACCTTGTAAGCATGTGATCGGGTCCAAACGTGGTCGACCGTCATCTGGTTTTGAGTCAGAGTGCCGGTTTTATCCGAGCAGATCACGGTGGTTTCGCCTAACGTTTCGACACTGTTTAAATCTTTGAGCAAAGCATGTTTTTTGGCCATGCGCTGAACACCTTGAGCAAGCGATAGCGTTACGGTTGGCAACAGGCCTTCAGGGATGAACGCAACGATCATGCCCAAAGCAAAAATAAAGCTTTGCGCGACCGGATAATGAACAAAGAAAATGGCAGCGACGAAGAAAATAACCCCTAAACTGATGGCAATTAGCGAAATCTGTTTGGTTAGCCGATTGAGTTCCAATTGTAACGGACTCAAACTGCGCTTTTGCTGCTGGGTCAACGCGGCAATCCGGCCAAATTCGGTTTTCATGCCTGTCGCAAAAGCAATCGCGGTTGCGGTTCCAGCGCCTACTGTGGTGCCGGCATAAACCAAATTGGATTCAGCAAATTCACCTTGACCGGCATCGTATGCAACTTTTTTGGATTCAGGGACCGACTCACCAGTGAGGGCACTCTGATCAACTTGAACGGAGGTCGCTTTGATCAGCCGCGCGTCAACCGGCACCGCATTGCCGGCTTGCAGGTTAAATACGTCACCAGGGACAATTTGCGTGGCATTAACCTGTTGCAACTTACCATCTCGATAAACTTGGGTGTAAGTCGGCAACATTTTCATGAGTGAATCCGTTGCCTTCTGGGCTTCGTGTTCCTGCCAGTAACTAAAAATACCATTAATAACGTTGACCAGCCAGATGGCAATGCCAAGCTCCAGGGTACCGGATAGGATTGCAACGAACCCGCTCACCCATAAAAGAATTGCCATCACACTGGTAAAGTTTTTAAGAAAGACTAGTAACTGGGATTTTTGCTTCTCGCGGGCGATCGTATTTTCACCATATTTCGCAAGACGTGCAGCGGCTTCTTTTTGACTTAATCCAGTTGACGTTGTGTGCAAGTCTGTCAGTAAATCCGCGACCGATTCAGTTGCAAACTTGCGCCGCGTCTCCTTTTCACTTTTCATGACTCAAACACGGCTCCTTTATAAAGACGTTTAACCCCATTCTAACGTTCTGCGTGATGTAAAACACTTAAAACCGTTGAATTTAAGCGATTTAATTTAGCGATTTGCAGCTGGTATATCTGGCTTTATTAGGCATGTAACCCGCGTTCCAGAAACGCGACCGCCTCGGAAACCGCAGTCTCAAGATCAAAATCAGATTGAACACCAAGGACGACTGGCAAAAGGTAACTTAAAATGGTGCCGAAAATATAACGAAGAATGCGCCCCAGCGGCCAGTTAACTAAAGCGCCTTCACGTTGATAAACACCGAGCACTTTGGTGGCTTGGCTCATGAACTGTTCTTGGAATTTTTCCGCCAGTGCCTGGCTTAAAACGGTGTCTTGCAAAAGTGTGGTGGCCAGGATGCGCAGTTGTGCCAGATTGGCAATCACGAAGGACATACGATTGTGTACGGTGAAGGTTAGAAAGGTATGCAAATCAGGCAGGTGCTGTTCGCCGATTTCATGAATAAATTCGCTAAAAGCACTCGGGATGACCTGTTGAATCATCGGAGCGAGCAACGCCTGAAGAATGCCTTCTTTGGTTTTAAACTGCTTATAAACGGTGCCTTCACTAACGCCGGCCAATTGAGCGATTTCTTTGGTGCTGGTACGATCAAACCCTTTTTCCGAAAATAGTTGCAAACTGGCTTTTAAAACGGACTGTTGCTTAGCCGACAAATGACTGTCAGCAAGCGATGATGAGAATAGGTCCGTCAGATTATGCGACTGCACGGTCCTCACTTCTTTCCTGAATGGATGTTGGTTAAACCTGCCGATATTGGCGCATGGTGATAAGGTTCAGGCTTAAAAATAATAAGAAGAAACCTAGTAAGGCTATGATATCGGGATATAAAACACTTAATGACTGACCTTTTGTGATGATGCCGGTTAAAGCGTTAGCACCATAATAAAGCGGCATGAGACGGGCAATCGGCTGGAGCCAGCCAAGCATTTGGTTCACCGGAATTAAACCGGTAAAGAAAATTTGCGGGATGACGACAAGCGGAATGAACTGTAACATTTGAAATTCCGTATTGGCAAACGTTGAAATGAGGAGTCCCAGCGATAAGGCTGTTAGTGCCAGTAATAAGTTGATCAAGAAAATGGCACCAATATTACCGAGAATCTCGATTTTAAAAACAAGCAACGTGTAGCCGACGATCAAGATTGTTTGCACTAACGCAAAAATGCCATAGCCTAGCAAATAACCGCCAATGATTTCGCCACGCCGAACCGGAGTTGCCAATAATCGGTAAAGTGTGCCAGTGGTACGCTCACGTAACAAGGCAATACCCGAGATGAGGAAAACAAAGAAGAATACGATGAAGCCAATCAGAATCGGCAATAAGGTATCGAAGTACGTTGAGTTAGCCGAGCCATAGCGATAATGCGTGGTAATTTGGTAACTTGCAGTTGCAGAAGATGGCTGCGGAGGTGACACCTGTGCAGCACCATGCGAGGCTTGTTTTAACGCTGAAGCCAGCTTTTGTAAAGCCGCTGCTTGGGTTTTAATAGCGGTGGCCGCCGCCTGCATTTTGAGTTTGATGGTTGCTGCCTGGAGTGTTTGTTTCACAATGGCACTTTGGCTTTGATCGGCATTGGCTAGCAGTAGTGTCAATTTGTCGCCTTTTTGGGTAAGGACACCGGCATAATCGCGATTTTTGATTAAAGTGGTTGGCTTTTCATGACCGACATGGTGAATTCGAATTCGATCTGTGTCCAGTGCTTTCACAATTGGTGTGGCCACACCTCGTACACCTAAGTCAACTTTTGTATTTGTATTCGATTGGAAAAGAAAAAAGATTAACGTCATGATAAACAACGGGGCAATGAACATCAATGCCAGCGTCCGTTTATCTCGAATCATTTCTTTAAAAATACGACTGATCATAGCATTAATGCGCATCTTGCTGCCTCCCTGCGGCTAAAAAGACCGCTTCGATCGAATTTGTCTGGTAATCCGCTTTTAGCTGGGTCGGGGTGCCCTGAGCAATTGCTGTGCCATTGCGAATCATCATAAGTATGTCGGCTTCTTCGGCATCAGCCATGACATGGGTCGTTAAAATAATCGCTGTGCCTTGGTCATGCGCTAGGCGATGGAGTTCTTCCCAGATTTTTCGGCGCAACTCAGGATCAATGCCAATGGTGGGCTCATCCAGAATCAGAAGAGGTGGTTTACTAATCAGTGCAATGGCGAGAGATAGCCGTCGCTTCATTCCACCAGAATAGTTTTTGACAGGTTGGTCAAGTGCTGACTGCAAGTTAACCACATTGGCGGCATAGGTTAATTGCTTCGTCATTTCCTCGTGGCCAACGCCTTGCATTTTGGCAAAAAAGGTTAGGTTTTCGGCTCCGGTTAAGCTTTCATACAGGGCATCAGTTTGCGCCATGAATCCGATGCGCGCTAAGAGGAGGCGGTCCGGAACAGCCTGGTTAAACACCAAAACCTGACCGGCACGCGGCCGCATCATGCCCATAATGGTTCGAATCAAGGTGGTTTTGCCGGCACCGCTTGGACCGATTAAAGCGAGGATTTGCCCGCGTTTTAATGTAAGATCAATGTCACTGAGAACTATTTTTTGACCGTAGCCTTGCTGGAGGCCTGTCACTTGAACAACTGGTTGGATTGTCATCGTTTGATCACTTTCTTTTTAAAAATATAGTGAGTACTCACTCACTTACGATTATCATCCTTTTGATCAAAAAAGCAACCTTATTGTGATCGCTTTCCTGTCTGGTACGCCGCAGCGAATGGCTTCACCTGTTTCCGTGCCCGCCGCTTGGGCATCTCGTGGTATAATTATTCAGAAGTTTGATTTCAAATCAGAATGGAAAGCAGGAACGCGGATGCGCACCTATCTCGCAAATCTATTAACTTGGTCCACCCTTATCAATCTGGTTGACATCCTCGTCGTCTGGTACGTCATTTATCGGTTAATCATGCTGGTTCGCGGCACCAAAGCCGTGCAACTGCTTAAAGGTGTTTTTGTTATTGCGGCCATCAAGATTATTTCCTGGTTTTTGCAACTTAAAACGGTTGGCTATCTGACGGATTTGGTAATTACCTGGAGTGTGCCGGCGCTGGTCATTATTTTTCAACCGGAGATCCGCCGCGGCCTAGAGCATCTTGGGCGCGGATCGTTGATTTTCCGTTCAAACAATAACCAACATGAAGCCGAAACGCGCATGGTCAAGGAGCTGGACAAGGCAATTCAGTACATGAGCAAACGCCGCATCGGTGCTCTAATTACCATTCAAAAAAATACCGGTCTTGAAGATTATATCGAGACTGGTATTCCACTGGATGCGGATATTAGTGGCGAGTTGTTAATCAACATTTTTATTCCTAACACGCCGTTGCATGACGGGGCGGTCATCATCCGCAACAATCGAATTGCGGTAGCCGCGGCTTATTTGCCGTTGTCGGACAGTAACCTGATTCCCAAGGAACTGGGTACGCGTCATCGGGCCGCTGTCGGGATCAGTGAAGTAACCGATGCTTTGACGATTGTTGTGTCTGAGGAAACCGGCGAAGTTACGATTACGAACAACAATAATTTGATACGCAACCTGACACGCGAGGATTACATGAAGTTCTTGACAGCGCAGTTGGTACCAAAAGAAGAGACACGCAACCCAAATCCGGTTGTCAGTTTCTTTTCGCGGCTTTTTAATCAACGCAAAAAGAAGGAGGGCAAGCAATGAATCGCTTATGGGATAATCCATGGGTTAATCGCTTGTTAGCCTTGTTTCTTGCGATCGGGTTGTTTGCTTATGTCAACGTTGAGAGTATTAACAACACGCGGCAGAATGCTAACGATGATACAACTTTGGTAGCAAACAAGACTCAGACTGTGAAAGTACCGTTGCAGGTTAACGCCAATACCGACAAGTATTTCATCACCGGGTACCCGTCAAAAGTATCGGTTGCACTGACAGGAACGGCCTCTTTAGTTACCATGACCGCCAATACTCAGAATTTTCGGGTAGTTGCTGATTTAACTAATCTGGGTGTCGGCAAGCATCGCGTCCATTTGAAGGCGGAAGGTTTGAACAAAGATTTAAGCTACTCGATTTCGCCTAAATCAGTGACTGTCGACATTCAGGTGCGGGAGAATAAGACCATGCCGATTCAGGTTCGCTATAATAAGGCTAGCATTGCTTCTGGTTATGCGGCAGGTGATCCTAAGCTTTCGGCGCGAACCGTTGAAGTGACGGGCGCACGCTCCGTGATTGATTCGATTGCCCAGGTCGTTGCCAATGTCTCGTTGCCCCACAATACTCGTAAAACCGTGGATCAGGAAGTGCTGTTGCAAGCTTTGGATGACAATGGCAATACCATGAATGTGGTGCTGTCACCGCAAACCGTGCATGTGACCTTGCCGATTTCTCGACCCAGTAAAAAAATAAATGTTGAATTGAAGCAAACCGGAAATGCTGCAAATGGGTACACGTACGCCTTGTCGTCAGACACAAAACAGGTTACCGTATATGCAGACCAGCAAAGCCTGGATAAGTTGAGCAAATTGACCATTCCTGTTGATGTCAGTGGCATTACTTCGACAACAACGCGGACGTTCAACGTGACAGATCTCAACGACAGTATTTCTGCAGCTGATCCGAAAACCATTAAGGTGACGGTGAGCGTTGGCAACACGGGAACTGGTCATGGTAATGATGATGTCGGCACCAATGTTAACGCCGGCACGTCGACCGCTGCTTCGAGTGCATCCAGTGCCAGTAGTTCTCAATCAAGTTCGTCAAGCGAAAACACATCAACAAGTGAAAAATAACCACTGGAAGAAATGAGGAAAAATTAAGATGACAAAGTATTTTGGTACCGATGGTGTTCGTGGCATTGCTAATAAGGAGCTGAGTCCCGAAATGGCGTTTCGACTCGGTCGCACAGGTGGGTATGTGCTGACTCAGCACAAAGAGGATGCCAGTCATCGGCCATTGGTTCTGGTTGCACGCGATACCCGGATTTCCGGTCAGATGCTAGCAGATGCTTTGATTGCCGGATTGCTATCGGTTGGCATTGAAGTACTGGATCTTGGCGTTATCACGACGCCTGCAGTTGCTTACCTAATTAAAATTCAAGGCGCCGATGCCGGAATTCAAATTTCGGCTTCACATAATCCGGTTGCCGACAATGGTATCAAGTTCTTTGGTGCAGATGGTTACAAGCTTTCTGACGAAACGGAAGAAGAAATTGAAGCCTTGTTAGATGCTCCGGAAGATAACCTGCCTCGTCCGGCCGCAGAGGGACTGGGGACCGTTGACGATTATCCTGAAGGAGCACTCAAGTATACGCAATTTCTGGAGCAGACTTTATCGGATGACTTGAGTGGCATTCACGTTTGTTTGGACGGGGCTAACGGTGCCACCAGCGGCTTAGTTAGCCGGATTTTTGCTGATCTCGACACTGACTTTGATACCATGGCAACCAGTCCGGACGGCTTAAATATCAACGCTGACGTTGGTTCAACGCATCCGCAGGCGTTAGCTAAGTTTGTTGTCGAAAAAGGTGCCGATGTCGGTCTGGCTTTTGACGGCGATGGTGATCGCTGCATTGCTGTCGATGAAGAGGGCAACATTGTCGACGGTGATAAGATTATGTTCATCCTAGGCAGTTATATGAAGTCACAGGGCCGGCTAAAACAAGATACGGTTGTGACCACAGTCATGAGCAACCTCGGTTTGTATAAGGCACTGGAAGCTAACGGTATGAAGTCTGTTAAGACCGCGGTTGGCGATCGCCATGTCGTTGAAGCCATGCGTAAAGATGGCTATAACATCGGTGGTGAACAATCCGGCCACATCATCTTATTTGACTATCACAATACCGGCGACGGCATGCTGACGGGCATCCACTTGCTAAACGTCATGAAGAAGACAGGCAAGAAGTTATCCGAGCTGGCAGCCCCAGTTCAGGATTATCCTCAGAAGTTGGTGAACGTCAAAGTCGCAGACAAGGATAATTGGCAAGCCTATCCGGAAATTCAAGAAGCCATCGATACGGTTGAAAAAGAAATGGCCGGTGATGGTCGCGTGCTTGTGCGGCCTTCCGGTACGGAACCACTGCTGCGGGTCATGGCAGAAGCCAAAACTGAAGATTTGGTATCGCGTTATGTCGATCAGATTGTCGCAGTCGTTAAACGCGAAATGGGCAGTCAAAAAGATTAAGATTCATATAAGTTACATGATAGTTTGACCAAAAAAGCTACTGAGGAAAATCTCGGTGGTTTTTTTTACTGATGTTTTTAAGGGAAATCTGAGAGGCTGAGTCATCATTCGCAACTATAAGAAAACGAGGAACATTCCATAATTATCGGTGTATTCTGTTCGTCTTTTGTTTTGCCATGGATAATTTGTAAGGAGTTTTTCGATATGAGTGCCAAGTCGGAGTAATCGTAGGCCTAGGATTCAGCCGTCTCTGCGCTAACTTCGCGTCGCCAGCCCCATCTGGCCGGAGATTGTATAGTTTGACACGGCACGCAACTAATTGCCTAGACTTTTGTATTGTTCGGAATCCAGTGATTCAAAGATATCCCACAAGAATTATGAATCAACCTCTGATCACGTTTTCGAGAAATAGATATAGGCCAATTATCTTGCGAAAAGTATACCATTGAAAAATTAGTATTGACATACGGCCACTTAAAACATATAGTTAGCTTTGTTTTTAGCGATACCAATAAAAAAATCTGTCTAAACCAATTTGTAGACATTAGGAAAAGGATGTTGACTATGTGTGGAATCGTTGGTGTTATCGGTAAGAAAAATGCAACCCAAATCTTGCTTAAGGGGCTCGAAAAGCTGGAATATCGGGGGTATGATTCAGCTGGCATTTATGTAAACGATCAAGCCGGTCACGATCATCTGATCAAGCGGGTTGGCCATATTTCTAATTTGGAAAAAGCTGTGACAGCGGATGTTCAGGGCGTGATGGGAATTGGTCATACGCGCTGGGCAACAAACGGCGGACCGACTGAAGCCAACGCACATCCGCAGGTTTCTAATGACGAACGCTTCTATCTGGTGCATAACGGGGTTGTGACCAACGCCAATGACCTGAAACAGCAGTACCTCCAAGACATTGAACTGCATAGTGACACGGACACTGAAGTTGTAGTACAGCTGATTGCCTTGTTTGCCCGTCAAGGCCTGTCTGCAAAAGAAGCCTTGCGCAAAACCTTGAAACTGATTCAAGGCTCATACGCTTTTTCGATGGTTGATCGGTTGGATCCAACCGTGCTCTATGTGGCCAAAAACAAAAGCCCACTTTTGATTGGTCGCGGCAAGGGCTTCAATGTTGTGGCTTCCGACGCGCTGGCTATGCTGAGCGAAACCGATCAATTTGTTGAACTCAAAGATCAGGAAATCGTGACCTTAACAGCCGATGCGATTCACATCGAAACAATTGATGGCAAAGTCGAAGAACGTCAACCATTTACTGTTAAAGTCGATGATGGTGAAGTTTCTAAAGGCACGTATCCCTTCTTCATGCTCAAAGAAATTGACGAGCAGCCAATTGTAATGCGCCGTCTTGTTGACAAATATACCGATGATCAACATCATGTGGTGATTCCTGAAGACCTGATGAAGGCCTTACAGCAGGCTGATCGTTTGTATATTGTCGCAGCCGGCACCAGTTACCATGCCGGGTTGGTTGGTGCTCCGTTGTTCGAACAACTGGCAGGCATTCCATCCGAGGTTCATGTTGCTTCAGAGTTTGCATACCATCAGCCGTTATTGTCCAAACATCCGCTGTTTATTTTCCTAACGCAAAGCGGCGAGACAGCCGATATACGTCAGGTGCTGGTTGAAGTTACAAAACAGGGCTACCAGACGCTCACCATTACAAATGTCGGCAGTTCAACCCTTGCTCGCGAAGCAACATTCACCTTGTTATTACATGGTGGTCCGGAAATTGCGGTTGCATCGACCAAAGCCTACACCGCCCAAATTGCCGTTGAAGCATTAGTTGCCAAAGCAGTTGGGGAAGCCAAAGGTCTGCAAGCAGCTAAGGACTTTGACGTCATTCACCAACTGGGTTTGGCAGCGACCGGTCAGCAAGCCTTGATTGATCAAAAAGATCGCATCCACGAATTGGCGACAGATATGTTCAAAACCACACGCAACGCCTTTTATATCGGGCGCGGCGGCGATTATTATGCCAGCCTGGAAGCGTCTTTGAAGCTCAAGGAAATTAGCTACGTGCAAGCAGAAGGTTTTGCTGCTGGTGAGTTGAAACACGGCACTATTGCCTTGATTGAAAAGGATACGCCGGTTGTCGCCATCATTTCCGATCCAGTTACGGCTGCCCGCACGCGCAGTAACGCCGATGAAGTTCAAGCCCGTGGTGCTAAGGTCTTGCACATTGCGATGGCCAGTCAGGCACAAAAGGGTGACCAGATTATTGTAGATGACATCAATCCATTGCTGGCTCCACTTGTGACAATCATTCCGGCTCAATTGCTGGCCTACTTCACAAGTGCCGATCGCGGCTATGACGTTGATCGCCCACGTAACTTGGCGAAGTCGGTCACAGTTGAATAAAATCGCGTGTTGACGGAAAAGTCAATGCTGATCTAAAAATTATGATTTGACCTCATGGAAAAGCCTGTTTGCTAGAATTTTTGCAAACAGGCTTTTTGTCTAACTATGATCTTACCGGTAAAAAGAAACGGTCAGCATTTATTTCAGGTAATCCTCGCTTAACTGCATAAACTGTTGCGCATCCTTAGCGGCCAGATCAATGCCTTGTTGCCAAAACGCTGGTTGCGTCAGGTCAACGCCTAGATGCTTTTTAGCCAATGCTTCAGTCGACATGTTAGCAGTGTCCCGCAACAGTGCGATGTAATCATCTTCAAAATTTGCAGTTTGTTGTGCTTTAGCGTAAATACCGCTTGAGAACAGGTAGCCAAACGTATACGGGAAGTTATAGAACGGTGGATTGTCAAAATAAAAGTGCAGTTTGTCTGCCCAGTACATCGGATCAAACGAACTCAAACCGCCAGCATACGCTTTTTGCTGAGCCGCCGTCATCAGTTCCTTCAGACGCGGTACGCTGACAATGCCGTGTTCCCGTTCTTGGTAGAAACTGTCTTCAAACAAGAAGCGGGCGTGAATATTCAGCAGCATGGCTAGTGGATTGGCCATTTTGGCATCAAGCAAGTTGAGCTTTTCAGCCGGATCCGTGGCGGCTTTGACAGTTGCATCGGCCACAATTAATTCCGCAAACGTCGAAGCGGTTTCGGCAACGTTCATGGCATAATCTTGCCGAAGAACCGGCATGTCTTTCAAAATATCACTGTGAAAGGCATGGCCTAATTCATGAGCAATGGTTGAAACACCTGATGCTGAGCCGTCAAAAGTCATAAAGATTCGACTTTCTTTCGCATCCGGCACACCGGTCATATAACCACCGGCGCGCTTGCCAGGCCGATCTTCGGCTTCAATCCAGCCGTTTTCAAAGGCATGTTGTGCAAAAGCTGCCATTTTGGGTGAGAACTTGGCAAAGTTGCTAACGATGAATTCGGCAGCCTCATCAAAGGTATAGGTTTTTGGTTTGAAATCGCCAACGATGACTGGTGCCCACTGGTCATGCCAGGTCATGGTCGGCTGGCCTGTTAGCTGTGCCTTGCGGGTTAGGTAGGCGGCAAATGGTGCCTTATTGGCGCTGATGGTGTGCCACATTTGATCTAATGTCGCCCGTTGCATGCGGTTATATTGGAGCGGTTTGTAAAGATAATCGGGATAATGATGCAGCCGATAATCGGTTAACCGGAATCCGGCAAGGTGATTGAGCGTTTCGGCAAATAAACTGGCGTGATCGTCCCAAACGTGTTCCCAAACGTTGAAAACATCCCGACGCACTTTAGGATCAGGCGCACCTTCGAACTTATTCTGCGTCTGTCCGGCACTCAGCTCGGTTGTTTCCCCGTTTTGGTCAACCGGAAACTTCAGACTGCCACTTAAAGTCGTGTAATGGTCACTCCAGCCGGTGAATCCATCAACTGCTAGGTCATTGATCATGGTTTCGGTTTGGTCATCAAGGAGGTCTTTGGCTTGGTCACGCATTTCAGCGAGGCCAAAGCGACTTTCCGCTAAGGTGCCGGTCGCCGTCAGTTGATCGAACGCGGCTTGCGGCATGACAGCTAATTTCTTGGCAAGCGGATTATTGATATTTTGAAAACGCGTTTCAAGCGTGGTGAGCCGACCTTGTAATGGGCCGGTTTTTAAATTGGCCGTATCGGCACTGGCGATCATTTCAACAAAGCTGCCAGTGGTACCAAGACCTTTGCTAATATCTTCAAACAGTTGCCAAAAAGTTTTGAAATCGGTAAACTCAGGAGCGTCATCGCTAGGCGACCAAGCAGCCACTTTGTTTTCCAGTTGCGTCAGTTCGTCTGCTACCTGCTGGATTCGGGTGGCAAGTTGCGGTGAGTCGATGCCACCGGGGAAGATTGAATCTAGATTCCAGTTAATGGGGTAAGACATTTGAGCACTTCCTTTCGAAATACGTTCATTATACAGTAGATGAGAAAATTATGAGTGAAAGCAGGTCAAATTTGTGAATTCTTTTAAACGTCATTGGGGACTCTGGTTAACCGCCGCACTTTTATTTATTTTATTTGTGAGCTCAAGTATGACTTATAAAGAGCAGACAACAGTGCCGCTCTTGGAACGGCTATTGCAAAGCGAACCGTTTAAACCATTTTTGAGCACGATTCATTTTGATTATGCCGGTGAAACCCAATCAGTAGCAAAGGTGGGCTACTTTAAATTTGTCGAGTTCTTCATTCGCAAAGGCGCACACGTTACGATCTTTTTCCTAATGGGACTGGGTTTGACTCAAGGAACATTTATGTATCAAAAGAATCGGTGGCTTCACTGGCCGCTTGTGACACTGAGTTGTACTGGAATTGCCGCGTTTGATGAATTCCACCAGATGTTGACAGGCGGCCGCACGCCTTTGTTTCAGGATGTGATGCTGGATACCGTTGCAGCAGCCATTGCCGTGACCGTGATGTGGGGATGTCTGTGGCGGAAGCGACGTTGAATAACGGTTCATTTTTTGCTATAATCTTAACGATCTGTATGCATCTATACTTATGAAAAGAGGGTTTATCATGTCAGGACATTCCAAATGGCATAACATCCAAGGCCGTAAGAACGCTCAGGATGCTAAGCGTGGTAAGATTTTCCAGAAATTATCACGTGAATTATATATGGCAGCAAAGCAAGGTGGCCCTGACCCCAGTGGTAACCCATCCCTCCGTTTGGTCATGGACAAAGCCAAAGCTGCCAACATGCCCAAAGACAACATCAAACGGGCATTAGATAAAGCGAGCGATCGCGATGCAGCTAATTATGATGAAGTGACTTATGAAGGCTATGGTCCGGGTGGCGTTGCGATTTTAGTTGAAGCTTTAACCGATAACCGTAACCGGACGTCGAGTTCTGTGCGGGTCGCGATTACCCGTCACGGCGGTAATATGGCAGCGGCCGGTGCGGTTTCTTACATGTTCGATCGCAAGGGTTATCTGGTTATTTCCCGCGAAGATTTTGACGTTGACGAAGACCAGATGCTGGAAGATGCACTTGAAGCCGGCGCCGAAGATATGCAGACGTCGGATGAAGCCTATGAAATTTACACCGACCCTAAAGAATTCGCCCAAGTTCGCGATGCGTTAGAAGAAAAGGGTTATAAATTCGTTCAAAATGAATTAACCATGGTGCCGCAAAACCTGACACCGATTCCTAAAGACAAGGTTGAACAGTTTCAGGCCATGATTGACCAGCTGGAAGACGATGACGATGTTCAGGAAGTCTATACAGCTGGCGACTGGCCAGACGACTAAGTAAATTGCTAGAACACGTTTAAAGGCAATGCAGATGCATTGTCTTTTTGTTTTGCCCAAAAGTTGGGCACGGAAGGAATCCCTCCATAAATTGCGAACTCTTTTAGTGTAGGGGGGAAAAGGCATGCAATCAGTGAATGCATTATTGACGAATGCGTTAGCAAAAGGCGCCAGTGATATCTATTATTTGCCGAGTACGCAGGGATATCTTGTTCGACTTAGACTACCTACAGGGCTGATGACCTTGGCAAAGAAAGAGGCGCGCTTGGGGCAGCAGGAAATTAATTACCTGAAATTCATGGCGGGTATGAACGTGGCGGAACATCGGCGTGTTCAATTGGGAGCGTTCTATCAAAAAGAGCCGTCTGTCTTTCTACGACTGAGTTCGGTGGCAGACTATCGCGGCCGTGAATCGTTGGTCGTGCGGTTAATCAGCGGTATTCCAGATGCGGATGGTGCTCGGCAACTATTGGATCGGTTGATGGGCGTTTTGTTGCAGCGACGCGGGATGTTAACGCTGGCCGGGCCAACCGGATCGGGTAAAACCACCTTGCTTTATCAATTAGCCACGCGGTTGGCTGAGTCGCGAATGGTGTTGTCGATAGAAGATCCCGTTGAAATCAATCAACCTCAATTTCTTCAACTTCAGGTGAATCCGGAGGCAGAAATGAGTTATCCTCAGTTGCTAAAGGCAGCTTTGCGTCATCGTCCGGATGTTTTACTAATTGGAGAAATTCGCGATCGGCAAACTGCGCAAAGTGCCTGTGAAGCAGCCATTAGTGGTCATATTGTTTTGGCGACGGTTCATGCACGCTCGGCCGGTGACACGCCGCTGAGGTTGACGAGTTTCGGCTTGTCTGAGGCACTGGTTGCTGCTGCGTTGACCGCAAGCGCAGCAATTACGTTGCGCTATCATCCGGTGATTCACCCGGTGGCAGAACTGGTTGTTTTTGAACGCTCATCCCAAAGCCAAGCGCAATCACAAGAGGTGGTTTCATGAAGGTGCCGTTAATTGCGCAGGAGCGTTTTTGCCGCCAAAGTGCTGCGTTAATTACTGCCGGTTTCAGTTTGCCGGACGTTTTTGCTTACTTGCGCGTCAGTACGCCGAAATACCGGATTGTTTGGGAACGCATTGAAGCGGAGCTGGCGAATGGAATTGCATTTTCAGAAGCGATTGCGCATCAAGATCTGGCACCGATCCTTTTTCAGCAGTTACAGTTGGCCCAAATTCATGGTGATCTAGCTAAAGCGCTGACAGTAGCCGGTGATTATCTTGGCTTACGTGTGCGCAATCGACAGAAAATGGCCCAATTACTTGTTTATCCGTGTCTGTTATTGGTGATGTTGATGGTTTTGCAAGTTGTGGTGGTTTTTGGCGTGCTGCCAGCTTTGTCTTTGCCGAGATCGGAATTGGTGGCGGTTCAGTTAGGCGGTGTCGCGGTGCTGATCGGGCTTGGTGCGGTGATTTACTTGGTCTGGCGTCACTTAACACCGCTTAAGCGTCTATTGGTTCTACAAAAAATGCCAGGGATGCGGCAGGTTCTGCGAATGTATTATCAGTTTCAATTTACCTCCGGAGCGGCTCAATTTTTGTTGGCAGGAGCTGACATTTCTGATTTTTGTCGGCACTTAGCGACTATGGAAGGACCACTGGGAAATTTAGGCAATCGGATTCAAGAAAAAGTTCAACGAGGACAGGAATTGACCGAGGCGCTCCAGGAACCCTTTGTCCCGGCTGAAGTAGCGCGTTTATTAACGATGGGACAGTCACAGCATCTGGTTGCGGAGGGACTCAAACTATTTGGAGAGCAACTATTTTTTAATTTGCAGCGCCAATTGGAGAAATTAGTTAATTTGATCCAACCGCTTTTGTTTTTGTTAATCGGCGGCGAGATTTTACTAGTCTATTTGCAGATCTTATTACCACTCTACCAATCATTAGGAGGCGTTTGAAGATGCAACGCAAAAAGTTACGAGCGTTCACGCTCATCGAGGTTGTAGCGGCCTTAGGGGTGATTATTTTGTTGACGTTGGCATTGGTCCTGACAATTCAAGGGCAGATGAAACGAGTCGACACGCAAAACCTGAAGGCGACAGTTGCGACCGTCAATACTCAGTTGGAAGTGACTTACAATGAACCAGATCAAGGTGGCGTTGATTTTAGCTCACCTGATCAATTGGTCAAAAAAGACGTGATTTCCCAAAGTCAGGCCGACGCGCTTAAAAAAGGCGGTTATAAACTAACATCCGGTTCACCGCCAAAATTTACTAAATGAAACGGTTAAGCGGCTTTACCATGATTGAGATCGTTGCGGTGATGTTTCTTTTGACAGCTTTGGCTCTGGTGGCGGTGCCGGTTGGGCGAGGGGCCCTGACGCATCGGCAGGAGCGAGAGTTTATGGAAAGGATCGTTGAGGAGTGGGAGATGTTGAAGATGAAGGCAAGGAGTGAAAATGCCTATGGTTATATATCCGTCACTGACTCTGAAAGACAGGTTAGATTTTCAACAATGAACGGCACTATTCAAGTGTTGAAGTTGCCGCCCTCTTTAATATTTGAAGGTTCTGCGACGTTGACTGTAAACGAAAAAGGGAAAATGACTAAAGCAGGGTCGCTAACGTTTAAATATCCTGAGGATGAGAAAAAGAATGAACGTTGGAGGATAAGTTTTCAACTGGGATGGGGGCGAGCAACATTCGTCAAAATAAATTGAGTGCCGTTTTGCTAGTTGAACACCTCGCTTCCTTAGGGGTGGTTTTAATTGCAGCTAGTTGGCTTACATTATTAATCCGAACCTATCAAAAAATGGTCATTCCCGCCCGACAAGAAACAACGGCCTATTATGCGGCTCGGGTTGCGTTAGTCCGACTGCCATCACCAGGCGGGAAAACAGAAGTTAAGGTGGGTCCCGATGTTTGGCAAGTTGAGGTGCACGCCAAGGAGGTCGTTGTTCATGCTGACAATAAAAACAAGACTTTCTCATTTACGCCTTAAAGCTTTCAGTTTGATTGAAGTCGTTGTCGGATTGGGGTTGATGATGGTGATCCTGTTGCTTTGGCAACCACTCTTAACTGGTATTCAACGGTTTACTCGTCAAGATCAATACTTGATTCACGCTTTACGAGCAGAACAGGATCTACAAGCGGACATACGCTCTCATAAAATGAAAGACGTAAAAGTGAAAGAAAGCAGCGTGTTACTCCAAGGACAAAGTGGTGCCGAAACCAAGACATATACCTTCGAATTTTATGCTAAACGTGGAAGCGAAGGCATGATTCGTACTAGATCAAATTTTGATGGTCACGTCCCCTTATTTATGCAGATTAAGTCAGCAAAGTTTCAAGCTGCTCCACAGGGCTTCTTGTATACCTTACGACTAAAGTCAGCGCAAACATTCGAAGGTGGGGTGTTTTTGGAGCCATGAAGCTGCGTGGAAGTGTGTTTGTCAACACGTTAATTTTATTTGGCTTTTTTCTCACCCTGACTGTTGGCTTGTTTGAACACTTCAAGCTATGGCAGCAGCGATATCAGGTGATCGCAAAAGTCGAAAAAGCTCAGTTTGAAGCGGCGTATTTACGTTGGCGGCAACAAGCCGAAGCCACGAGCCAGGCGACAGAAGAAGTGCCCACCGATAAAACTGTGTCGTCAAGTGACATCACCGAATCAAATACATCAACAAACGAAGCGTCACAACCTTCAGAAATCAAGACTTCCAAGGCAGAGATGCTTGAATAAGTTTTTGCCAATCAGTACACTAAAAGACAAGATGTCAACTAAGAGGTCGTGGAACATTTTCTGTAGGTACGCGTCTTGGCTGACAGAGTAACGAGGAGGCACTGGTTTGGCAAACGAACATCTTGAAAAGCTTTACCATGTTTTAGATGACAGCACGACGATCTTGAATCAACAGTTGAAGACGTCTTTTATTGCGGCGATTACCGAGGCTGGAGAAGATCTTGCTTCAGGTGAGGTGATACAGGAAGATGGTTTGCCCAACGATGAGGCAAAAAAGAAGCTAACGGCGTTGTTTGATCAAATTAAGCTGGCAACCTACGATCCGGAGGAAATTCGTCAGGCATTACAGTTGGTTTTGGTGAAGGCCATTAAAGTCGATGGAATTGAGCCGAACAAGCAAATAACGCCGGACGCGATGGCTAGTCTTGCAACGTTTATGGTCACCATTTTCATTCAACAACAGCCCGATCAACTGCGGGTTGCTGATTTGGCTGTTGGCACCGGAAATTTGTTGTTTGCGGTCATGAATCAGCTTCACAAGGCTTGGCGTGTCGAAGTCAAAGGCTTTGGCGTTGATAATGATGAGGCGTTGCTGGCAGTAGCAGGGATGAGCAGTAGTCTTCAACACCTAGATGTTGATTTATTTCATCAAGATGCTTTGGACAATCTTTTGTTTAAAGATGCTGACGTAGTTGTTTCAGATCTGCCGGTGGGTTATTACCCAGTTGATGAACGCGCAAAAAAGTTTGCAACCGCTACTAAAAAAGGTCATTCTTATGCGCATCACCTGTTAATTGAGCAAAGTATGAATGTCCTGAAGCCAGGCGGATTAGGCTTGTTTTATGTGCCTAGTCAAGTATTTCGTTCCAAAGAAGCAGAAGACTTGACCAAATGGCTGGCAAAGGCCATGTATTTTCAAGGACTGTTAAACTTACCGGATGATTTTTTTGCCGATAAGAAGGCGGAAAAGAGCCTATTAATTTTGCAAAAACCCAGTCCTGACGTCAAACGCGCAAAGCAGGTCTTACTTGGACAGTTTCCGGATCTCAATGATCGTGATGCTTTTGCAGCCTTTATTGCTAAGGTCAAGGACTGGGCGGCAGCCAATATTGTGTTGTAAATAACGTTGCATCAGAAGTGTTAGTGTCAGCGGTTTTTGCTTCGCTCGTGTGCTGCTACAAAGGAGCACCGCAGTATTTCATTAAACCAAATAGGCACTGGGGACTCAGCAACGCGTCCCCAGTGCCTGTTTGGTTTTTTGCTGCTCTCATAAACGCGTTCGCTGGGCCAGAAACCGGAGTGTAAGGACCTCAGGCGCAATGGCCAAGCCCGGGCCATCACACCTGAGGCCACTTACACTCCGGTTTCTAACCGGCCCAGTTCACGCTCTGCATAAACGCGTTCGCTGGGCCAGAAACCTGCGTGTAAGGACCTCAGGCGCAATGGCCAAGCCCGGACCATCACACCTGAGGCCACTTACACTCCGGTTTCTAACCGGCCCAGTTCACGCTCTGCATAAACGCGTTCGCTGGCGCAGAAGTCTACGTATAAGGACCATGGTCATGATGGCCTAAGCCCGGGCCATCACGCCCATGGCCACTTATACTCCGACTTCTAATCGCGCCAGTTCACGCTCTGCATAAATGCGTTCACTGGCGCAGAAGTCTACGTATAAGGACCATGGTCATGATGGCCTAAGCCCGGGCCATCACGCTCATGGCCACTTATACTCCGACTTCTTACCGCGCCAGTTCACGATCTGCCATTAGTTTCCTGCTTTTTAGCGCGCAATCGGTTAGAATGAGTTATCACCAACAGGAGGGTCTTTATGTCGTTATTAAGTATTGCGTATGTTTTAATTGCTATTGTTTCGGTCGGTGTCACCATTTTTGATATTGTACATGTGCGGATCCGTGCAACGCCAAAAGTCTGGCGAATCATTCTTTATCTGGCGATTGCCGCTTTTAGTCTGGTTCTAACGTTGCAGCAAAGTCGCCATTTTGACGATTTAATCAGCGGTGGGTTTATCGTGGTCATGTTTCTTTGCTTTGCAAGTTGGCAAAAAGGCTTGGCGGATCCAGCTATTATTGGCGGTCTGGGCAGTATTCGCATGTACCAAAATCTGAGTGGGCTTATTTTACAGTCGCAAGGCACTGGGACACTTTTATTAGCACAAATGGGGCAGGTGACGGTCTTAAAATTGCACTTCCGACAAGCGCCGCAAACCCTTCAAAGCTTCCTGGCAGATAAAGTGGCGCCTGAGCAAATCAAGATTGTCGATCAGTGATTGGTTTGGGGTTTTCTGAAAATGGTGTATAATTTTTCTAATACGGATATTCGTTAAACGATATGTACCATTCCTGATAATGACATGATATTGCTGTGATGAACTGGTTGAAAGTACATGTCAGTATTTGTGGTCGTGTATGATGGCATAACAGCGGTCGTATTGTCATATTCGAATTTAACATCCAAACTTTTAAATTTGTCGAATTGAAAACATTCGGCGAAGAAGTCAGGTTTTTTTTACTGTCTCCTTAGCTGACACGGGTCATTTATATTAAGGGGGAAGCGTATGCAAACCGAAAAAGATGATCAACCTGAACTTGCGCGAAATTTGAAAAGTCGCCATGTTCAACTGATTGCGATTGGTGGCACCATTGGAACCGGTTTGTTTCTGGGCTCCGGACAATCCATCCACTTGGCTGGGCCCTCGATTTTGTTTGCTTATTTGCTAACTGGTGGAATTTGTTTTTTATTAATGCGAGCGCTGGGCGAGTTATTGATGTCTGACGTGGATACACACACGTTTATTGACTTTATCACTAAGTATTTGGGCAAAGATGCCGGTTGGGTAACTGGCTGGACTTATTGGATTTGCTGGGTCGCGCTGGCAATGGCCGAAGTGACTGCCATCGGCTTATACATTCGTTTTTGGTTGCCTGATGTTCCGCAGTGGCTGCCGGGGTTAATCGCGCTAGCCGTCCTGTTGTTACTGAATTTGGTTAGCGTCGGACTCTTCGGCGAAGCAGAGTTTTGGTTTGCCTTGATTAAGATTGTCGCGATTATCGGCTTAATCGTTCTGGGCATTTTCATGATGATCGTTCGGTTCAAAACACCGCTCGGCCATGCAAGCTTGGCCAATCTTGTCAATGATGGTGGACTTTTTCCAAAAGGTTTTGGCGGCTTCTTAATGTCACTGCAAATGGTCGTGTTTAGTTTTGTCGGAATTGAAATGGTCGGATTGACGGCAAGCGAGACAAAGAATCCGCATAAAGTGATTCCCGAGGCTATTAACGAAATTCCGATGCGTATTTTGTTGTTTTACGTAGGTGCACTATTTGTCATCATGTGTATTTATCCATGGCGGCATGTGTCGCCGGTTAATAGTCCCTTTGTTGAGGTTTTCAATAATGTCGGCATTCCATTTGCTGCGGACATCATCAATTTTGTGGTGCTAACTGCCGCGGCTTCGGCATGCAATTCGTCTATTTTCAGTACTGGTCGGCTACTGTTCTCATTGACGGTCACTGGTAAAAGTCAATCAGCGCAGTGGGCGGCTAAATTATCGCGGCGGCAGGTACCCGCCCGCGCGATTTTAATCTCGACGGCTGTGATTGCCGTGGCAGTTGTTTTGAATCTTTTCCTTCCTGGCGCCGTTTTCACGTTGGTTTCAAGTATGGCCACGATCAGCTTTTTGTTCGTTTGGGCCATGATCATGTTGGCGCATTTGCGGTATAAAAAGTTAAATCCACACAAAGAAGGTTTTCGGATGCCGTTCTATCCAGTTTCAGATTACCTCGTCTTAGGTTTTCTTCTTCTGACCGCTATTATTATGCTGTTCAATCGGGCGATGTTATCGGCACTGATTTTTGCGGTTGTTTGGATTGCAACACTCTTTATCTTACGATGGTTACGGCGGGCTGCAAAAGCTTAGCAAATGACATTGGAGAATGGCAGGAATCGATTGAGCACACACTTAGTTTTCGACCATTCAAGGCTTCTAGAATGTTGTTAAAAATTGATTTTTATAGTCTGAGTAAGCACTTAATATTTTGCGTTTGGGCTTGATTAACCTTGTTAACGCGTTATGCTGTTAGTGGCTTAGAGAATGTGAAATTATAATGATTACTGTTATTAATAGCGCAGATGCGGTTCTTGACTTGATAAGGGATGGCTTATGTACGTATGGTCCCATAACGCATTTGCAGTCGCACAAGCCTACTTGTAAAGAAATGGCCAAAACCAGCCATCGTCGTTCAAGGCCACTTACATGACGGCCTATAAGCGCATCTATTCACGCTCAGCACCACAACGAGGAAGGGGATCCTGATGGCAAAAGTTTTGACATATCGGCGGTTGACCGATGATGTTGTTGCAGCGCCTAATCAAAATTCCGCCATCCCGGCTAATTATCGGTGGCAGCCAACGCGTGGATTTCGACTGAAAGCAGATCTTGTTTATGGCGGATCATGGCTGTTTGCCCAAGGTTACTGTCGCATAAAGCTGCATGTTCGCAATCGGCAGGCTTTTCGTCAGGCAGCTGGTCGCGGTTATTTTGTTTATGGGAATCATACTCAGCCGTTTGGGGATGTTTTCACGCCGATGCGGGTGAATCAATCACGCCGAGTGTTTACATTGGCGTCTGCTGCTAACTTGAGTGTCCCGGTTCTTGGCCGTCTGGTACCTTATGGAGGAGGTGTCTTGGTTCCGCGGCGCTTACATCAGTTGCGTGATTTCAATGCAGAAATTCGTCAGCTTATTCTGGGCAAGCATGTGGTCATGATTTATCCTGAAGCCCATGTCTGGCCGTATTATACCGGCATCCGCCCATTTGAGGCCGGTGCGTTTCATTACCCTGCTGAACTTGATGCGCCGGTTTTTGTGACCACCATGACGTATCAAAAACGCCACTGGCGGCGCAAACCGCGGCGGATTTTGTATGTTGACGGTCCATTTTTTCCTGATCGTCAACTTCCAATTAAGTTGCGGCAACAAAAGTTAGCCCAGCAGGTAAAAAAAGTCATGACGAACCGTGCCACTTTAAGCAATACCGAGTATATTCGATACCAACAGGAAGAGAGGGCGCGGCCATGACCACCAATATTCTGTTTTGCGGTGACGCAAGCATGACAGATGGCGTTTTGATTGCCACTTTGTCGCTAATGAAGCAGACCCGCCACCCATTACATATTTTTATTTTGACGGCGACGTTAACTGTCAACGGCCATCATTATCGACCGTTCGCTGCCGGGACAGCTGAGCGGATGACCAAGTTGATGCAGACACAGAATTCGGCACACCAATTGACGCGAATTGATATCACCGATCTTTTTGTGGCTGATCTACCGCGGGCCAACATGAAGACGATGTTTACGCCATACTGCATGTTACGGTTATTTTCCGATTTAGTGCCGGAATTACCTGACCGTGTGTTGTATCTGGATACGGATGTGGTTTGCCGACGCCCGTTTGATACGTTCTACAATCAGTCCATGGCAGGCGTTGATATTGCCGGCGTCTTGGATCATTATGGCAAATGGTGGTTTCACCATCGGCTTGCGTGGTTTGATTATCTTAATTCCGGGGTGCTCTTGATGAATCTTGCCCATATTCGTGAAGATGGTTTGTTGGTTCGGTGTCGGCAGTTGGTTCGCCATCGCTGGCTGTTCATGCCGGATCAAAGTGCTTTGAACATAAAGGCTAAATTCAAACGAATTCTGCCGCGAAAATATAACGAACAACATCAGCTTAAACCGGATACCGTCTTTCAACATTTCACGACTTTTTTTCGTTTCTGGCCATATTTTCGGATTGTCACCGTCAAACCTTGGCAGATTCAGGCGGTGCATCAGCAGTTAGGATTGCATGAATATGATGATTTGTTGAAAGATTATCGGCAGCTAGCTCCTAAATTGAAAGAAGTGTCTTAAATGCCAAACGTAACCACGGTTCCAATCTTTTTCTCGGTCGATGATGGGTATGTCCCTTGTCTGGCCGTTGCGCTGACCTCGATTCGAGCCAATAAAAATCCTCAAGTCGATTTTGAGATCAATATTCTTAATAGCGGCTTATTGGCGGATAACCAAAAGCGACTAGCAGCATTGGCAGCACCGCACTTTAAGATTCGGTTTATTGCGATGGATGCGGTGACAAAGCAAATTAGTGGCGATACAAATAAGTTACGCGGCGATTATGTAACATTGACAATTTATTTTCGGTTATTCATTGCCGATATGTTTCCCCAATATGATAAGGCTATTTATATTGATGCGGATACGGTAGCGGATGGGGATCTAACCACCTTATTTACCACGGACATGGGTGATCATTTATTTGCTGGCGTGGCCGATCCGGTGATGATGACTTATCCGGAGACAATCGAATACATCCAACGTGATTTTGGCGTTCAACCAGGCGAATACATTAATTCAGGCGTGTTATTGATGAATTTGGCTCAGTTGCGGAAAGAACACTTCTCAAGCCGATTCCTGCATTTGTTGAAAACGTACCATTTCACGATGATTGCGGCGGATCAGGATTACATTAATGTCATTGCGCAGCATCGCATTAAGTACTTACCGAAAATCTGGAACATGCAAACCGGCGTGCCGACCGCTGCAGAACCTGGTGGCAAGCTGATTCACTATAATCTTTTTGGTAAGCCGTGGCACTATCGAAATGCCAAATTAGGCGACCGGTTCTGGCATTACGCGCCGGCTTCAGGATTTGAAAACGATTTGAAGCATCAGTTAGCGGCGTTTACCCCAGCTGATCAACAAGCCGATCGTGCCAGTATGGCAGGTATGCTGAAGACAGCCGTCCAAGTATGTCATACCAGTAACACCATCTTGAACGCTGTTAAACATGGTGAACAGGTGGCACTATGAAATCCGGGAAGTTTGTGGGACCGGATCGCGCGGCGGTGATTGACAACATTCGGCGAGCAGTGGTTGCCAAAACGTTCAACGTCAAAGTCGAACAACACGATCCGACTTTTTCCGAAGCTGAGGAAACGGCGATTATTAACCGTTACCTGCATCAGCGGCAGGCGTGGTCGTTTCGTCTCAAAACCTTGATTTGCCGCCTTATGGTGAATGCTTATGCACTGCGGGTCACAAAAGATGTTGAGGTTGTTGGCAGCGACAAGATTCGATCCATTAAAAGCGGCGGCGTGATTACCAGCAACCATTTCAGCCCTTTTGAAAATATGGCTGTACGCAAGGCGGTTCGTTTGGCTGGCCGTCATCGTATGTACATCGTCAGTCAGGATACGAACCTGGCCATGAAGGGGCTGCTGGGTTTTATCATGAACTACGATGATACGATTCCGCTATCCGGTCGGCCGAGTTTTCTGAATGGGCCGTTTATGCAAATGTTGACGGCGGTTTTCAAAGGACATCACTGGGTTCTGATTTATCCGGAACAGGAAATGTGGTTTAATTATCGCAAACCACGACCACCAAAGCGCGGCGCTTATTTTTACGCGGCGGCTGCCAATGTACCGATCATTTCCTGTTTCACGGAAATTCGCGATCTACCAGCCCGAGAAAATCAACAACTGCGGGAAGTTCGCTATATTCTCCACGTCCTCGATCCGATTGATCCCGATCCCAAACTATCGGTTCGCGACAACAGTTTTCAGATGATGCAACGCGATTACCAGCAAAAATGCCGTGCCTATGAAACTGCTTATCATCGAAAATTGACGTATACTTTTTCAACACAAGACATCGCGGGCTGGGATCCGCAAAAATAAAAAGAAGCCGGGAGCCATTTTCAGAATTCTGAAAACAGTTCCCGGCTTTTGTGATGAATGCGGACTGAATCGTTCTGTGATTGGGAACGTGTTTCCATTTAGCGAAAGGCAATCGCAGGTAAGTGAATGGGCTTCGTCCGAAAAATTCACAATCGTCGTTTTTCAGGAAACAGCATCTGCACAAATTCTATGCTATAACGAAGATGATGGACAAAATCAAAGGGGGATCTCAATTGATCGACGTTATTCACGATCACGCCTTTCATTTGTATAATCAGAAAATTAGTTACCTATGTTCGTTGTTACCAAATGGGCAGCTCGGGCATCTTTATTTTGGACCGCGACTTTCACTCACAGACAAGGACTTGGATTATTTGTCGCAAGGTTCCAGTCCGTATGCCTGGATGGCTAATTTTTCTAACGATCAGTCATTTACTTTAGGCGATGCCCAGCAGGAATATCCGGTCTACGGCACCGGTGATTTTCGCCAAGGCAGCTTAAGCGTGGTGCAGGATGATGCACCAGTGTATCCAAATTTTGTATTCAAAGATTATCGAATCACTCATACGAAAGTGCGTGATCTGCATCACCCGAATAGTTTTGGTAACCCGGCTTTGACTGATGTTCTGACGATTCACCTGGAAGACGAAACGGCACAATTGTTACTGACGTTGCAGTATACTATTTTTTCTGACAGTGCGGCGGTGGTTCGGGCTGCTACCTTGACCAATCAAGGATCTGAACCGGTGATGATTCAGCGAATGCTTAGTGGGGTCTTGAATCTGCCGCAGGGGCGATTTGATGTTGTGCACTTGTCTGGTAATTGGGCAAAAGAGCGGCATATTCAGACCCAACCGTTAACACAAGGCACGTTCTCGGTCGAGTCGTTACGCGGGGCTTCTAGTCATGAGCAGAATCCCTTTGTGGCCTTACATGCTGCCAATCGGTCGTTTACCAGTGGTGATACTTATGGTGCCAACTTGATTTATTCCAGCAATTTTTTGGATAGCATCGAGGTCAACGAGTGGGATCAGACGCGGCTACTAATCGGTATTCATCCGGCATCTTTTAATTGGCGGTTGGATCCGAAGACGAGTTTTACCACGCCTGAGGCAGTTTTCAGCTTCAGTTCCGGCGGGCTTGCCGGACTGGCACAGGTCAATCAGCGTTTTGTAGCGCGGCATATTATTGATCCACAATGGCGCCAAAAACCGCGTCCGGTGGTATTAAACAGCTGGGAAGCAACTTATTTTGACTTAAATGAACAAAAGTTGTTGCGCTTAGCCAAACTCGGGCGCCAAGTCGGGGTGGATTGTTTTGTCCTTGATGATGGCTGGTTTGGAACGCGTGATAATGATCTGAGTTCGCTTGGTGACTGGTTTACCAACAAACACAAATTTCCAGACGGCCTTGGTCACTTTGCCCAGGAGATTCACGACCTGGGGCTTCAATTTGGACTGTGGTTTGAGCCGGAAATGGTATCACCGCGATCGCAGTTCTTCCAGAAACATCCGAATTGGGTTGTTCGGCCAAAGCGCGGGCGTTTCTCGATCACTCGCAATCAGTATGTGCTCGATTTCAGTAATCCAGCCGTCGTGAATAATATTTTCAATCAGATGCAAAAAGTCATTACCGAAACGCATCTGAATTACGTTAAGTGGGATTTGAACCGTAGTATCACAGAGGCATACTCGCCCTATTTGGCTAAAATCGGCCATCCGCAAGGCGAATTTTTCCATCGGTATGTACAAGGCGTCTATACGCTTTACCAGAAATTGTTGGCGGCATTTCCGCAATTGTTGATTGAAGGTTGTGCTGGTGGCGGTGGCCGGTTTGACTTGGGCATTCTCTTTTACAGTCCGCAAATCTGGACAAGTGACGATTCCGATGCCATTGAACGGCTGGCCATCCAGTCAGGAACGGCGCTTGCCTATCCATTAAGCTGCATGAGTAATCATGTGACGGCTGTACCGAACGAACAGGTTGGACGGACGACACCGTTGGCAACCCGTTTTTGCGTTGCAGCGTTTGGCATTTTAGGTTATGAACTCGACTTAACCAAGCTGTCACCAAAAGAATTGGCAACGATCAAAGAGCAGATTTCCTATTATCACAATTTGCAGCCGCTTGTTCTAAATGGCGACTTCAGCTTATTGTTGCCGCGTCAATCCAATGGCCAAAATCAAGTAGCGTGGTTGCTGAGTGATCACGCTCGCAAGCGGTTGGTACTGGGCTTCTTCCGTGTCCTTGCCGATGCTGATAGTCGAGCGGTGCAATATATGAAAATACCGTTAACGCAGCCCAATCGGCGATACTGGGTGAATGGTCATACTGGGCCAATTTCCGGTGATGTGCTTCAGCGGGTCGGCGTGCGCCTGCCAATTCAGTTTAATGGTGCCAACCGCGAACAAGCCCAACTTATTGGTGATTACCAGTCTGCCTTGTTAACGTTTGATGGGGTCACCGATATAAAGGCGATTAACCGCCGGCGTGAAGAAGAAGGCAAGGAAAAAGTCAGCCATGTCTGAATAATATTGGTGCGTGGAGACAATTGAACATTAAAAACGCTTGCAGTCGTGACTTGTTTCCTTAATTAAGGGGACAAGTCGCAACGGTGGACGTTTTGTTTTTCTTTTTCGACTGACCTAGGATTGGTGACGCTTGGCCAAAAGCAGAATGCCGGAGACAAGGCTCATACCACTGGCAACAACACCAAGACTGATGGCGAACACGTTAATGTGGATGCTTGATAACTTTTGAATTGGCTTTATTATTTCACCAAAACACTGTTAACCGGAGCTGACTTTTAACTCGGAATGTGAGGTAAGGAGATACCAAACGGACACATTTTTTTAAAACAACCCCAAATACCCGCAAACAAAAAGTCCCGAAATGCTGATTTAACGGCATTTCTGGACTAACCAAAAGTAACTAAAAGCTTAATAATGGAGGTGAGGAGAATCGAACTCCTGTCCATCACTCCTGCTACATGCAGCTCTACACCCATAGCTGATTGATTTAAATTTCGCCGCGATGTCGCGCCAGTCAGCAAGGCTAACACAAGGCAGCTAACCTACTAGTCTCTTGTTGATGCCTCAGGTGGCAACATCAACCGTAGCTCAATGATTTGAGACCCAGACCCGACCCTTGAGCGAAGTCGGAAGGATCACGCTAGCTGGTTATTAAGCAGCTAAAGCGTAAGAATTTTCGTTCTTTGCAGTTATATTAACTGTTCCGTTGATGACGGAGCCGAGCCTCCGAGGTGCACCGCATGCGCGAAAAGCAATGTCGAGACCATTACACCCCCGACAAGGTGCAAACGATATCTTACCACGGTATAATTAAAGTTGTCAAAATGTTTGCACTTAGCACTATACTGACGCAAACTTAAGTTTTAAGCTAATTTTATGGAGGCGTGTCTATGATCTTACTTGTTGCTGGATGCATGCAATTACTAATGGGCATCCTTCTTGCACTTTTTCGACCGCGACATCAAACCAATTTCTGGGGTTACACATCCTATCTTGCCAGCGTCAATGCTGACAGTTTTCGCCTAGCGCAACGGTGGTTTTGCCAAGCGTTGATTGTTACCGGTGGCCTCGAAGCCGCTGCCGGTTGGTTGATTCATCGGCTTTCATGGGATAATTTTTTCATCATTTGGCTTTTTGTGGCCGTACTGTTATTCTTACCGGGATTTGTTTATACGGAAAGTCGGCTAAAACGGTACCTTGAAGCCCATCACCAGCTTCCTTACGATTATGTCGAACCGGATGACGTTCCGAAACCTAAACGCCGTAAAGGTTTTAAAGATTTGTGAAATGAGGGGTTTATCAGTGAAACTATTAATGATTGAAGATAATACAAGCGTAGCAGAAATGATGGCGATGTTTTTTCAAAAAGAAAAGTGGGAAGTCGTTAATGCCTACGATGGCGAAGAAGGACTTGCCAAGTTTAAGGAAGCACCCGACAGCTTTGACATCATCACGCTTGATTTGAATCTTCCTAAAATGGATGGCATGCAAGTGGCTAAGGAAATCCGCCAGATCAGTGAAACTGTCCCGTTGATTATGTTGACGGCCCGCGATACTGAAAGTGATCAAGTGCTGGGGCTTGAGCTTGGGGCAGATGACTATGTCACCAAACCATTTTCGCCGATTACGCTTATTGCGCGCATCAAGGCATTGCATCGCCGCGCTGAAGTCGGCGCCGAAGTCAGTGCCGAGCAGGCAGCACCGGAAGAAAAAAAAGATGGCTTTGACGTCGAGACCGACCATTTCAAACTTAGTACCAAGACGCGTGAAGCTTATTTGAATGGTAAACAAATTGAGGGTTTGACACCCAAAGAGTTTGACTTGCTGCATACGTTATCCAAGAGCCCCAAGCAGGTCTTTTCCCGTGAACAGTTGCTTCAGCTGGTGTGGGATTATGAATATTATGGTGACGAACGTACAGTTGATGCGCATATTAAAAAGCTGCGTCAAAAGATCGAAAAAGTCGGTCCGCAAATCATTCAAACCGTTTGGGGCGTCGGGTATAAGTTTGATGATTCGGGGCTTGATCAATGAAGATGCTCTATCAACAGTTACTCGGTTTTTTCGCAGTTATCATGGTGACTTTGGTAATTGTATCGATTCTGTTCATTCGTTCGACAACCAATACGGTTTGGGAAAATGGGTTTAAGCAGCTTGAGCAGTACACTGATGTTTTAAAGAACAACGCTGTTGACGAGAATACTTATGTGATCAATGCGCGTTTTATTCAGAATTCCGAAGAGATTCTCAGCGATCAACACGTCCATTTTGTGATTTATGATGCGAATAATGTGGCCAAATATCCGGTATCGCAAAAAAGCCAGATGGCACCGATTAAATCAAGCTATTGGAAGAAGCTAAACCAAGGGTCGGCCGTTGCGGTACCGGAGCTGATGACAAATCCTGTGAGCGGCCGATCCCAAAATATGACGATTTATTACCAGCCAGTTTTTTTGAGTGAAAAGCTACTATTTGTCATTGCGGCTTTTGCACCGGTCGAGCAAATTCAAAGCTCTATCAGCAAGACCGAGCACAACTTGTTGATTGCTTTTGTTTTATCAACGTTAGCAGCGTTTATTATTAGCTACTTTATTGCGTCTTATCAGGTGCGGCGTATCAATCAACTGCGCCAAGCAACGCATCAGGTGGCGGAAGGTAACTATGATGTGACCGTTAAGATGAAGAGCCGCAGCCATGATGAAGTGGCAGAACTAGCTGATGATTTTCGTGACATGGTGACGTCTTTAAAAGCCAGTCAGCAGGAAATTCAGCGTCAAGAAGATCGGCGTCGCCAGTTTATGGCGGATGCGGCTCACGAAATGCGAACACCGTTGACAACCATTAATGGCTTGTTGGAGGGTTTGGCTTATGATGCGATTCCCGAAGAGAGTAAAGGGAAGAGTATTGAACTCATGCGCAATGAGACCAATCGTTTGATCCGGCTGGTTAACGAAAATCTTGACTATGAAAAAATCCGAACAAATCAGATTCTTTTGAGCAAACACACTTTCAATGCCCGGAAAGATCTCGATAATATTACTGAACAACTGGCACAAAAGGCAGAAGAAGCCGGTGACAAGATCACGATTGAAGCGCCGGAAAAACTGCCAACTTATGCTGACCACGATCGATTTGTCCAGATCCTGTTCAACATTGTTCAAAATGCCGTGCAGTTTACACAAAATGGTCAGATTACCATTAACGGGAAATTAGGCTATCACCAAACCGAGTTTAGGGTGAGCGATACAGGTATTGGTATGTCCAAGGATCAGATGAAGAACATCTGGGAACGCTATTATAAAGCTGATCCGTCACGGAAAAATACGAAATATGGCGAATCCGGTCTGGGAATGGCTATTGTCCATCAACTGATGGGATTGCATGGTGGCACTATTGATGTTGATTCTGAATTAGGATCAGGCACCACGTTTACCTTGATCTTCCCTGATGAAGAGACGGCGCCGAAGCAAAAGAAACAAACCGGTTCGAAAACATCGGGCAATTCAGTTGCCAACAAACCAGACTCAGCGGGAAATACCGCTGGAGATGAAGATCAGCAGGGCAAATCTAATAAATAGTATGTTCAAAAAGAGGGTGGTTGGCGCGGCTCCGCGTCAAGTAGACAGTCAAATAATTAAAGGCTTATGCACTTTCTTGAACGGCATGATTCCGATATTCTTCCGGGGTCATGCCGTTTAATGCTAATTGGCGTCTTTCCTTATTATGCCAATTGATGTACTTCTTGATGATGGCGATAAGTTCAATCTCAGATAGTGGGTGTTTGAACGCCAACTCCTCAGTCTTAAATTGACTCCAGAAACTTTCCA
>NZ_MSSM01000034.1 GCF_004123795.1 Lacticaseibacillus chiayiensis | reverse complement strand
ATGGAGCGCTGGTGGAACGAATTTAAACTGCGGTGGATGGATCGTCATCCAATGGCAAAGACTTACAAGGAATTCGTCCAGCTCGTTGAAGATGGGATCCACTATTTCAATCACGATAATCGTTCAGGACAAAGAGACGGCCTTACCCCAGAAGAATACTGGAATAAGGCCATCTAAAAGCTACCAAAATTTTATATTATTTCATCTGTCAACTTGACAGGGCCGACCGCAGAATGTTGTTCGCCTTTTGTTTTGCCATAGATGATTTGAAAGAAGCGTTAAGACACTAGTGCCAAAGCTGAGCCCCATCTGGCCGGAGATTGCGGAGTTTGGCACGGCACGGGACTAATTGCCTAGGATTTTGTATCGTTCGGAATTCAGTGATTCAAAGACATCTTATACGAATTATGGCTCAATCTCTTTGTTTTTGCTGGTGTGAGGATGTTTTGAAGATGCTATACGGGGGCGCGGTCGCTGGCGCAGAAGTCTGCGTGTAAGGGGCTTGGTCGCAATGGCTCTAGAACTTCGACTGCCGGTGTTGAGTGAAGTACTGTTCGCCGATGCTGCATCGAAACGCGCTCCCCGGCGCAGAAGCCTGCATGTAAGGGCCTTGACCGCAATGGCCACAACCCGGCCATCACGGTCAAGCCCACTTACACTCCAGCTTCTAACCGCGCCGGCTCGCGCTCTTGCCTTTTTTCTGCTACAATCGTTTAAGACATTTGGTACTTGAGGGTACCATGGACGTTGTGAGGAGGCGCCAGTTTGGCCACAGCCAAGGATTCTAAAGCAAAACTCGATCTTTCACGGATTCCTGCGCATATTGCGATTATCATGGATGGTAATGGCCGGTGGGCGAAGCGGCGATTTTTGCCGCGAGTTGCCGGTCATAAGCAAGGCATGCAAAATGTTAAAACCATTACTAAGGCAGCGAGTCGCCTTGGCGTTAAGGTTTTGACTTTGTATGCTTTTTCAACCGAAAATTGGAAGCGGCCTGGTTCCGAGGTTAATTACCTGATGCGCTTGCCGGTGGATTTTTTTAATGACTTTATGCCTGATTTAATTAAGGAAAATGTTAAAGTTGAAGTTATGGGTGAGTTGACCGACTTGCCTGATGCGACACGTCAGGCGAGTGAAAAGGCAATGGCTGATACAGCGAATAATACCGGGATGATCCTGAACTTTGCGTTAAACTATGGCGGTCGGGATGAACTGGTACATGCCGCAAAAAAGTTGGCTAAGCAGGTTCAAAAAGGTGCGCTCAAGCCAGAGGAAATTGATAATTCCCGTTTTTCTTCTGCTTTGATGACAGGATTTCTGGGCCCGTTGGCGGATCCGGACCTGCTGATTCGGACCAGTGGCGAGCTGCGGATTTCCAACTTTTTACTGTGGCAAATTGCTTACAGTGAACTGGTTTTTGTGGACGATTATTGGCCGGACTTCTCACCGGCTGCTCTTCAGTCGGCGATCGCAACCTACCAAGCGCGGGATCGTCGCTTTGGCGGTTTGAAGAAGTAATCAATTATTGAAATGGTGATGGAGGATTTATTATCATGAAACAACGGGTCATAACGGCGGTCGTTGCCTTAGCGATTTTTATTCCAATTTTAATCCTGGGCGGCGGTTGGATCGATACAGCCGGGGCAATTCTGGCATTGATCGCTTTGTCAGAAGTTTATATCATGCGGAAGCGGATTATTCTTTCGCCGGATTTTCTGATTGCGGCGCTTGGTGTCTTGGTCGTCGTTTTGCCAAATAGCTTCTTCCGCTGGCTGCCTCCCTTTTTGGGTCGCATTGATTTGATTTATGTTGCGGTTGCCTTGTTGCTATTTTTAACGGTCACGACCAAAAATCGGACAACTTTCGACGATATCGGCGTTTCGGTGCTGTCGTTTTTTTACATTGGGACCGGTTTTCATTATTTGATCAGTGTGCGGAATAATGCAGGTTTGGATACGTTGATGTTTGCATTGCTAATTGTCTGGCTCACTGATACCGGTGCTTATATGATCGGCCGTAAGCTAGGCCGTCACAAACTATGGCCGGCGATCAGTCCCAACAAAACGATTGAAGGAAGCATCGGCGGTATCGTTCTTGCCTTGATTACCGCTGCAATTTACTTAATGTTTTTGCCACAATATTATACATTTTGGCCGATGATGGGTATTGCGCTGTGTTTATCCGTTATCGGGCAAATCGGAGATTTAATTGAATCCGCGTTGAAACGGTTCTACGGTGTCAAAGATTCCGGGAAAATTTTGCCGGGACACGGCGGCATTTTGGATCGGTTTGATAGTTTACTGCTGGTATTGCCAATGTTGCATCTCTTTGGCATTGTCTAACTTCTAAGGAGCACATATGACCACAATCATTGCCTTTATTGTTATCTTCTGCATTCTTGTGGTGGTTCACGAGTTTGGCCATTTCTATTTTGCAAAACGCAGCGGTATTCTGGTGCGTGAATTTTCAATTGGAATGGGACCTAAACTTTGGGCGTCGCGTAAAAATAATACAACCTATACATTACGCTTGCTGCCGTTGGGCGGTTATGTGCGTATGGCAGGCTGGCAGGATGATGAAGATGATATCAAACCAGGCACGATGTTGAGCCTGATTTTAAACGATGCCGGTAAAGTTGTCCGTATTAATGCCAGTGACAAAACCACATTAGAAGGCGGCATGCCGGTTCAGGTCAGTCGAGTTGATTTGGTCAAGGATCTCGTCATCGAAGGTTATCCAAATGGTGATGAAGAGGCCTTGCAAACCTGGCACGTTGATCATGACGCCACCATCATCGAAGAAGACGGCACGGAAGTCCAAATTGCGCCGGAAGACGTTCAATTTCAAAATGCCCCGGTTTGGCGGCGACTACTAGTTAACTTTGCCGGACCGATGAATAACTTTATTCTCGCTATTTTAACGTTCATCGTTTATGGTCTGGTTTTTGGTGTGCAAATTTTTAATACCAATCAAGTCGGAACTGTTCTTCCTGATTACCCGGCTGCCCAAGCAGGACTTAAATCGAATGCTAGGGTTGAATCGATCGATGGTAAAAAGATTCATTCATTTACCGATCTTTCGACTCAGGTCAGCAAACATGCCGGCAAATCGGTCAAGTTTACCGTTAAGCAAGATGGCAAAACGCAAAATATTGCGATTAAACCGGATAAGGAAGGCAAGATTGGCGTGATGGTGCCCGTTGATAAGTCACCAGTGCGCGCCTTTACTTATGGGTTTACCCAGACTTGGGATTTAGCCGTTCGCACTTGGGATGTCTTGAAGTCGATGGTAACTGGAGGCTTTTCACTCAATAAGCTGGCTGGGCCGGTTGGTATTTATACCATGACCAGTCAAAGCGCAAAAGGCGGATTGGCCGGCTTGCTGTTCTTCATGGGTTACCTGAGCCTTGGTTTGGGTATTTCAAACTTACTGCCGATCCCAGTTTTGGACGGCGGAAAAATTTTATTAAATCTGATCGAAATCATTCGGCGTAAACCACTCAAACAGGAAACTGAAGGTGTTATCACGATGATTGGGCTGGGTTTGATGGTCTTACTGATGATCGCCGTCACAATTAATGACATTATGCGTTACTTTTAAATAAACTAGCTTTGGAGGCTGACATGAAACAATCACGGATGTTTATTCCCACAGAAAAAGAAGTACCGAGTTCGGCGGAAGCAAAATCACATAAAATGATGTTGCGGTCCGGCTTTGTTCGTCAAGTTCAGGCTGGGGTTTACGCTTATTTACCGCTCGCTGAACGCGTCCTAACTCGCATTGAAGCCATCATTGACGATGAAATGACGAAGATTGATGCGGTTAAGATGAAAATGCCAGTCTTGTTGCCGGCTGAACTCTGGGAAGAATCCGGACGTTATGAAACTTATGGACCGAACTTGTTTAAGTTGAAAAATCGCCAGGATCGTAAAATGATTCTGGGACCGACTCACGAAGAAACCTTCACGGACTTGGTACGTAATGAACTAAAGTCTTATAAACGCATGCCACTGGTTCTTTATCAAATTCAGGATAAGTTTCGCGATGAAGATCGCCCGCGTTACGGGGTACTACGAGGTCGCGAATTTATTATGAAGGATGCCTATTCGTTTACCAGCAATGATCATGATCTGGACACGATTTATCGCCAGATGGAACATGCTTACACCAATATCTTTGATCGCTTAGGGTTGCGTTATCGCACCATTATCGGTGATGGTGGGGCCATGGGTGGAAAGGATTCCAAGGAGTTCTCCGCCATTGCGCCAATCGGTGAAGATACCATTGTTTATTCCGATAGTTCTGACTATGCTGCTAATCTGGAGATGGCTACCAGCATGGCCTTACCTAAGCAAGGCGTAGAAGCCCAGGCGGAATTAAAACCGGTTGATACTAAAGATGCCAAGACTATCGCTGAAGTTGCAGCATTATTGAAAGTACCTGAGCAAAAACTGATTAAGGCTGTTTTGTTCATGGCTGATGGTGCGCCAGTGTTGGCGTTGGTGCGTGGCGATTATGAAGTGAACGATACCAAGCTAAAGAACATCTTAGGCGCGGATTTTCTTGAAATGGCAACCCCTGAGCAGGTTGAAACGGTCATGCATGCCGAAGTTGGCAATATCGGTCCGGTCAACGTTGATAAAGACGTGCGGATTATTGCCGATAACAGTTTAAGCGGCTTGACGAACCTGGTTGCAGGTGCTAATAAGGCTCACACCCATTTTCTAAATGTTAACTTTGACCGCGATGTTACGCCGGAAAGCTTTGCTGATATCCGGTTTGTCAAGGAAGGTGAAGTCTCGCCGGATGGTCAGGGCGTGCTTAAGTTCACGCGTGGAATCGAAATCGGCCATATCTTCAAACTAGGCACACGTTACTCAGAAACCATGGGCGCCAATTTTCTCGACGAAAATGGCCGCAGCCAACCGATTATCATGGGCTCTTATGGAATTGGCGTTTCCCGTTTGCTCTCAGCCATAGCGGAACAGCAAGCTGACGATCACGGCCTGATTTGGCCAACGACGATCGCACCATTTGACATTCATTTAATTCCGGTTAATCTAAAACGCGAGGAACAAAAGACGCTGACCGCCTCAATTGAAAGTATGCTTGAAGAGGCTGGTTACAGCGTTTTGGTTGACGACCGTAATGAGCGACCGGGGGTTAAATTTGCTGATTCTGACTTGATCGGTGTGCCGTTACGCGTGACAGTCGGTAAAAAAGCGGTCGACGAGATTGTTGAACTGAAGTTGCGTAAAACCGGCGAGACCATTGAAGTCAAGAAGGAAGAGCTGATCAGTTCGATCAAAATCCTCATGGCCCAACTGCATAAACAAGAACAGCCAAAAGCATAATTGATTACGATGATGCTGGGGCAAAATCGTCAATCCGATGATCGCCATGTCAAAAGCAAGTTTCGACATGGCATTAATCACCACGTGGCGGTTTGTCCCAGTTTCTGCCATCTAAGAGGGGTGCACAATTTGGTTTTATCCCAACATGAGATGTTTGAAAAATTACTGGATCAACTTGATTTGCCAGCGGATGTCAAAAATGATCCGGCGCTGGCAGAAGGTGTGGTCCAAGGTGTGACAATCCACGAGCAATCCCAGCGGTATGACTTTACGCTGGGATTTCCCGCGATTTTACCGTTTCAGATTTTTAATACATTGGCGACCCAATTACCGCTTGCGTTTAAACAAATTGCTAAAACTAACTTGACTATTTCAGTGGCTCATGCCGTTTTTACCGATGAACTGCTGGCCCAATACTGGCGGTTTGTCGTGCAAAATGCGGAAATCGGCACCGGAATTGTGCGCGAGCTGTGTGAAAAGCAGGTTCCGACACTAGTCAATGATCGTGCGGTGATCACTGCGGAAAACGAACAGGTTCGCCAATACTTGATTCATCAGGGTTTGGGTAAGCTTGAGGAAACCTATCAGCAAGTCGGATTCACCGGGTTGCGGATGCAGGCAGATGTTGATGAAGAGCAAGCTGCACAGTCAGTGGCCGCCTTCGAAGCCCAAAAAGCTGCCCAAACGGCCAAAATGGCGCAAGCTGCGGCCGAAGTAGTTAAACGTCAAGCCGCCAAACAGAAACAAGAAAGCACTGATGGTCCTGTACAAATGGGTCGTCAGCTGAAAATGAGTGACCCGCCACAGCAGATGGTGACCATCACGCAAGAAGAACGGTCGGTTACCGTCGAAGGCTACGTTTTTGATGTGGAAGTGCGTGAGTTACGATCCAAACGGCAATTATTAATTTTTAAAATCACGGATTACAGTTCCAGTTTCATTGCCAAGAAGTTTAGTAATGGCGCTGATGATGAGGCGATGTTTGCCAGAGTTCAGAAAGGCCAGTGGCTCCGCGTCCGTGGCAGTGTTCAGGAAGATAATTATTCCCGTGAATTGACGATTAATGCCCAGGACATTCAAACTGTTTCACATCCAGATCCGACTGATGACGTGGAAGGCGAAAAAAGGGTAGAACTTCACTTGCATACCAACATGAGCCAGATGGATGCCACTAATTCGATCACCGATTTTGTTAACCGCGCAAAAGAATGGGGTCACAAAGCGATCGCTGTGACAGATCATGCCGGCTTGCAGGCTTACCCAGAAGCACACACAGCGGCAGATAAAGCCGGCTTAAAAATGCTATATGGCGTTGAAATTAACTTAGTTGACGATGGCACGCCTGTCGCTTACCGCGCAAACGATCCCCGCGATCTTGCTGATTCCGAATATGTCGTCTTTGACGTTGAAACAACCGGACTGTCAGCGGTCTATGACAAGGTTATTGAACTCGCTGCGGTTAAGATGAAAGACGGCCAAGTGATTGACCAGTTTGAAGAAATGATCGATCCCGGTTTTCCTTTGTCAGAATTGACAATAAATTTGACGCACATTACCGATGATATGGTCCACGGTTCGAAGTCGGAAGAAGAAGTTTTCAAACTTTTCCAGCAATTTTGTGACGGTGCCATTATGGTCGGTCACAATGTAACTTTTGACGTGGGCTTTCTTGACAACGGGTATGAACGCCACGGACTTCCAGACATTGATAATCCTGTCATTGATACGCTGGAATTATCTCGTATGTTACATCCGGAACGCAAGAATCATAAGCTCGATACGTTGGCCAAACTATATAAAGTCAGTTTGGAACACCACCATCGCGCGAACGCCGATGCCGAAGCAACCGGTTATTTACTTTATGCGCTGGAAAAAGAAGCGGCCAAGCTTTATGGTATGACCAAACTTAATCAACTGAATGACCGAGTCGGCGCCGGTGATGCTTACAAGGCTGCCCGTCCGAGTCATGCTGTGGTTTTTGCTAAGACGCAGGCGGGATTGAAGAATCTATTCAAACTGGTCTCATTGTCCAATGTCAAATATTTCTACCGCGTACCACGAGTGCCGCGCAGCCAATTGCAAAAACTGCGTGAAGGTTTGCTAGTCGGATCGGCCTGCTCCAATGGTGAAGTTTTCACGGCGATGATGCAAAAAGGTGAAGCCGAAGCGCGCGAAAAGGCCGCTTTTTATGATTATCTTGAAATTCAGCCGTTACCGGTCTATCAGCCGTTGCTGGAAGCAGATTTGATTAAAGGTGAATCCCATCTAAAAGATATTCTTCAAAAGATCATTAAAATTGGCGATGAGATGGAGAAACCGGTGGTGGTCACTGGGGATGTCCATTATTTGGATCAGCATGATGCTATTTATCGCAAAATACTGATTCATAGTCAAGGCGGTGCGAATCCGCTGAATCGCCACAGTCTGCCTGATGTCCATTTTCGCTCAACTCGGGAAATGCTGGATGAATTTGACTGGCTAGGTGCTGACAAGGCCAAAGAGCTGGTTGTGACCAACTCCAATCTGATTGCTGACTGGATTGACGATGACATTTCGCCAGTCAAGACGAAACTTTATACACCTGATGTGCCGGGCGTGGAGGACAAACTCAAGCATGATGTCATGACCACCGCCCATGAATTATATGGCAATCCTTTGCCGGAAATTGTCGAACAACGGCTAGACAAAGAGCTAAAAAGTATTATTGGTAACGGGTTCTCGGTCATTTACAACATTGCCCAACGACTGGTTTTAAAGTCGAACAAGGACGGGTACCTGGTTGGTTCGCGAGGTTCGGTTGGCTCTAGTCTGGCGGCGACAATGGCGGGCATCACCGAGGTTAATCCGCTGCCGCCGCATTATCGCTGTCCTAAGTGTCAATACAGCGAATTCTTTACGCATGGCGAAGTCGGTTCCGGTTTTGACTTGCCTGATAAGGTCTGCCCGAAATGTGGTGCCGAGCTGCATAAAGATGGCCATGACATTCCTTTTGAAACCTTCCTCGGGTTCCATGGCGATAAGGTACCGGATATTGATTTGAACTTTTCCGGTGATTATCAACCGATCGCACATAACTATATCAAGGTCATGTTTGGCGAGGATCACAGTTTTCGGGCTGGGACAATCGGTACGGTTGCTGACAAAACGGCTTATGGTTATGTCAAAGCTTATGAACGTGACACCGGCCAGCAACTGCGCGGTGCCGAAATTGATCGGTTAGCGCAAGGTGATACCGGTGTTAAACGGACAACCGGACAACATCCAGCCGGCATTCTAATTGTTCCCGCTGATATGGATATTTACGATTTTACCCCGATCCAATATCCGGCTGACGATCAAAATGCTGCCTGGATGACGACTCATTTTGATTTCCATTCGATTCATGACAACATTTTGAAAATGGATGTCCTGGGCCATGATGATCCGACCATGATTCGGATGTTGCAGGATTTATCCGGAGTTGAGCCGAAGTCCATTCCAACCGATGATCCTGGTGTGATGGCGCTCTTTTCTGGTACTAAAAGTCTTGGGGTTACGCCTGAACAGATCAATTCGAAAATGGGTACACTGGGTATTCCTGAGTTTGGTACTCGGTTTGTCCGGGGCATGCTCGAAGAAACCAAACCGACAACCTTCAGCGAATTGCTTCAAATCTCTGGCCTTTCACATGGGACCGACGTGTGGTTAGGCAATGCAGAGGAATTGATCAAGCAAGGCATTGTTACGCTAAAAGAAGTCATCGGCTGTCGTGATAATATCATGATGGACTTGATCCATTGGGGCATGGATGACTCGATGGCCTTTAACATTATGGAACACGTGCGTAAAGGTCGCGGGATTCCGGAAGATTGGCAAAAAGCCATGCGGGAAAATGAAAATGTGCCGGATTGGTACATCGATTCCTGCTTGAAGATCAAATATATGTTTCCGAAGGCTCACGCTACAGCTTATATTTTGATGGCGTTACGGATTGCCTGGTTCAAGGTTCATTATCCGCTGGTGTACTACACGGCTTACTTCTCGGTGCGTGCGGAAGACTTTGATCTGGCGGCAATGAGTCATGGCAAAGAGGCAGTTAAGGCGGCCATGAAGGAAATTACAGACAAAGGCATGGATGCTTCGACAAAAGAAAAACAACTGCTGACAGTATTAGAAATTGCCAATGAATGTCTGGAACGAGGCTTTAAGATTAAAATGATTGATGTCACTAAGTCTGATTCGCATGATTTTCTGATTCAAGATGATCACACGATTTTGGCACCATTCCGCGCGGTTCCGGGATTAGGCGATAACGTTGCGAAGCAGATTGTTGCCGCGCGCGAAGAAAAGCCGTTCCTGTCCAAAGAAGATCTTGCCAATCGTGGTAAAGTTTCCAAGACGTTGATTGATTACATGACAACCAATCATGTTCTAGACGATTTACCAGACGAGAACCAACTCTCGCTTTTTGACGGATTGTTTTAAATTGTCAGGTAATATGATGGTGCCACAACCGCAAACTAGCAAAGTCTCGTGCAGTCGGTAGTGAAGCTTACTACCACAACGGACTGCCTGTTTGCAAGTGACGGTTATCTATGGTATTGTAACAATAGTAAAGTAAGGTTCTGGCGGTGAGTGAGCAGCGATGCTCACTCTTTTTATTGGCGAGCGTCATGATGTTTGTCAAGAAACCGTTAGAAGTGAAAGTCTTGAGTGAACAATAAAGGAGGCGGTGGCTTGAGTACGCAATCGGTTGTTGAAACCGTGACCGCTTTGGTCAAACCGATTTTGGACGACCATCATTTTTACCTCACGGATGTCGAATTTGTGAAAGAAGGCGGCGGCTGGTACTTGCGGGTGTATATCGACAAGTCAGGTGGCATCACATTGGATGAATGTGTGCTGGTCAGTGAAGCTTTGTCTGAGAAACTGGACAGTATGGATCCGGATCCGATTCCGCAGCAATACTTTCTTGAAGTTTCCAGCCCCGGTGCCGAGCGACCGTTGAAGCGTGAGAGGGATTATGAGCAGGCAGTTGGCGACTATATTCATGTCTCGCTATTCAAGAAGTTGGATGGTAAGAAAATCTTCGAAGGTACTTTGAAAGATCTGAATCCTGACCAGTTGACATTAACGGTCAAAGATAAAAGCCGCAAATTCGATCAGGTCATCGACCGAAAATTGATCGCTTCTGCACGGTTGGCGATCGAATTCTAGTGGAGGTAAGAAAAGCATGTCAAAGGAAATGATCCAAGCACTTGACGCTCTAGAGCAAGAAAAAGGCGTTAAGAAAGAGGTTGTGATCGAAGCTTTGGAAGCCGCGTTGGTTTCCGCGTATAAGCGTAATTACAATCAGGCGCAAAATGTCGATGTGGAATTTGATCCTAAGCAAGGGGACATCCATGTCTATGCTGTCAAAGAAGTGACTGATGAAGTTTTTGACTCGCGGTTAGAAGTGAGCCTCAAAGATGCATTGGCGATCAACAAAGCTTACGAAATCGGTGATAAAATCAAGTTCGAAGTCACGCCTAAAGATTTTGGCCGGATTGCAGCACAAACGGCTAAGCAGGTGATTATGCAACGCGTGCGTGAAGCTGAACGCAGTATTGTCTATGACGAGTATTCTCAGTATGAAGATGAGATCTTGCAAGGGGTTGTCGAGCGTCGCGATAACCGGTTCATCTACGTTAATTTAGGTAAGATCGAAGCTGTTTTGGGTCGCCAAGATCAGATGCCAAACGAAAAGTATGAGGCACACGATCGTATCAAGGTTTATGTGACCAAAGTCGAAAATACCAGTAAAGGTCCCCAAGTCTTCGTTAGTCGGACGCACCCGGGCTTGGTTAAACGCTTGTTTGAGCAGGAAGTTCCGGAGATTTTCGACGGTACGGTTGAAATTGTCAATATTGCGCGTGAACCGGGCGATCGGACGAAGATTGCGGTTCGGGCAACTAACGATGCTGTCGATGCTGTCGGTACCACAGTTGGTCCGCGCGGTGCTCGAGTACAGGCTGTGGTCAATGAGCTATCAGGCGAGAACATGGATGTTGTTCAGTGGGAAGAGGATCCTGCCGATTACATCGCCAATGCCTTGAATCCGGCACAGGTTATCGCGGTGCAATTCAACGATGAAGATAATGATCGTTCGGCAACCGTGATCGTCCCTGATTATCAGCTGTCACTGGCCATCGGTAAGAAAGGTCAAAATGCGCGGCTTGCTGCAAAGTTAACCGGTTATAAGATCGATATTAAGCCAGAATCAGAAGTTGAATTTGTGGATGACGATGAGTTGTCAGAGGCGGAAGCTGAAGCTGCAGCGGCGTCAGATAATCAGGTCGATGACACCGAGGCAATTAGCGACGAACCAACCGAAGCCGAACAATCGGATAACACATCCGAAGCAACACCGGTCACGCCAAACGCTGATAATCAGTCACAGGCATAAGGAGGCGAGCCATGAAAAAGCGTAAGATTCCAATGCGCAAGGACTTGCTAAGCAATACGATGATGCCGAAGAAAGAACTTGTTCGGATCGTTAAGAACAAGGAGAACGTTGTCGCAATTGATCCAACCGGAAAGGCAGCAGGACGTGGCGCATATGTGGCACTGAATCCTGATGCCGTGAAGCAGGCTAAGGGGAAAAAATTGATTGACGCAGCTTTCGGTATCACCATTGACCCGGCCTTTTACGATGATCTTTTTGCTTATGTTGATCATCAAAAGGCGCGTCAGGAACTATTCGGCAAGTAACCATGCAAAAACAAGCCGTTTTGAAATTATTGGGATTGGCCCGCCGCGCCAGTCGCCTTACCACCGGTGACCAACTGGTGTTAGGAGCGATTCGTTCCGGTGATGCAAAGCTGGTGTTCGTTGCCAGTGATGCAAGTGCCAATACCCGCAAGAAGTTTTCCGATAAAAGCAGCTACTATAAAGTTCCTTTGGTGACAGTATTCTCCAAAATGGACTTATCACAGGCTATCGGTAGTGATCGTTCAATCATTGCCGTGGCAGATGCAGGCTTCGCCAAGAAGATGCAAGAGCTGCTCACCTAAATTGCAGGGAGCGTGAAGAAATGGGCAAAAAACGCGTTTATGAATTTGCCAAAGAAATGCACGTCGATAATAAAGACGTTATCGATATCGCTAAAAACTTGGGTATCGAAGTGAAGAATCACATGTCCTCGATCGATCAAGATCAAGAAGCAAAAATCAAGGGGGTGTTGAGCAAGTCCTCAGCAGTTAAAACACCTTCAACATCAGCGGCTGCTAAACCGACCAAGTCAGCAGCGCCTGCAAGTGCTAAAGATAATCAGCATGCATCTGCAGAGAAACCGACCCGTCATGAGCATAAGCCGGCACGGTCTAACAAAACCGCTGACGGTAAAATCATTTTAAGTAAGTCAACGATTTTACGGCCTCGGGGCACGCAGACAACGCATAAATCCGGCAACCACAACCGCGGCAGCGAGCAAACGGCAACGGCTGCTAAGACAGGAAACCGTAATACCAATCGAAACAACAATAACAACCGTTCTGGCAATAACACTCGTCCGAATGATCGCAATCGGCGCGATCGTAATCGCCGGTTTGACAACCAGCGTGTAACCGGCCCAATGCCACGTGCCGGACGTCCGACCGCAGCCAATGGCAATCCGCGTCCCGTCGCAGGAAATGGCGGGAAATTTGTCAAGCCGGAATCCGAACGACAACAGCCAAAGCGTCAACAAGAGGCTAAACCAGCTGTAGCGAGTAAACGTTCTGAACGTTCTGAATCGACTCGTGCACAACAGCGGCCACAAATGGAACAACGGCCACAACGGACAGAACAGCGTCCTCGTACCGAACAACCAGCTACAAAAACCAATCAACGCTTTGCAAAACCGGCTGCCGTTACGCCAGCTGCCAAACCAGCAACGGTCGGCAGCCAGGACAACCGCAATAGTCGGCGCGGTAGTGGGAATAACAACTTTGGTCGCGGCAACAGCTTTGGGAATCGCAACGGGTTTAACCGCAACAGCAATCGACGGAACAAGAAGAACAAGCGTCGTCAACAAAGCCAGCCGAAGAAGGAAATGCCACAGCGCAAAGAGCGTCCGTTACCAGAAGTCTTGAATTATGAAGTTGGGATGAATGCTCAGGAACTGGGCAAGATCCTTCATCGTGAGCCAGCTGAATTAATCAAGAAACTGTTTATGTTGGGTGTTATGGTCAACCAGAACCAGAGTCTGGACAAAGATACCATTGAACTTTTGGCCACCGATTATGGTATTGACGCGAAAGAAAAGGTTCACGAAGACATTTCCGATTTGGACAAAGTGTTCGAAGAAGAAAACAAGAACCAAGACAACTTGCAGCCACGGCCGCCAGTTGTGACGATCATGGGACACGTTGACCACGGCAAAACAACCTTGCTGGATAAGTTACGGCATACGCACGTCACTGAAGGTGAAGCCGGTGGCATTACGCAGCATATAGGTGCGTATCAAGTTAAATTGCGTGATCGCTTGATTACGTTCCTCGATACCCCGGGGCATGCGGCCTTTACCAATATGCGCGCGCGCGGTGCCGATATTACCGATATTGTTATTCTTGTGGTTGCTGCTGACGATGGCGTGATGCCGCAAACGATTGAAGCGATTCATCACGCTCAGGCAGCCAAGGCGCCGATCATTGTAGCGGTCAACAAAATCGATAAGCCGGGGGCCAATCCGGAGCACGTCATGGAACAATTGACCGAATATGGGTTGATTCCTGAAGACTGGGGTGGCGACACAATTTTCGTCAAAATCTCAGCTAAATTCGGTAAAAACATCGATGAATTATTGGAGATGATTTTGCTGGAAGCAGATGTGCTTGAATTGAAGGCTAACCCGGATCAACGAGCTGTCGGTACAGTTATCGAAGCACGTTTGGATAAAGGTAAAGGACCGGTTGCGACTGTTTTGGTTCAACAAGGAACCTTGCACACCGGTGATCCGATTGTTGTTGGGAATACCTTTGGCCGTGTGCGCGCTATGACCAACGATCATGGTCGTCGGGTCAAGGATGCGTTGCCATCAATGCCAGTCGAAATCACCGGACTTAATGACGTACCGCAGTCCGCTGACAAGTTTGTTGTCTTCGCAGATGAACGGACTGCTCGGGCTGCCGGTGAAGAACGGGCAAAACGGGCTCAAGAAGAAGAACGCAAGAACACGACCCATGTCACTTTGGACAATTTGTTTGAAACAATGAAAGAAGGTCAACTTAAAGAAGTTGACGTCATCATTAAGGCGGATGTCCAAGGGTCTGTTGAAGCTTTGGCAGGAAGTCTTGAAAAGATTGAAGTCAAAGGCGTTCGAGTCAACATTATTCACCAAGCAGTTGGTGCGATTAATGAAAGTGATGTGACACTGGCCGCGGCAAGTAATGCCATCATCATTGGCTTTAACGTTCGGCCGACAGCATTGGCTAAAGCGCAGGCTGAACAGGATGATGTCGATATTCGTCTGCACAGTGTCATCTACAAAGCGATCGAAGAAGTCGAGTCAGCAATGAAGGGCATGCTGGAGCCAACTTATGAAGAGAAGGTTATCGGTACGGTTACGGTTCGTGAAACGATTCCGGTTTCCAAGGTCGGAACGGTTGTCGGCGGTTACGTCGATTCCGGTTATATTACCCGTGATGCCGGTGTTCGGCTCATTCGTGATGGTATTGTCAAGTATGAAGGTAAACTCGGTTCACTTCGTCGGTTTAAGGATGATGTTAAGCAGGTTCGCCAAGGATTTGAACTCGGGCTGACCATTGAGAATTATAACGATATTAAAGTCGGTGATCAGATCGAAGCCTTTACAATGGAGGAAGTACCTGTCAAGTAAGCGGTGTACGGAAGCCATTTTGAAGGAAAGGCGTTTGCTGGCTGAGAAGGGCTGGTGAACGATCCATCATAACGCGTTCGCTGGCGCAGGAGCCTGCATGTAAGGACCTTGGTCGCAATGGCACAAACCGCCATCACGCCCAAGGCCACTTACACTCCGGCTTCTAACCGCGCCAGCTCACGCTCACCAGGAGGTTTAAGCGGATGAAGCATCGTATCGGTCGAGTTGAGACTCAGATCCAACGTGAAGTTGATGATATCTTGTTAAAGGATGTTAATGATCCGCGGGTCAAAGGCGTGACGATTACCGGCGTCAAGCTGACCGGTGATCTGCAGCATGCCACCATTTTCTATAGCATTCTCGATGATGCACCTGATAAAGTCGAAGCAGCCCAAACTGGTTTGGATAAAGCCAGTGGACTGATTCGGCGTGAAGTCGGGCAACGGATTCGGCTGTTCAAGGTGCCGGAAATCGAATTTGTTCAAGACAAATCCGTTCAGTATGGTGCTCGCATTGATCAGTTAATCAATGAAGTGCGGCGCAAGAATTTGGAATAGCGCTGTTCAATCAAAAGGGGTTCAGTCGTCAAGATTGAATCCTTTTTTCGTGTCCTTTTTTATGAAGTCATCAGGCAACGTTGCCTTTCTCGTAATAGCCGCTTTAGCTTTCCTGGCTTGAACGGTATAATAATAAACATTGAGAAGGGAAGGATCACGATCAAGTTTTTAGGGACCTTATACGGACCATTCTTTTCGATGCACAACTGGCAGCTGGCTTTTTCGGTCAGCGGCCTAGTTACGATTTTCAGCTTAATCCTTTTAGAATGTATGCTCTCCGTTGATAATGCAGTTGTTCTCGCTGCACAGACCGAACAGCTTAAGGCTGAGTCGGAGCGCAAAAAGGCCTTGATGTATGGCATGGGAGGAGCATATCTGTTTCGCTTCATTGCCATCGGACTTGGAACTTACTTATTACAGTTTTGGCCGATTAAGGCACTTGGCGCTTTGTATCTGGTATGGATGAGTGCTAGTTATTTTTATGCGGTTCGTCATCCTAAAAGCAACACAGGCAAACGGACCAAACGCGCTCATGGCTTATGGGGGACGGTTTTTCAAATTGAAAGCCTCGATATAGTTTTCTCGGTGGATTCAATCTTGGCAGCTTTGGCAGTCTCCAGTAATCCGGTCATTGTTTTAATCGGCGGCTGCTTGGGTATTTTGGCGATGCGGGTTGTTGCTCAAGTGATCACGACCTTTATCGATCGAGTACCTGAGTTGGAAACCGCGGCGTATGTACTCGTTGGCCTCATTGCCATCAAACTTGGATTGAGTTTGCCGATGATCAATGTCAAAACACCGGATTGGCTCTTTTCGATTTTGGTCGTGCTGATTTTTATTTGGGCAGGATGGCAACATGCGGCACATGCTAGGCATCATCGCAGCATGTATACCAAGCCTAAAGCTTGATGGGTTACAATAATTAACTTTTTTAATTTTGAAAACTGAAAGGGGCCGACTTCATGAACGGCATTCTTCCGCTGTATAAACCAACCGGCATGACCAGTGCCGATGCCGTTTATCATGCACGCAAGCTTCTTCACATTAAAAAAATCGGTCACTCCGGTACACTTGACCCGAATGTTGACGGTGTTTTACCACTCGCGATTGGTGCGGCGACCAAAGCTGTGCCCCAATTAATGGCCAGTGGGAAAATTTATACCGGCGAAATCACACTTGGCTTTGCAACAACCACCGAAGATCTTGATGGCGAGGTGGTGAAACGGACGCCGCTAGTGAAGCCGGTACCGGTGCATGAACTGGATCAGGCACTGACGCAATGGACAGGGGAAATTACCCAAGTGCCGCCGATGTTTTCAGCAGTCAAAGTCAATGGTAGGCGGTTGTATGAGTATGCGCGTGCCGGTGAGTCAGTTGAACGTCCGAAGCGCCAGGTGACGGTAAAGCGCTTTGAGCGAATCAGTGAACCGATTTTCGACGTAGCTCAAGGAATTCAACGTTTTCGTTTTGAGGTTGCAGTGTCTAAGGGAACCTATATCCGAACCTTGGCAGTTGATGTTGGCCAATCATTAGGCGTCGCTGCAGTGATGAGTCAATTGACGCGGATTAAAAGCGGCGGCTTTACATTAGCGCAATCGGTCAGCCTTAGAGACTTGGAGCAACATATTACTGATGGCACTATAGCGTCAGTGATCCAACCGATTGATATTGCATTTGCTGAATTGCCGAAAGTTGATTTGACAAACGACCAGTATGACGATGTCCGGCACGGCCGATTTTTGACCCTGCAGCTGGATGCACCAAGGATTCGGCTACATTACGCTGGCGTTTTGAAAGCCATCTATCGATTGGAAAAACACCAGTATCGCCCGGATATTATGTTTTTAGCGAATGAGAAGAATGCGAGATAATTTAATGGAAGTCATCGATATTCACCCGCCGTTGCAAGCATCAGCGGCACCGCTACAGCCCATCGTTTTGACGCTGGGTTTCTTTGATGGCGTACACCGCGGCCATCAAGCCGTCATTAAAGCAGGGAAGCAAGTAGCCTTAGCCAAAAAATTGCCGTTAGCTGTGATGACATTTGACATTCATCCGGCTGTTGTTTATCGCGGCGTCAGTAAAACAACGATCCAGTATCTGTCAACGCGTGAAGAAAAGATTGATTTGATGCGGCAATTAGGGGTGGATTTGTTGTATTTTGTTCATTTTACGCCGGAATTCGCTGCCTTATCGCCACAAGCGTTTGTGGATCAGTATTTGGTGGGGCTGAAGGCTGATACAGTTGTGGCCGGTTTTGATTATACTTATGGGAAACGCACGATTGCCAACATGGCTTTACTGCCTGACTATGCCCATGGCAGATTTGAAGTCATCAGTGTACCAAAGCTGGCAGAAGATGGCGAAAAAATCAGTTCGACCCGAATTCGTGACGCATTGGATCAAGGAGACATTGACACGGCAAATGAGCTTTTAGGTTACCCTTATTTGACGACTGGCAAAGTGGTTCATGGTGAAGCCCGCGGTCGGCAACTTGGTTTCCCGACCATTAATCTGGCGACATTAGGCCAGCAGCGGCTTCCTGGTATCGGCATTTATGCTGTTACGGTGAACGTGGATGGCACTTGGTATCTAGGAATGGCTTCGATTGGCCGGAATGTCACGTTTGGCAGTGATCGTGATGTGACGCTTGAGATAAATCTACTGGATTTTAACCGCATGATCTATGGTAAAACCGTGCGAGTTCGTTGGTACCATTATCTGCGTGGTGAAGTAAAATTTGCCAACGCCGAAGAGTTGATTAGCCAGCTAAAGAAAGACGAAGTGGCAGTCCGTCAGTATTTCGCGAAGAAGGGTTAAAATGGCAGGCGCATATATTCATATTCCGTTTTGCGAACATATTTGTTACTACTGTGATTTCAATAAAGTCTTCATTGAAGGTCAGCCTGTTGATGACTATGTTGCGATGTTGCTTAAAGAGATGCGGATGGTCATGGCAGAGCATCCCGATGAAAAAATCGAAACGGTCTATGTCGGTGGCGGAACACCCACAACTTTGACACCCAAACAGTTGGCGACACTTTGCCAAGGCGTTCACGACATTTTGCATTTTGATTCTGGTGAATTCACGTTTGAGGCGAACCCCAATGATTTGCTGACGACCGATAAGTTGCAGGTTTTACATGATTATGGCGTCAATCGACTATCAATCGGGGTCCAGTCTTTTAACGACGAAGTTCTCAAGCGGATCGGTCGGATTCATCGCGCCAAGGATGTTTATGTTGCGATTGCCAACGCCAGAAAAGTGGGTTTTGATAATCTGTCGATTGATTTGATTTTTCGACTACCGGATCAAAGCCGGGATGATTTTTTAAATAGTCTACAAAATGCCCTCGATCTAGATTTGCCACATTATTCCACGTATTCACTGATTCTTGAACGGAAAACCATCTTTTATAATTTGATGCGCCAAGGAAAATTACGCTTGCCAACGCAGGATATCGAAGCCGACATGTATCAGGATGCCATTGATTTAATGGAAGCGCATGGTAGACATCAATATGAAATTAGCAATTTTGCCAAAGATGGTTATCAATGCCAACACAACTTGCTTTACTGGGAAAATGACAAATACTTCGGCTTTGGGGCTGGCGCGTTTGGTTATCTTGGACGCGATCGGTATCATAATTATGGCCCGATCAAGCAGTACCTGACGCCGCTTCATACCGAACATTTACCGGTTTTGGCCCATCACCTGGTTCCGGTTTCCGAACAAATTGAAGAAGAAATGTTTCTCGGTTTGCGAACCATGCGCGGCGTAAGTGAAAAACGCTTCTATGAGCGCTATCACCTGACAGTTGATGCGGTGTACGGAGAGACTGTACCTGAGTTGGAAAGCCAAGGTTTGTTACAGCGCAATGATGGCTTTATCCGGCTGACAAACAAGGGTAAGTTTTTAGGTAACGAAGTCTTTCAACAATTTTTGCTTGATGAGCCGCTTATTTAAACGGTTTTTTTCTTGAAAAAATGATCGCCATTGGATAGAAACACCGAAAGCACTGAAGATGTTAGCAATGTTGCCTTGACTTTGCTAACAGTGCTTGGTATATTATTCAGTGTATTAGCACTCGTGTGAAACGAGTGCTAAAGGTGAGGTGAGAAAATGTTGACGAAACGGCAAGTGCTCGTCTTAAAAGAAATCATCCGCCTGTTTACCGAAAGCGGGGAGCCGGTCGGGTCAAAGCGATTGATGCGTGAGCTGCCTATTCATGTCAGTTCCGCCACAATCCGTAACGACATGGCGTCGCTTGAAGATGCTGGTTTGATCACCAAGACCCACAGTAGTTCCGGACGCGTGCCATCGACGCAAGGCTATCGGTATTATCTCGATCATCTTGTTGAACCGATGCGTGTTTCGCATCAAGAACTGGCAACTATCAAGCAGGCATTTAGCCAGCGATACAACAAGATGGACGAGATTGTGGCGCAAAGTGCGCAAATTCTGTCTAATCTGACGAGTTACACGGCCATTAGCTTGGGACCTGAAGTAACCAATATCAAGCTGACTGGTTTTCGCCTTGTTCCATTAGGTAATCACCAAGTCATGGCAATTTTGGTCACGAATAACGGTAATATCGAAAACAAGGTCTTTACTGTGTCGCAAAATATCTCATCCGATGAGCTTGAAAAAGCAATTCGAATCGTCAATGATCAACTGGTTGGCTTGCCGTTGATTCAGGTTGCACAGCGGCTGAAAACCGATGTGCCTTCGATGTTAATGCAGTATCTGACTAGTCCTGAAGGCTTCTTGGATATTTTCGGTAACATCTTAAAATCAGCTGCTTCCGAGCGCTTTTATGTCGGCGGGCGGTTGAATTTGATGGATTACCTAGGAGATTCCGATATCCATGAACTGAAAAAAATCTTGTCATTGATTGACGCTGATCACGGCGATCTCACGGAACTGCTTGGTGGACCGATTCGCCAAACGCCGGTTCAGGTTCGGCTAGGTCCGGAGCTCAAACCAATTGATCTGGCCAATCTTAGTTTAATCACGGCCAGTTACGATGTTGGCGATCATGGCACCGGCATGATTGCCTTACTGGGCCCGACACAGATGCCGTATTCGAAAATGATCGGACTGCTGGATGTTTTCCGTGAAGAGCTGGCAAAACGATTGACAGATTATTATGCCAACTTTGATCAATGAAAATTAAAAAATGTTTGTTAGCATCGTTGTATGAATACTGGCGAATGTGATTTAAAGGGAGGATACCATGGCAGAAAAAAAAGCAAAGCAAACTGCGGCAGATACCGCCAAACAGGCAAAACAACCTGCTGAAGCGTCAGGATCTTCGCTTAAAGAAGACATTCTGAAAGAAAGCATCGCTGATCTTAATGATCAACTGAAAAGCAGCCAACATGATGGTGAGCAGTTGAAGAAAGAGCGTGATGAATTCGAAGATAAATATCTGCGGGCAGCTGCGGAGATTCAAAACATGAATCATCGGTTCGAAAAAGAGCAACAGAAGCTGCTGAAGTACGACGGCCAGAAGTTAGCAAAGGCGATTTTGCCAGTTGTCGATAATCTTGAACGCGCGCTCGCAACCGAAGCCAAAGATGATAGTGCTGCCTCACTGAAAAAGGGTGTCCAGATGGTTTATGACCACTTGGAACGTGCTTTGAAGGAAAACGGCATCACTGCCATTGATGGCACAGGTAAAAAATTCGATCCGAATACTCAACAGGCTGTCCAAACAGTCGCGGCTGATGATAAACATGCAGCTGATACTGTCGCGCAGGTGTTGCAAAAAGGGTATTATCTCAAGGATCGGGTTTTACGCCCTGCTATGGTCGTCGTTGCTAAATAATTAATCTGAAAATAAAGAAGGTATAACATATGAGTAAAGTTATTGGTATTGACTTAGGAACCACCAACTCAGCTGTTGCGGTTTTGGAAGGCAATCAGCCAAAAATCATTACAAATCCTGAAGGTAACCGAACCACACCATCTGTTGTTGCGTTTAAGGATGGCGAAATTCAAGTCGGCGAAGTCGCTAAACGTCAGGCAATCACCAACCCAGATACCATTGTTTCGATTAAACGCCACATGGGCGAAGCTAATTACAAAGTTAAGGTTGGCGATAAGGAATACACCCCACAGGAAATTTCTGCGATGATTCTGCAATACATCAAAAAATTCTCGGAAGACTATCTGGGCGAACCGGTTAAAGATGCGGTTATTACTGTGCCGGCTTACTTTAACGATAGCCAGCGTCAGGCTACCAAGGATGCCGGGAAGATTGCCGGCTTAAATGTACAGCGGATCATCAACGAACCAACGGCCTCCGCGCTGGCCTATGGCTTGGACAAGGGTGACAAAGACGAAAAGATTCTGGTTTATGACCTCGGCGGTGGGACCTTCGATGTTTCCATTCTGCAATTAGGCGATGGGGTCTTTGAAGTTCTGTCAACTAATGGCGATACGCATTTGGGCGGTGATGATTTTGATAACAAGATCATCAACTGGTTGGTTTCCGAATTCAAGAAGGACAACAACATTGATCTCTCTAAAGACAAGATGGCCATGCAACGTTTGAAGGACGCAGCTGAAAAGGCGAAGAAAGACCTCTCTGGTGTTACCCAGACCCAGATTAGTTTGCCATTTATCTCTGCTGGCGCTAATGGACCGCTGCACTTAGAACGTACTTTGACGCGCGCTCAATTTGATGAAATGACAGCTGACTTGGTTGCTAAGACCAAACAGCCGGTTGAAAATGCTTTGAAGGATGCTAAACTGACCAATGCCGACATCGACAAAGTCATCTTGAACGGTGGTTCTACACGGATTCCGGCGGTTCAGGAAGCCGTTAAGGAATGGACAGGCAAAGACCCTGATCATAGTATCAACCCTGATGAAGCTGTTGCTTTGGGTGCTGCTATCCAAGGTGGTGTCATTTCCGGTGATGTTAAGGACGTTGTTCTGTTGGATGTTACACCGCTGTCACTGGGTATTGAAACCATGGGTGGCGTCTTCACCAAGTTGATCGATCGTAACACGACTATACCGACTTCCAAGAGCCAGGTTTTCTCAACCGCAGCTGACAACCAGCCGGCCGTTGACATTCATGTCTTACAAGGTGAACGGCCAATGGCAGCAGATGACAAAACGCTTGGTCGCTTTGAATTGACGGACATTCCGCCAGCACCACGTGGGGTTCCGCAAATCGAAGTTAAGTTTGATATCGATAAGAACGGGATCGTTCAGGTTTCTGCCAAAGACCTCGGCACCGGCAAGTCACAGAATATCACTATTAAGAGTTCCAGTGGTTTGTCCGATGAAGAAATTGAACGCATGAAGAAGGAAGCCGAAGAAAACGCCGAAGCCGACGAAAAGCGCAAGGAAGAAGTCGACTTGAAGAACGATGTCGATCAGTTACTCTTCCAGACCGACAAGACGCTCAAGGACGTTGATGGCAAGGTTCCTGAAGAAGATATCAAGAAGGTCAAGGATGCTCAGGAAGCTTTGAAGAAAGCTCAACAAGAAAACAACCTTGATGACATGAAGCAGAAACGGGACGACTTGAACAAGTTGGTTCAGGATATGACCGTTAAGCTTTATGAAAACGCCCAGAAGAATCAGCAGGCACAAGGCGGCGCAACTAGTGGTGCAGCAACAGGTGCAACGCAAGGCAGTGCTGACGATAAGAAGTCTGACGATGGTACCATCAATGGCGATTACAAGGATGTTTCTGACAACGATAAGAAGTAATGTCGTAGATCGTCAACAAAAAGCCGAAGCCGCGGCGCGGTTTTGGCTTTTTGTTTGAATTATGCTATGCTGAATTGGCATTTTCAGTCACGATCTGAATCGAGGAGGAACTCATGGCGGATCAGAAAGATTATTATGAGACGCTCGGTGTGAGCCGGGATGCTGATGATGACACCATTCGAAAGGCTTTTCGCAAGCTATCGAAAAAATATCATCCCGATCTCAATCACGCACCAGGCGCGGAGCAAAAGTTCAAAGAGATAAATGAAGCCTATCAGGTCCTGTCTGATCCCCAGAAACGTGCGGCCTATGATCAGTATGGTTCTGCTGATGGTCCACAGGGATTCGGCAATGCAGGCGCAGGTCAGGCAGGTGGCTTTGGTGACTTTGGTGGCGGCCAAGGTGGTTTTGGCGGCGGTTTTGACGACATTTTCAGCCAGTTCTTTGGCGGAACTGGCGGTGGCGCCCAGGCGAATCCGTCGGCACCGCGTCAAGGCGCTGATTTGCAATACCGGATGGATTTGACGTTTGAAGAGGCGATTTTTGGTAAAAATACCAAGATCTCCTATGACCGCGAATCTGTTTGTCACACCTGTCATGGCAGTGGGGCCAAGCCGGGGACCAGCCCGGTAACGTGCCATAAGTGCCACGGCACCGGCTATATTCAAGTACAACGCAATACGGCTTTTGGCACAATGATGACACGCCAGGTTTGCGATGTCTGCGGCGGTACCGGTAAAGAAATCAAAGAGAAGTGCCCAACCTGCCATGGCAGTGGTCATGAACAGGAACGTCATACCATTGATGTCAAGGTTCCGGCTGGCGTTGAAGACGGTCAACAAATGCGGCTGCAACAAGCTGGCGAAGCAGGAACCAATGGTGGGCCTTACGGTGATCTATACATTGTTTTCCGGGTTGCTCCAAGCAAAAAATATCAACGCGACGGTGCAGAAATCTATCTGACCATTCCATTAAGCTTTGCGCAGGCGGCGTTGGGTGACGAAATCAAAGTCGATACGGTGCATGGACCAGTTGAGCTTAAGATTCCAGCAGGCACCCAAAGCCAGACCAAGTTTAGATTGCGAGGCAAAGGGGCACCACGACTGCGTGGCAACGGAACTGGCGACGAGATTGTCACCGTTGAAATTCAGACGCCAAAGCACCTGAATGAGAAGCAAAAAGCAGCATTGATGCAATTTGCGGCGGCCAGCGGTGAAGATGTCACACCGCATAACGGAACCTTGTTTGATCGCGTTAAAGAAGCTTTTAAAGGCGGGAAATAAAGCGCCAATAAATTAATTGACACAAAAAATCGGTTCTGGAGGCAATTTGTCGCTGGAACCGATTTTTTAATATCCCTGTCTGGCAACTCCAAATCAGCTTGCCTGGCTGCGGAAACGCATTCTCAGTCGCAGAAATCTACGTGTAAGGACCTCACGCCTAAATGGCCAAAGCCCAGCCATTTAGGCGCGAGGCCACTTACACTCCGATTTCTAAGCGCTCCTGTTCACGCTCTGGTTTCTAACCGCGCCAGCTCATGCTCTGCTATAATAGAAAACAAACGATCGCTTAGAAAGTAGGCACTATTAAACATGAATCATGAAGAAATGCTGGAACGACAAAAGCATATCCGCAATTTTTCGATTATTGCCCATATTGATCATGGCAAATCGACGCTTGCCGATCGCATTTTGGAATTAACCGATACCATTGCCAAGCGCGACATGCAGGCGCAGGTGCTTGATGACATGGCACTTGAGCGGGAACGCGGGATTACGATCAAACTCAACGCGGTCGAATTGCATTATAAAGCCAAAAATGGCGAAACCTATATCTTCCATTTGATTGATACACCAGGACACGTTGATTTTAGCTATGAGGTCAGTCGCAGTTTGGCGGCGTGTGAAGGCGCATTGCTAGTTGTCGATGCCACTCAAGGGGTCGAAGCCCAAACGCTAGCTAACGTTTATTTAGCGATTGATGATGATTTGGAAATTATTCCTGTTATCAACAAAGTCGATCTGCCAAGTGCGCAGCCGGATGTGGTCAAAGAAGAAATCGAGGAAATGATCGGCCTTGATGCTTCTGATGCCATTTTGGCCAGTGGTAAAACCGGACTCGGCGTTCCTGAGATTCTTGAGCGGATTGTGAAAGATATTCCTGCACCCTCAGGAGATGTGAACGCACCGCTACAAGCCTTGATTTTTGATTCCGTTTACGACGATTATCGCGGCGTGGTGCTTGATGTTCGCGTTAAGGAAGGCCAAGTTAAAGTCGGCGACACGATTCAGTTGATGAGCAATGGCAAACAGTTTCAGGTGACAGAAGTCGGCGTTATGTCGCCTAAAGCCGTCAAGCGTGATTTCCTGATGGTTGGCGATGTCGGGTATATTACTGCCGCTATCAAAACCATTCAGGATACTCGCGTTGGCGATACCGTGACCCTGGCTGACCGCCCGGCAAAAGAACCACTGAAAGGGTACCGGAAAATCACGCCAATGGTTTATTCCGGACTTTTTCCAGTGGACAACGCGAAGTTTAACGACTTGCGGGAAGCATTGGAAAAATTGCAGCTTAACGATGCAGCGCTTGAGTTTGAACCGGAAACCTCGCAGGCACTTGGCTTTGGCTTTCGTTGCGGATTCTTAGGGCTGTTACACATGGATGTCGTTCAGGAGCGTCTAGAACGCGACTACGGCTTGGATTTAATCATGACGGCGCCAAGTGTTGATTATCAGGTCGTTTTGACAGACGGCACGGAAAAGACCATTGATAACCCGGCAGACATGCCTGATGCAAGCGAAATCAAGGAAATTCGCGAGCCTTACGTGAAAGCCTCGATTATGGTACCGAACGATTATGTCGGACCGGTCATGGAACTGTCCCAACGTAAACGCGGCGAATTTGTCACGATGGATTATTTAGACAAGTATCGTGTCAATGTCATCTACGAACTGCCATTATCCGAAATCATTTATGACTTCTTTGACGACCTCAAGAGCAGCACCAAAGGCTACGCAAGTCTAGACTACGAAATCATCGGTTACCGTCAAAGTGATCTGGTCAAAATGGACATCCTGCTGAATGGCGACCCGGTTGACGCACTGAGCACCATTGTTCACAAAGACTTTGCCTATGAACGTGGCAAGGCCATTGTTGCGCGATTGAAAACAACGATTCCGCGGCAACAGTTTGAAATTCCGATTCAGGCAGCTATCGGTAATAAAATCATCGCCCGTAGCACTGTCAAAGCCTATCGCAAGAACGTTTTGGCTAAATGTTACGGCGGTGACATTACCCGGAAACGCAAATTACTGGAAAAGCAAAAGGCTGGTAAGAAAAGGATGAAGGCGGTTGGTTCTGTGGAGGTGCCTCAGGAGGCGTTTATGAGTATTCTCAAGATGAACGACGAAGAGAGTCGCGGGAAATAGTGCTTAACCGATGCTATTAGCGATTTGCTTCTATACGATGTCAGTTACCACCGTGTCTTTGCGACTAAACAAATGGGCACTAGAGACAAACCATGAATCTCTAGTGCCCGTTTTGTTCGTATGGTATGGCCTTTTTCGTTTCAATAACGTCTCATCCTTTACGTTGATGATCATCCACAATATGTTTTGCCTTATGCGCCAGCTTACGTTCAGGTTTAAAGAACTGGTACGCACCATAGGAAACCAATCCACCGAGCGCCGTAATGCCGAAAACAAGGATGTAGATGGTCGCGTCTAAAGTAGGGTGAGGGATGTCCTCAAGTTTCCCTGTGACTTTCTTTTCCGCTAATGCCGTGCGATTCTTGAGACTCATGTTCATCACCTCGTTTGAACAATTGGAAACACCGTGTGAAATTCTTCAACAACGACCATTGAGGAAACCGAATCAAACTGAATGCCATTTGCATGATATTCGTTCCTGAAAAAGTCTTCATGAATCTTACGCCAACTTGCCAATGATTTAGAGCCTTCGCCTTCACGTCTGGCAATGGTGGCATCGACCTTTGCAAATGGCGTCACAAACACATTGTCCGTGTAAGTCAAGGCAACCGGGCGATCCTGACGATCTAAGATGATGTTGTAGACACCGGCGATCGGCAAGGGATCCTGTTCAATCGTGTAGAGTTCAAAGCCGCTGGTGGTGGCGGTTTTTTGGCCGTTTTTAACCAACGCCGCCAATTCATCAGCAAACTCGGGGCCGCCAAGCTGATACGCGTCCTCGTAGGTTGCGGCTGGTAAATCCAATGCTGTTTTGGCTCTAGCAAAAAAGTCGTCCAATACTTGCTGATCAGCCATGACTTTCACGTCCTTTCTTTATCATCATTATCACACAATTCCCAAGATGATGCATGATTGGTTTACTGAAAGGCCGCACGCATGAGCATTAATCAGTTTCCGTCATTAGAACCGCCTTGATACAGAAGCATCATTTAACAGCAAGAAAAAACGATGCCTTGACTGCATCGTTTTTGTCTGCATTTAATTTTAGAAGACCTGTTCGTCAACTTTGCGCATGACGATCTTTGGTACGGTTAAACCAAGCTCATTTGCCAAAATCTTCATGGCTTCTTCGCGGGTCTTGATTTTATCCATGTCCCAGATGATGTTAGCAATTCGCCCGTTTTCATAATCGAACGGTTCCTCGTAAAAGTAATCATCATCGTTGTCGCTGTGAAGTTTAGCAGAAACCTTCTTTGACAACGCCCGGGTGTAATCGCGGTCGATCATTTCCGGAACATCTTTTTCCGTTACATAACCGACTTTCTCAATTTGCTTAGCTGCCTTATCGACTGCTTCGTCAGAAACTGTAATCTTCTTGCCGGCCTTTTCATTGAATTGGTCTTGAGATTTTGCCATGGTGCTTCCTCCTTAAAATCGTAACGAGAGGCGATCGGCTTTGAGCACACCACTGCCTCGCTACGCTTTGTCTAATAAAGACAATCCATTCATTGAGGATTGCCTGGTTAAAGTCGCTGACTGGAGTAGGGCTTTCTAACACTTTTATTATATCACGCTTTCTCTTGCCCGAACGGATAGGTTTACGGAAACGCAAAGCAACAGCTTCAATTGTCCGACGACAAGGAAAACTTCCGGCAAGCGGTTAATTCACGGCGGTTTGTCTGGTATACTGGATCGGTTAGAAAGGAACGAAACAATATGACGCAGTATCAGTGGCAACTCGTAGCACAACCGGATTCAGCGACTGTTCAGCAATTAAGCCAAACGCTCGAGGTGCCGGCTTTTTTGGGGACCTTGTTGTGGCAACGCGGGATTAAAAGTCAATCAGACTACGAGGCGTTCGTGCATCCGGATATCTCTCGGCTACACGATCCATTTGCGTTACATGATATGGATAAGGCCGTTGCACGGATCTTGAAAGCCATCAAACACAATGAAAAAATCACGATTTACGGCGACTATGACGTTGATGGCCTGACCAGCAGCGCGATCATGCTTGAGACATTGCAGAGCCTTGGCGCGGATCCTGATGTCTTTATTCCGGATCGGTTTGCTGACGGTTACGGTCCGAATGCCGAAGTCTACGCCTACTTGCAGAAAACCGGTACGCAACTGGTAATTACGGTTGATAACGGGGTGGCTGGTGCGTCAGTCATTGACACGGCGCAAGCAGCCGGAATGGATGTCGTGGTCACGGATCACCACGAACTGCCCAAACAACTGCCGAAAGCCGTGGCGGTCGTGCACCCGCGGCATCCTGACGGTCATTATCCGTTTGGCGATCTTTCTGGTGCCGGCGTGGCGTTTAAAGTGGCAACCGCACTGCTTGGCGAACCACCGCTTGAAAGTATCGATTTGGCTGCCTTAGGGACGATTGCAGATTTAGTTAGTCTAACCGATGAGAATCGCGTGATCGCGCAGCTGGGTTTGAAAATGATTCAGACCCAGCCGCGTGTTGGAATTGCTGCAATCCTGAAAGAAGCTGGCGTTGCTCCGGAAACCGTCAACGAAACAACAGTCGGCTTTGTGATTGGTCCGCGACTGAATGCACTAGGACGCATGGGTGATGCGAATCCCGGCGTTACCTTGCTGACGACTTTTGAAGAGGATGTCGCTGCCGATCTTGCACAACAGATAGGCAAGCTGAATCAGGAGCGTCAAGGCTTGGTGAGCAAAATTGCCGCCGAAGCGCTAGCCATGGCCCAGACACCGCAGAATCAAGCGGCTAAGACGCTGCTACTGGCAAAAAAAGGTTGGCACGAAGGCGTTGTTGGCATCGTTGCCAGCAAAGTGGTTGAAGCCACGGGCAAGCCAACCCTGATTATGAATATCGAAGACGATGGTACGACTGCAAAAGGATCAGGTCGCTCTATCGAAGCCTATCATCTTTTTAAGGCCCTGGAGCCGGTTAAGGACAAAGCGGTGGCATTCGGTGGTCACCATATGGCGGTTGGATTGACAGCCAAAACGGAGGAGCTGCCAGCGATTCATGCCCAGATGGAAGCCGCAGCTGCAACCATGCTTAAAACCGTTCCAAAGCCGACATTGGCGATTGCTGCGCGGCTGGAGATTGATGATTTGACATTAGCTCATTATGAACTGATTCGCCAACTCGCCCCCTTTGGTCAAGGAAATCCCGAACCCACTTTTTCATTGCGACCGCAAGTGATTCAGAATGTGAAGCAAATCGGCAAAGAGAACAATCATCTGAGGTTTCAGGTAGACAATGGCATCAACGTTATCGGCTTTGGTTTTGGCGAAGCCGCCGCAACGTTGGTGGATGCTCAAGCCGTTAAGCTTGCTGTCAGACTGGATCAGAACACCTGGCAAGGCAATAAGAGCCTGCAGCTGATGCTAAAAGATTATGAAGTCAAGCAACCGCAAGTCATTGATTGGCGAATGCCTTCTGTTGACGGCAGCCAGTTCAAAAGCAGTCATACCTATGTCTTTTTTGATGCGAAGGTCAAGCAGCAATTCGAGCGACAATTTTCCTTTGGCGGCCCGACACTGACGGCTGAACAAGTCACAACGCCGTTAGCCAACGCCGTTTTGGTTGATTTACCAGAGAATCGTGCACAGTTGCGGACGGTCATGCAGCAAATCCAACTGCCAGTGGCGGTCATGTTTTACGGCGCACCCAGTCATTTAGTGGCCATTCCGACTCGCGTTGAGTTCGGCGCGGTTTTGCATTTTCTCAAGGCCCATCCCGGTTTTGACAAACACCATATTCCGGCAATCGCTAAGGCCGTGCACTTGACGGTCCATCAGGTGATCTTGGCGATTCAGGTGTTTTTTGAACTTGACTTTGTTACAATAGATGGTGCTTTTATTTCTCCAGTCACAGCACCGGCCAAGAAGCCGCTGCAAACAGCAAAGGCTTATGCAGCGCGCGAAGAATTTCTGACGCTTGCCCAGCAGCTGCAAACCATGCCGCGAGTCCAGTTGGAGGCGATGTTGCTGACGGAGCATACAGACAGTGAGGTAGGATCATGACCATCAATTTTAAAGATTACATCGCAAGTGTGAAAGACTTTCCGGAACCGGGGATTATTTTTCGCGACATTTCGCCACTGATGGCGGATGGAAAGGCCTATGCCGCAGCAACTGACGAAATTGCCGCTTACGCCCAGGACAAAGGCGTTGAGATGATCGTCGGTCCGGAAGCACGCGGCTTTATTGTTGGTTGCCCGGTCGCTTACAAGTTAGGCATTGGTTTCGCACCGGCCCGGAAAAAGGGAAAGCTGCCGCGACCAACCGTTAAGGCCAGCTATGATCTGGAATATGGCGAAGCGACCCTTTATTTACACAAGGATGCCATCAAGCCGGGTCAACGGGTTCTGGTTTGTGATGACCTGCTGGCAACCGGGGGGACCATTGCCGCAACGATTCGCCTAGTTGAACAACTGGGTGGTGTGGTGGTTGGTACAGCCTTTTTGATTGAATTAAGCGACTTACATGGCCGTGATAAGATCAAGGACTATGATATGTTCACGTTAATGGCATACACCGGCGCTTGACGGTGGTATTTTCGCTGCAATTGCCCTAGTATTTTAAGTGAAGGTTTTCGAGTAGGTCAGATGGAAATTTCGTGAGGAGGGGTCGCAATGGCTAAACATCATAAGACAGAAAAAACCTTGGTCGAAAAAATGTTAGACAAAGCGGGCATTACCTACGTGCCTTATGAATTTCCGACCGAAGAAGTGGGCGACGTTGCCCAGTTGGAAGTCGATCACCTTGACGTTCCGGAACATCGGATTTACAAAACGCTGGTGTTGACCGGCAACAAGACCGGGCCAGTGGTTGGCGTTGTTCCCTTAGATCGGCATGTCGACTACAAAAAGCTAAGCAAGGTCTCCGGCAATCGTAAAGTGGGTATGGTGCCGTTAAAAGACCTTGTGAAAACGACTGGCTATGAACACGGCGCTAACACACCGATTGGCATTCATGAACGCCACAAGTACCCGATCTTTATCAGTCAAGAGGCCGAAAATCAGCAGCAAATGATTGTATCAGCTGGCAAAGTCGGCCGTTCCGTTGGCATTGATCCCAAAGTGTTGGCAGACTTTGTCGATGCACGGTTTGCGGATATTGCCACGCAGGACTGAGGAAAGGAGCCAAGTCATGTTTGAAGCAAATCATAGTCGATTCGCGACATTTGGCGTCATTTCGAACTTGCCAGGCGAAATTATCGATAGTATTTGGATGATCATCGACCGCAACTTACAAGGTGTGGTGCCACTGAACAACTTACTGCGCTTTGATCTGCAGAATAATCAAGGCAAGCTGACGGTTCATTTTAGTGAAGAAGGGGCCGATACGGAAATGGCCGTGGATCTGCCATTTCCGTACGATCCCAGCTTTCCGGACACTGTGATGGCTTACGATGATGGTGAAAGTCAAACTATTCTTTTACCTGAAGAAGGCCACCGCGAATCGTAATGTCGCACTTAATCAAGTAAAAAGGCTAATCAGCATCGGGCGAAAATCGTTCGGTGCTGATTTTTTACGGTGCATCGTTTGCAATAAGGGGGGATTCATATTTGAATGACCAAAACGCAAAATACACGGTGCTGAATCCGGATCATGATTCACCGGTCGTTATCAGTTTACCGCACAGCGGCACTTGGCTTCCTGATTCCATGAAACAGGCATTGTTACCAACTGCTGTGCTAGCCAACACGGATTGGTTTTTGCCGGAACTCTATCGCTTTTTACCAGCCGCCGGGTTTACGACGTTGATCAATCATGTTAATCGGTATGTAGCCGATCCCAACCGCGCAGTGACCTACAATCCGCACCATGATTATCGCTCGGCCACTATCTATCAACGCAACACATTTGATCATTCACTATACGCCAAACCTTTAACGACTTTGCAAATGCAGCAACGCGTCCACATGTTTTATTGGCCTTATCGTCATCAGCTGACGAAGTTGTTGTATCAAAAGAAATCAAGATTTGGCCATGCTTATTTAATTGACCTGCACAGCTTTGCCCAATATCCGTATTATCCGGGCGTTAAGCCAAAAGCCATTGTCTTAGGCAACGATCATGACAAGACTTCCAACAAAGCATTTCGGCAAGCGCTGACAAACCGGTTGATCGATCAGGGTTGGACTGTCGAAAATAATTTCCTATTTCGCGGTGGCGACATCACACGTTATTATGGGCATCAACAGGGGATAACGGCGATTCAAATTGAATTGCGCTATGACCAGTACATCGCGCACAGGGCTTTTGGCGAAGAAGTGCTCACGCGCTATCAGCCGGATATTTTTGGGCAGGCGCAAAGGCGTTTAGCTTTTTTGATAGATTTTTTGAATCGTCTGGATTAAAGAAGGCATCTTGATCTCGATGATTGCGTTGTCAAAATCCGAATCAGAATAAAATGCTAAAAAGACACCGGTGAGTTATTTTCTCACGGGTGTCTTTTGATAGTTGATGTAAACAGGCAAACTTTATCTGTCCCCCAAACCAGCAGGCAATACTGAGCAGAAGAATGGCTGACTGATGAAGAGTGAAGAGCAACAAAAAGAATGAGTATATGGACACTGCCACTACACTTGAAGAGAAAATAGGACATCAAGGAAGAAGTTTTCCCTGAGTAAGGAACATTGGAGCTTCCAGCAGCTGATATAAAATACTTAATTTTAAGAAAGATTATTTAATATGCTATGAATTAATTATATTATATATTGGAAACAAAATTAACGTTTCCATTTGTTACTAAATAAGTATAAAATATTAGTGACGTATTTGATCACCCTGATTATTATTCCTGAACTTTAGTGTCGCCTTTACTAATATACAAAATAAATTGGGAACAGCTTAAATCATTATAGAATCGTGCTTACTCAAGGACAGAATCAAAGAGCTTGTTAAATCATAAATCGTTCTAGATTGCATTGTGACCATCGTTATTAGACTTTTTAGCAGTTTAGAACCAATCTAGCTGATATGTGGTGTAAATACATTGAAAGTTTTTGGGTGAATAATCGAATGTTTAATTTTATACAGACCAGTTTCGAAAATCTAAATAAATGGATAAATAGTTCTACAGGGAATTACAACATGATTCTTATGATCTTGCTCTTTTTATTCTTTGTTTCCACTCTGTTATTCGCGTATGCCGCCGTTAGAAAGAAAACAAATGTCATACAGCTTCTGTTCATAACCTTGTTTGCAAGTCTTGTTATTGATACTCTTTTCTTAAAGGATCCGGAGATGCATCTGTTTATACTTTTTAAGTACGTCATCGTTTTCATCATTGGAGCCATTTTAGCCTTAATAATTTAGCTCCTTAATCCATGAGATTATTGGGACGATAGCCAGCTTGTTGTTTTGCCAGGACCGAGCAATATCTTTGTAGTGTTTATGGAACCATTAAAATAAAATCATGCAATACTGAGAGATCATGCAAGCTGTAATGAATTAATGACGTCTTCATCGTTCTCGCCAGCATAGCAACTTCTTAGACTTTCTTTTCACGAAGTCTTCTTAAGCCAAATTATTCAAGTTAATCAGACTAATTTCGGACAGCAAACTCCTGTTAATTACTATCGTATTTTTGACTTGTCACGTTCCAGAGATCTTTTGAATGAATACTCACTTTTACAGCAAAAGCCACTATCAACAAATTGAAGTGATATTTTTCAAGAGAATTGCTTCCCAAAGCGCAGGCATTTTGTTATACTAGTTCTTGTGTTTTGGAGAGTTGGCAGAGTGGTAATGCAACGGACTCGAAATCCGTCGAACCGGCTAATACCGGCGCGCAGGTTCAAATCCTGTACTCTCCTGAGATTGAAAGAGCGTGATACCGGGATTTAACACCTGTTATCACGCTTTTTTTACGCCATTAGTCTGGTTCGGAAGTCGACTCTGCGAACCTGCACGTTACGCGTTCGGTTTTCTTACAGTCAGTTTCATTTTTGATTGCTTGTATCAAAATTTGTCCGCAGAAGATTAATAACGTTTGTATAAACAGGAGCCATCATCGTGCAATGGTTTCTGCAAACTTGTATAATACAGTTACTGTTAAAACAAGGGATGATCGACACTTGAAAATTTCCATTAAAAAAGTACCGGCGCTTTATGATTTGATTTACGGGGCGTTTGCCCTTGTGATGCTAATTGTTGCGATCGTGACAACTTTGCCCAACGGATTTTCTTTTACAAGCGTTGGTGCGACGCTGATGACATGGGCGAACCATTTGTGGTGGCTGACTGTGCCTGGCATAATTTTTCATTTACTGTCGTATTTTGTGAGTCAACATTCACGATTGCTAACAGTGGGTAACATTATAGGGTTATGCGCCTTTATTGCCTTTATTTTGATTCCTAATTATAGTGTCTTCGCATTGATTGGGTTGGTCGTTGCCATGCTGCTTATTTTGAGAGGCGCCAATCGCTCACATCGAATGCGCGAGGAGTCGGAGGTGTCATGATGCCTTGGTTAAAGCATAAGAAAGATGACGAACCGGAAATCGGCATTGGTGATCATGATTTTAGCCAGTTTGTCAAAAATGCCCGTCGCGATCCACAACGTTTCAAGGCAGTTCAGTCAGTCTTTAGCCGATTAAAACGCAGTCCGCATAAAAATAAAAACAGTCATCAGCCTGTGAAGCATTTTCCAAAAGATGTGCGTTAAAATTATTTAACCGTTGTGCAACAAGCGATATCAGCCTCGGAACGATTTTTGTATCCGAGGCTGATTTTAGGTGCACAGATTATTCACTCTGTTGCTCGCAAACAGTTCTCAGATGTTTCGATGTCACGTGCTACTGTTCTATACTTGTAAAAGTATCAAAATTAAAGTAGAAGTAGTTATTTTTGCTCTAGAAAAATGCTTAATCAAGTCTTTATTTGTTCATTGAGATGGCATTGATGAACTAATACAACTAACGCAGAAACGCCCGTATGCCACGTACACCTTACGTTCATGACATTTTTGTCACAATTAAGAAAACTCTAAAGACGGTAAAGATAGTTGCATCTTTTTAATCGAATCGGCATAATGTTCTTAACAAAAAGGAGCGATTATTCATGAAAAGAGTTATAGGTGTAATTGCGTTACTTGTGGTTCTTGTTTTAGGCTTTTTCGGCTATCAGTATTGGAATAGTACCTATAATGGCGTTGAAGCCTATGCAGTGGTCACGGAAGGGAAGAAGCAAGCCTCCAAAAATGATGATGGCTCACCTTACAAAGTGAATGGAAAACAATACTACACGTATGAATACGATTTCACCTGGATCACAAAGGATGGTCAAGAACGAAAACTCGGCTTTTCATCTCCAGAATCGGCTGATCCTAAGCCATTAACGCCAGGTACGTATGTTAAAGCCAAGATTTCGCAAAAACGAGTCATTGCTGGTCCACAAACCGTTTCGGCCGATTCGGTTCCTGCGGCGATTAAGGATAAACTTAAATAGCTTCTCAGCATGATGCTAGCATGCATGGAAATAGTGCAGAGGCCTGGGCTGAGTCCGATTACGCCCAGCTTTCTAGCCGTACCGGGTCGCACGCAAAAAAGGAGGCAAACAACAGCCCATTAAGACTGCTAGTTTGCCTCTTTTTTTAGCCATTATTTGTGGTCAGGCAATGTCAGCGCGCCGTCTTCGACCAATTTGCTTAAGATTCGATAAAGTAGTTCTTCGGAAAAATCCCGCGACTCTGACAGCAAATAACTATAAGTGTCGGCCACACCCGGATCCGGTACTTTTGCTAACCATTTTTGGAGGCGGGCATTGACCTTGTCGTCTGTGTAGAGTTCGGAGACCAGTGTATCGGCTTGTTGACTGATAAGCGCGCGCAATGCTAAGTTTTCTGCCATGTTCAGCTTCCTTTCCAGTTGGTTACTATTATACCTGGCGATGTTTTGAAGGCAACGTCACTTAGCCCTTTGCATTCGTCTGAAGCTAGGCTAATATATTAAGCATGATAATTCCTTGGTTAGCAACACAACCAACACTTCAATCCGCGCAACAATTGCTGGGGATGAAGTTAAGTTTAGCCAACTGTGGCGGCTTAATTGTCGAAACCGAAGCTTACCTCGGCGTTCGCGATCAAGCGGCACACGCGTTTGGCAATCGACATACTAAACGCAATAACAGTCTGTTCTTGGAAGCAGGCACGGTTTACGTGTATCAAATGCGGCAATACTGTTTACTGAATATTGTGACCCAGGCGGCTGATATTCCTGAGTGCATTTTAATTCGCGCGCTTGAACCGATTGCTGGACTGTCAGACATGGCACAACGACGTCATCGAACCGGTGCCGGACTCACGAACGGGCCGGGGAAATTGTGTCAGGCGCTGGCGATTGATCGGCAGCTCGACGGTACTGTGTTAAATGACGGTCAATTAAAACTGACGCCAACAACGTGTCGGCCACAGAATATCGCAGTCAGTCCCCGAATCGGCATTCCTAACAAGGAACCTTGGACAAGTGCGCCGCTGCGATTTTATGTGTCTGGCAATCCGTTTGTTTCGGGGCTGCCGCGACGTGACCAGGATCGGAAAATGAAAGGATGGCAAGCATGAGCCAACTGAATATGTTAGATGCGATCGGCGAGAAAATGGATCAGCTCGATTTTGACGGCGATCTTAGTTTGAACTGGGATAAGGATGCCCACGTCATTGAATTGGAAATCACGATGACAGCGCAAAGTGAGGCAGGTATTCAGGTTGAGGACCAGAATGGCGCGACCATTGATGACGGGCCGGTCACTTATCAAGATGCGATTCTTTTTTATGACGAAACCCGGCTGCATGGTGAAGATTATGCTGATGACTATCTGGCCATTTTTGGGTTTAACGGCAAGAAAGGCATCGATGTCGCAACCGTGGATGCCTTGTTCATCTATCTGCAGGATTTGCTGGATGACGGTGAAAGCGATCTGATGGATTTTGTTGATGGTACGTCTGACAATGATCTTTTTGCATTGAATTTTGACGATGTGGCCTTTGAAGAGATTCTGGCACAACAACCTGACGCAAACAATCGGATTTTTTTGCCGTATCCCAAGTATTAAAAAGTTGGTGAGTAAGTGTCAAACGTGATTGGATATTAGGTGGCACTAACTAAAAGGAGACCTCGATGAACAACGATTGGACAGCGCTAACGGTAACAACTTCAACTGAAGCGATAGAGGCGGTCAGTAATATTTTGATGGAAGCCGGTGCCGAGGGGATTCAAATCAAAGACGCTGCTGACTTCAAAAAGGAGACGATTGATGCTCACGGAACCTGGTTTGACCCGACGACCATTCCACATTTGACTTCAGGGGCTCAGGTGATCGGCTATTTTGAACCAGTCACTTCGCTCATTGAACAGCGTGATCACATTGCTTCTCAAGTCAAAGCGCTGAAGCAATTCGGATTAGATCCCGGTGCGGCGACGATCGCGTTAACTGACGTGCGGCAGGCGGATTGGGCGAATGTCTGGAAACAGTATTATCACCCGCTTCGAGTTTCGCGATTTTTGACCATTGTGCCTAAGTGGGAACATTACACGCCTGAACAAAATGACGAAATTGTGCTGACGCTGGATCCGGGCATGGCGTTTGGTACCGGTACGCATCCGACCACCCAGCTGATGTTGGGGTTATTGGAATCGGTGGTGCGTGGTGGCGAAACGATGATTGATGTCGGAACCGGCTCCGGAATTTTGGCGATCGCTGCCGAACGCCTGGGTGTCAACCGTATTTTAGCAACCGATGTCGATGATGTTGCCGTTAAAAATGCGCAGTCTAATATTAAACTCAATCCTGTGAGTCACATAACGGTGAAGGCGAATGATTTGCTACAAGGCATCACGATGTCCGCTGACTTGATTGTTGCTAACATTTTGGCTGAGGTTTTAGTGCCTTTAATTCCTCAGGTTCAGGAACGCTTGAAGCCCAAGGGTCACTTCCTACTAGCTGGCATTATTGCCAACAAATCTGGCTTAATCACGCAGACTTTGCAGGCCAATGGGTTTAAGATTGTCCAACGGCGTGAAGCAGGCGGCTGGGTGGCACTTGATGCGGTGATTTCTGAGGAGGACGATTGATGCAGCGTTTTTTTACTACACATAAGTTGCATGAACAACAAACACTAGCGCTGGATCCAGCCATTGCCAAGCATGCCATTAAGGTGTTGCGGCATGAGGTTGGCGATGTGATTGAGCTAGCCGATCCCGAACGCCACGTTTATCACGCCATAATCCAAAGCACTGATCCGCTGACGGTTTTGATTGGCGAAGATGTCACACAACCCGTCGAATTGCCAATTGCCGTTGAGATTGTCTGTGGTGTCAGCAAAGGCGACAAAGCCGAGTGGATTGTCCAAAAGGCAACCGAATTAGGCGCTGCGAAGATCAGTTTTTTTAATGCTCAGTGGGGAACTGCCCGCTGGTCGGCTGAACGGATTGCCAAGAAAGCGAACCGGCTAGCAACCATTGCTCAGAATGCAGCGGAACAAAGTCATCGTAATCTAATTCCCAAAGTGGCAATGTATGCTAAGCTTGACGATGTGGGTAATAGTGCTGAAGTCAAACTGGTTGCTTACGAAGAAAGTGCCAAACAAGGCGAACATGCGGCATTAGTCGCAGCGTTGGCAGAAAAGCCGGCATCATTATGTGTTGTTTTTGGTCCGGAAGGCGGTATTTCGCCGGCTGAGTTATCAGTATTAAAAGCACGCGGCTTCACGCCAGCCGGTCTCGGTCCGCGAATCTTACGAGCAGAAACGGCGCCGCTGTATTTGTTGAGTGCCGTTTCGGTTCTTACTGAACTTGCTTAATTAAAAACTGAATCATTGATAAAAGGAGACTTTCGCTGATGAGTCGTGTCATGAATTGGGTCAAAGTTCCACGCAATACTATTATTTGTTGGAGCGTCTTCGTGACCTTGCTCCTTCCTTGGATCTTCCCGTTATTGCATCTCAGTGTTGCCATTCGCGTCGGAGTGTTGTTCATTTTGATCAATATGCTGAGTGCTTGGTGGATTGGCAAAATGATTCACCGCCATCACTTAGGTTGGTGTTGGCTTTTAGTATTACCTGTTTTATTTACATTGATGGTTTTGTGGCGCTACAAATGGTATGGGTACTTTTTCCCGCCGATATACATTGTTTTGAGCCTACTGGCAATGGCAAAGGACTAGCATTTTTCTAGAGAATCGTTATAATTTAAGGGTAATCTAAGAAAAGTGAAACTTGCTGTGCGATAATTGTTTTCATCAACAACGTGCAGTGATCATGCGCGAGCTGACGCGATTGGTCAAGCGTAATAAAGCGGCGATAAGCGTGTTGTCCCGGCCAAGTCGGGACAGACCGTTTATCGCCCTTCTCATATTGTCACCGCGCATATTAACGCGCTCCCCGGCGCAGAAGTCTGCATGTAAGGACCTTGGCGCAATGGCCAAAGCCCGGCCATCTCGCCAAGGCCGCTTACACTCCGACTTCTGACCGCGCCGGCTCGCGCTCACATTAACGCGCTCCCCGGCGCAGAAGTCTGCATGT
>NZ_MSSM01000033.1 GCF_004123795.1 Lacticaseibacillus chiayiensis | reverse complement strand
AGGATCAAACTCTCATATAAATATGAGCTGTTCGAATAGCTCGATTTGTTGTTCTAGCGAATTGACTTCGCAAATGTTACTTTTTGCCTCGATACCGGAGTATCAAGGACCCTGCACATTTAAACGAAACTTTGTTCAGTTTTCAAAGGACGACTTGTCAAAAGACAACTTTGATAGATTATCATGACCAACGCATCATGTCAACAACTTTTTAGAGTGAATATTTATTCAACTCGTTCCAAATGTCATTCCATTACACTAGTCGTTTATTTCATCCGTCATGAATCGACGCCTTTGTTTTGACAACAACAAGTATCATACCAGCACTGCAACAATCTAGTCAACAAAAAAATTGCAGAAATTCAAACAATTGCTAGTCTTGATAAATGGCGAACGTTTTAATCCCGATTGCATAAATATTCGGCGTTAAAGCGAACAATACCCAAAGAAGTACGATTAAAGTTCACTAAAATCATAATGCTTATGGTCGCAAATGCAGCAGTTCGCCCTAACTGCGATGCAAAACGGTCAATGGACGTATTTCGCTCACGTTCATTGGTCAATCAACCAAGATAATAAACGTCTTTTCAGCTAGACTTCAAACCTCGACAATGACCTCACTTAACTAAACGATTTTAGTCCTGGATATCAAATCATCTCAATAATGTGCCGTGCCCGCGTTTGTATCAAGTTTACAAATCATCCACCGGGCATTCTCGTATCGTTACTCGTCAGCGACATCTCACTAGCTCTCCCAAAACAACCCGACAAGCCCATGACCTTCCAAAAAAGCTGCTTTTCTTTGCTACGCCCGACACTTTGAAAAATCGTCTACCGCATTAACGTAAAAAAGCCACTCATCTCTGGGTGGTTTCTTCGTTTAAATGTTCAAGTGCTTCAGCGACCCACCCATCTAAGTGAGCGGCAATCGGCGCAAAGCCAGTGTGAAATTTACGACTGGTCCAATAATGCTTACGGCGACGCTTCTTGCTTAATTTTGGCGGCGTCTGTAAAGCACGTAAGGATAAACTGATTTTATGGGTATATTCGTCGATGTCCAAAATCACAACTTCAACTCGCTGGCCGACGGTAAAAATATCGCTGGTGTCCTTGACGTAACCATGCTGGCATTCTGAGATGTGCACTAATCCTTGCATGTGCTCATCTAACATCACAAACGCCCCATATGGTTGGACGCCGGTGACTTTGCCAGTCAAGATATCTCCTATGCGATATTCCATTCTGACACTTCATTTCATTGGATTTCTCCTTGAGTATACCCTAAAAATCAGTTGCAACCAATATCAGTCTTGAATCGTCAATTCATTAATCGTCACAGGCTCAACCGGTTTATCATTAGCACCGGTTTTGACTTTACTGATCTTCTCAACCACTGACATGCCTGACAATACCTGCCCGAAAACCGTGTGGCGATGATCCAGCCATGGTGTGCCACCTTGTTGGTAAGCGTCAATGATCGGTTTTGGGAACCCAGCTTCGCTTAACTGTGCCTTCATGCTCGGGTCCAAATGCGAATTGGTCACAATGAAAAATTGGCTGCCGTTTGTATTAGGACCAGCGTTGGCCATTGATAAGGCACCCTTCAGATTGAAAAGCTGGTTCGAAAATTCATCCGCAAATGGCTTTCCCCAAAGGCTTTCACCACCCATGCCAGTGCCTGTCGGATCACCGCCTTGAATCATAAAGTCTTCAATGACCCGGTGAAAAATGACGCCATCATAATAATTTTTCTTGGCCAAGCCGATGAAGTTTTCAACCGTTTTGGGGGCTTGTTCCGGAAAAAGTGCAATTTCAAATTCCCCCTCGCTGGTTTTAACAATCGCTTTTGGGCCTTTGAAATCGGCCAGTTCTAATTGTGGATAATCCATGTTTGTTCTCCTTTTGTAGTCAAATAACGTGCATCGTTCTAGGCGTAGTATACCAGCATCGGCAACCGGCGCCAATCAGACGAATACACGGAACCCTCCTGTAGCCTTGACGTTAAGATCAAAAATCAGTTGCCGCGCAATTGACACTTGCTTCAAAAAATACCGCAACGCTCGGGCTTCATCCCACTTCAATCTCCCTAACTTGCCAGCATTCTCCGCCCCTGTCAACTTGGTAACCATTCATCAAATATGGTACGGTATGAACGTCATACTATATAGAAACGGAGCATTGCAAATGTCAGTGCAACATGTATATGAAATCACCGTGGTTGGTGGCGGGCCTGTTGGGATGTTCGCTGCTTTTTATGCCGGCTTGCGACAGGCAGACGTCTTGCTATTAGAAAGCCTTGACGAACTTGGTGGCCAAACCGGTAATTTATACCCTGCCAAAATTCTTTACGATATTGGCGGTTTTCCTCATGTCAGCGGAAAAGGCCTTGTTTCACAGTTGAAGACTCAGCTCATGCATTTTCATCCAGACGTCAAAACTGCTACGGAAGTTCAGACGATTGATGAAGCGGAAGACGGTACGTTTATTCTTCACACCAGCCAAGGCGACTTCCATAGTAAAACCGTTATCATTGCCACAGGCGGCGGTGCATTTACGCCGCGTAAACTGGCAGTTGATTACGATCCGGCGCTAGAAGGTAAGCAATTATTCTATTTTGTACAGGATGTCGAGACATTTCGCGACCAAAACGTTGCCATTGCCGGTGGCGGCGATTCGGCCATTGATTGGGCTTTGGCGCTGGAACCGGTGGCCAAGCATGTCAGTCTGATTCACCGGCGTGCTAAATTCCGGGGTCTTGAGGCAAGTGTCGCGGCACTGGAAAAAAGCAGTGTTGCCATCCATACGCCTTACTTGATTGAGGCCGTTAAACAGGAAAAGAACAAGCTTGCTTTGCAATTAAAGGAAGTTCGCGGTAACAACGAACCAGTTTTAACAGTCGATAAGTTGCTAGTTAACTATGGTTTTGTCACAGACAAGCGCCATCTCCAGGCTTGGCACTTTAAAACCGACCGGAACGGTATTTTGGTTGATTCGCAAATGCAAACCAGCCGTCCGGGCATTTTTGCTATTGGCGATGCCGTCAGTTATGCGGGGAAACTGCCGCTGATTGCCAGTGGCTTCGGTGAGGCACCAACGGCCATTAACGAAGCACTTAGCCGACTCTATCCGGAACGGCGGCAAGCGTTGCACAGTACCCAGCTTTATCGATAAAAATCAGTCTCCCCCTACTAGCCTAAAGGAAAGCGTGAGATTATGACCAATGAAGAAAAGCTTTATGAACGGACGATTCAATTGTTGCATGAACGCGGCGTTAATTTAAGTGACATCGGCGAACTCGTCATGTTTTTGCAGGAACGGTTCATCCCTAACCTAACCATTGAAGAGGCAACCCAAAACGTTCGGATCGTTTTACGCAAACGTGAGGTACAGAATGCGGTTATGACCGGCATTGCACTAGACAAGGCCGCCGAAGCCAACCAGCTTGAGGAGCCTTTGCAGAAAATTATTGCCGAAGACGAAGGGCTTTACGGTGTCGATGAAGTCTTGGCCTTTTCTATTGTCAATGTTTATGGTTCAATTGGTTTTACCAATTATGGCTACATTGATCGGATTAAACCAGGCATTCTAGCCAAGCTCAATGCCCATGAACCGGGGATTATTCACACCTTCCTTGACGATATCGTGGGTGCCATGGCGGCGGCGGCTGCAAGTCGACTGGCGCATTCGCATCCGGAAATCGAAGACGACATTTATTGACGTTTTTCTAAAAATTGTCTTTGTTTCATGAAATTTCCATATTATCCCGTATAATGAGATGTAAATTCATTAAAGGAGCTTATTCAATGACCCAACTGTTTGATTTCATCCTGCATATCGATGAGCATTTGATCACTATCGTTAATAGCTTCGGCCCTTGGACCTATGTCATCCTCTTTGCGATGGTCTTCATCGAAACAGGGGTTGTTGTCTTTCCGTTCCTACCGGGAGATTCGTTGTTGTTTGCTGCCAGTGCATTAGCTGCCAATGCGGCTTATAACCTCAATGTCTGGATTCTTTTTGCGGTCTTTTTGGCTGCGGCGGTTTTAGGCGATACCATGAATTACGAAATCGGTAAACACGTGGGCGCGGCAGCCTCTACTGGCAAAGGTTGGTTTGGCCGGCTGATTAATCGCGATAAACTCCAACAAGCCGAAGCGTTTTTTGACAAGCATGGTGGTAAAACCATCGCTATTGCTCGTTTCATGCCACTCATTCGGACGTTTGCCCCGTTTGTATCAGGCGGCTCGCGCATGCATTACGGCAAGTTCATCCACTACAACTTTTTAGGCGGCTTCCTGTGGGTAACCTTATGTGTGCTCGGCGGCTTTTACTTCGGCAATGTGACCTTCGTCAAAGAACATTTTTCGTTAGTAGCGCTCGGCATCGTTTTGATCTCACTCTTGCCAATGGTTGTTGCAGCCGTTAAAACCCGCACGGCTAAAGTTGTGGATCGTTAATCTAATCATTAAATTTTTTTAGGTATGCAAAAACGCATGCTTCCAACGTCACACCGATATTGGGAGCATGCGTTTTTGGTTTTTAAAAAGCGACTAACGACGCGCATCTTGGCGACCACGCCAGATACCCCATACCATGATAGCCTCGAATAAGGCAAATGCTGTGAGAAAGCAAAACATGAAGAAGCCTTCAGGTAAAACATTGATGATTGGATCTGTAGCCGGATCAAACAACCAGTCACGATTGCGAAATAGCACCTCATGGAAAATGATGAAGAAACGATCAAAGTTAAGGCTTAGCAATCCGGTTAATATGATCGGCACCACCGCCCCGATCATAAACGGCCGGACCAGCAGATACCGCTTTCTGTCTGTTTTAAGCTGACGCACCCACCGAATGGCAAAAGGCGTCGTCACGATGGCAATCACAATATCCAAAATAAACAAATGGCGCACGTCGGCAAAATGAAGCGCGCCATGCAAACTTGTGGGAAAATCCTGCATATGCAGCGTACCAATCCACGGCAAGTCTAAGTATGCCATGAGTTGCAAATAATTATGGTACAACTGTCCCAGCGACATGGCGGCAATTTGCGGCAGATTATCCATATGTGCATAAACCGGGAAAGTCAGCAGCGTACTCAAAATCGTGACAAAAATCACAACACTGACAATCGCTAGCCAAAGCGTCAGCCAATGAACGATGCGTTTCATCTAGACCTCCCAGTCCGTCAAGGCATCAATTTGATGCGTCGGTTGTTGAACCTGCTTGGAAACATAATCCCGGGTAGAAACGCCGGTATACACTAAAATCGTATCAATCCCGGCATTCAAACCTGCTTTAATGTCGGTGTTGTAATTATCGCCAACCATGGCCACTGCGTCTTTAGGCAGCCCCATTTTCTTCAGCGCTTTTTCCATAATCGTCGGTTCGGGCTTGCCAATATAAAACGCCCGTTGCTGCGTACTGCGTTCCACTAAAGCAATCAGTGACCCCGCTCCTGGCACCAAGCCACGCTCATTGGGCAGATTAGTATCCGCATTAGTTCCGATAAACTTGGCGCCGCGTTTGATTGCCAATGTGGCCAATTCAAATTTGTGGTAAGTCACGTCATAATCCAATCCGACTACTACATAATCCGGATCCACTTCATTCAACCTTAATCCTGTATCCAAAAGCGCCTGCTTCAGCCCCAGCTCACCAATGATATACACCGACTTCCCGGAAACATCGCCATGATTGAGATCGGTCAAATAAGCCGCAGTCGCCAGCGAAGGCGTGTAAATCTGCTCCGGCGCCACATGGATGTCATGATTCTCCGCCAGATTTTTGACCACATCTTCGGGACTTTTAGTCGTATTGTTCGTCAAAAACAAAAACGGTAGTTGCGCCGCCTGTAACCGTTCGACAAAATCTTTAGCCGCCGGAATTCGTTCTTTACCACGATAAATCGTCCCGTCAAGATCAATCATATAGCCTTTATACTTCAAGTCTGTCCCTACTTCTTGTTAGTCTCACGTTGACGGATCGTAAAATGCCGCTTGCGTGGTTGTGTTTGATTGACTGTTTTGGCCTGTTCGCCACGAAAATGCGCCGCTCGGGTCGTTTTTTCCGTATATGGCTTGTTCACCTTGGCATAAGGCTTACGTTTGCCATGATGTTGCCGCTGTGTCGGCTTTGATTGTTGCCCGTGCACGGTTTTGCCTGTTATCGATTTTCGCTCCCGATCATGCCGCCGATCAGCTACCTTAGTTACCGGTTTATCAAGACAGGCAAGGACAAAATAAGCACAGCCAAAATTACAATATTCATACAGATAATCTTCTAATGTACTGATCTGCTGATCCTTGCTGGCACCACGGCGGTCATCTTTGTAAAAGCCGCGCAACCGTAACTGGTCATAACCCCAGTCGCCAACAATATAATCGTACTTATCGAGAATATCGTTGTAGCGTTCGTTCAACCGGTCAAGGTCAAACGCATCGCGGTGGTTTTTAACAATGTAATAACGGCGGCCATCAATCGTTACAAGATCCTGGCCAACTTTGACGACCCGCATCTCTTTGGTTGTGTCCGGAGTCAAGGCGACATCAATTTGTTCGGATAATTTCTCTCGTTCGCCCACATCGCAACCTCCTCTTTTATACTGATAAGTCATTCGAACCGCAATCTTAGAAGTATACCATGAATTCATAAAGGAAAAATTTTTGCCATATAATCACCAACCACTTGCCGCAAAAGCTTCGGAAAAATCAATTCATTGCTGCCCATAATTTCGATGGTTGGGAAGAACGGAATAAACAGAAAGTTGTCGACCGTTGCGAACGTGTATTGACGTTCCGGAACCAGCGGCTTGCCATGCCATAAAACCGTTCGCTTTTCACGATTAACCGTGATGCCGCGATACCCGATATCACCAAAAATTTTGCCACGGAAGCTCATGCCGATCATATGAAAGTGGCGGAGAAACATGCGATTCTTTTCCATTTCCATAATCAGACGCCACAGTTCTTTGCCACTTAAAGTTACTTTTAGCAAGTGCATAGGGTGGGGCAAACACGTCAAGAGATCAGCCTGCGTGACAACGCCAGGGCCAAGTGGGGTCAGAAAAAGTCCAGCATTCAGAATTGCCGCATCGGTTTTGGCAGCGTCAGCGACCGCCGCCAAGCCAAAATCAAGTAACGGTGATGGCTGATCATACTGAATTGCCAAATGTTTAGGCAAGCGAGCAACTTTTTGCTGCTTTAACAAGGCAATGCCTTTACTTTCATAACCTTGAATTTCCCGCGGATCTGCTGCGGCTGCTTGCAATAAAGTGGTTTGAAAGGTTTTGGCACGCCGCGTCTTAATTTTGTGGTCATCATCCAACGTTAAGGTAATCTTGCCAACATAATGGCCATACTTTTCGGCTGCGGTTAATAAAGTTGTCCCGTGTAATTCGCCTTCTGCGAGCAAGTGGTGCGTGTGTCCGCCAATCACAACATCAATCTGGGGATATTGCTGGGCTAAGTGACGATCGGCCTCAATGCCTAAATGTGACAACACAACCAAAACATCATAGGTCCCCTCAAGTTCCTTAAGAATCGCCGGAAAAACGTCTGCGACTGTCTTAACCTGCCACCCATTTGGCTGATACGTCAGAAAAAAAGGTGCCGTAAAGCCAACAATGGCAATTCGCGTCCCTGCCGACGTCTGCTTCATAACAGCGCGCTTAGCCCAACTCGGACGCGTACCATCCGGCTCAAACAAATTAGCCAATGCCACAGGAAAATTAGCGTGATCATATAAATGCTCCAACACTTGGTGCGGATTGCCGACGCCTTCATTGTTGCCAACGGTCACCGCGTCATAGCCGATTTCATTCAATAACTGAATGTTAATCTGCCCGTCCGTTGCTTCGGTTAACGGTACCGAACGATCCATCGCATCACCATCGTCAAAAGCTAAAACACTCGCCCCTTCTGCTTGCTCCGCAGCACGGGTCCCCAGCATAAACCGACGAATTTTCGGCCAGTTTTCAAAGTGGGAATGCAGATCATTCGTGTGCAAAATCACTAGCTTTTCCACAAGGCACCTCCCTAATTAGTCTTTCAGGTGACATTTCTAAACTAACTCTTCAGTTTTATCCTATGCCCTGCAAGACAACGGGTCAAACATCACATTGCATTCAGCGTTCCTTAGCCAACACCGCAGCCTTAAGTCGATAAATCTTGTGTACTTCAGCCGCCGTCAGCGGGGTGCCAAACGCCAAATGTGGCACTAACAAATCCCGCTCTGGAGCATCCACCCCAACGTTGATATTCTCCGCAATATTCACACTATTGTGGTGAATGTGGCCATGTAAATTCAGCGTCTGCTTCACAATACCCATCATCAACGGATAATGTGTCATGATGAATTGCGTGTGGTTGTCCTTGATAATTGTGCCAACCGAATGAAAAGTGAACTTAGGCAGGCCGTTCACTCCCGGATCATGGCGATGAAGAAATTTAAATAGTGATTCGTAGTCGTGATTGCCTTTTATAAAAACAATTCGGCCATGCAGCTGTAACAGAATTGCCAAAACTTCCGGCGGTTGGGGAAAATGTTCCGGATTCATCGCAATATCACCTAAATGATAGACGATATCACGATCATCAACCCGCGCATTCCATGCCTGAATCATGGCCGCATCCATCGCCTCAACTGTCGGGAAAAGCCGCGGCGCAAAGTCGTTGTTGCCCAATAAATCCGCGTGGAAAAAGTGTGTATCTGCAATAAAATATTGCATGTTACTCCTTTCGACGATGTGCATGCCTTGTCGTAACTACCCAAGTCGTCATTGGCACCGTCAAAATCACGGCGATAACCGAAATCAAGACCTGCAAGAGTTCGCCAACAAAAATCTTATTATTAATCACCTGTGAAAAAGGATACCGCAATGACGCAAACCAGATAAACAAGGAAGAAAAGCCGCCGAAGAAACCAAAGAATAGCGTATTTAGCGCCGTTCCGATAATCTCGTGTCCCATTTGTTTAATCCCGCATCGCTCGCCTGATCCTTGATTTCATTCATCCCAGCCGCAACGGCAATCGCTGCTTCGGCAATCGCGCCAAGCGTACCCAGCAAGGTAGTCGCAATCAAAACATGCGGAAAGCTGACGCCAATATACACGGAAAAACCTTCCAGTGCTTCGGAATCTTCCGGTCCAAAACCGGCCGTCTGGCTTAACGTCATCGTCAAAAGAATCAGTCCGACCAACAACGTCATAATTAACAAAGACGAAACAAACGCCGGTCCAGCCACGGAAAGCTGGCTGGTGCTGAGGAAAATCGTGCTGGCCAGAATAATCAGCCCAAAAATAATTGCCACAATAATTGGATTAAACCCGCTGGCCATTAAAATGACAACCAAAATCATCAACAAAGCGTTGACGGTTAAAGCAAAGAAATTTGACAGTCCTTGCTTGCCACCGACAATAAACATCATAACAAGCAACACCAAGGCTAATGCAAGAATGGTATTCATGCCTTCACCCTCTTCATTTTAGCTATCATCGCTGCTAATCCGCTCGTCATTGGCACCGCCAGTACAATGCCAAACGCGCTGATAAGACTTTGGGCAAATCCCAGTCCCATCACCCAGATAACCGTTTGCGCAATTGAATTATTGTTACGAATCCACAAAACCGATTCCATAAACGTGTCGGCAATGAAAATCATAAACAGGACCGAAATCAGCGGTCCCATGACATTGCGCCCAATGGCCATTCCTGCTCGAAAACGCTCCTTGGCGGTGTCATGAAGCTGGAAGATCGCAACCGAAATATCACTTGCCTCGTCTAGAACAGCGCCCAAAGAGCCGATCACAATTTGACCAAAGAATAAGAGCTGCGGCGTTTGAGTGGCGTATTTGACCTCTTCAAAATGAATACCGCTGAAATTGGTCAAAGTCATGACGCCATAACCGAGCGCCACTGCTACTGCCGTGGCCAACAAAGCACCTGACGCAATTGTTGCAGCAATTGGCTTAAGCCCAACAATAAATACTGCTGTTAGCACAGTGAAAATTACCGCCAAAATGGCAAACAGCCACCACGCCTGCCACTGCTTGCTGCCGATCTCCCACTCAACTGCTACAAAGAAAATCAAGGTGTTCAGCAAAATACTAATGCTGGTTAACCATGCGCGCCGCCCCATCACCAAAAAGATCAGGCCAAAAGTCAAGACCAACAACGCCGCCAGAATTGCATCCCGCTTCACGTTGTTCAAGGTATAGGCACCCTTGTCAACATCCAGGAAAACCTGCTCGCCCACACGAAGTTTATTATCCAACGCACCACTAAAAGAATAGGTGTTGTGCATGGTGATGCGTTTACCACGTTTAGCGGTGTTGAGCAGGCGTACCAGAACCTGCTGCTTAACTATGCGATCACGATTTTCGTCTTCGTCTTGGTGGGTGGTGGTTTTAACCACCTTAACCGCTTCAACCTGACCCACCGGCTTGGTATAGAGGCCGCTATCAAATTGCAGGCCAATAAAAACAGCGATCGCCGCGACGAACGGAATAAGCCATTTACCTAGATACTTCACGCGGATCCCTCGCTTTCATATGCCTTACATTATATAAGCGGCGTCAATGTGACGCAAAGCGCGTGTCCACTTTACTCGCGAAAATGCTCACGCTGATAAGCCCGGTTATACGATGATCACGGAAATTATGCAAAAAATTGAGGTTTTTATTAAAATTCAGTTTTCGCGTGCTGACCAGGGTGAAAATCTCTTTGCCCCTAATTCACCCCACATGATTTTGCCGGAGAATCTCATGGTAGGCATCGCGAACGGGGCCTTCCGGTTTGTCCCATTCTTCCCAACTCGTTAAATCGGCAGGTGGGAACTCATAATGCTCGTTGATATACTTTTCATAAGTTGCCACAGCAGTTGAGTGCGCAATGTTCAGCTGAACAATCCGTACCCTCTTAATAAAGCCTTTCATGGCTGCCTTTTCCGCGCGGCCATTCAACATGACGTTGCCTAATTCAAAATAACGGCTCCCGTCAAGACGGGTAATTTCCTGAATCATATCAAAAACCTGATATTTTTCTGCCAAGATTGACACTCCTTATTCGTCAGCTTATGTTGATACGAGTTTATCTTAACGTGTTTAAATGCGCCAGTTCGCGCTCACTATGCTATTGTTTAAAGTATAATGTTTTTTCTGGAAAGGAGCAGCCTGCATGGGCAAACGACTTACTGTGGCAGTTTTGTTGCTGCCATTGTTTCTTCTGCTTTCAGGGTTTACACTAATTGGCCACCGTGGCGATCCGCTGAACTATCCGGAAGAAACTTTTCAAAGTTTCGATAGTGCTTTTAACAAAGGCGCTGACTATGTCGAACTCGATGTACATGAAAGTGCTGACGGCGTGGTCGTGATTCAACACGATTCAACGATTCAACGGATGACTGGCGCCAACCTGACCATCGCCAAAAGCACTTTTGCGCAACTTCAACAATATCATACCAAAAATGGTGAACCGGTTCACAGTCTTGAGGAGCTTTTTGCTCACGAGCAACAGACAAACCACAAATTCCTGATTGAAACCAAAATCGTTAAAGGCGAACCGCATCCCCACCTTGAAGATAAAATCACGGCACTGGTTAAACAGTACCATATGGAAAAACGCGTCATGTTCCACTCATTCTCGGCTGCCAGCCTTAAGCGATTACAAGCCGATTTGCCTTCCGTTCCGCGAATCCTAATTGTTGGGTCGCTGAGACGGATCAATTTTGATGTGCTGACCTATGTGGATGGCATTAACTTAAGTTCAGATTTGGTGACGCCCCAACTTGTCACGCAACTGCATGATCTTGGTAAGAAAGTTTACGTTTGGGATGAAATGAACGAGGATCGAGACAAGTGGACTTGGCTGGTCAATCTCAATATTGATGGTGTCGTGACGAATTACACCAGTCTAGGCCATGAATTTCAGGCACTTAAAGCCGCATCCGTCACGACGAGTATCAATGATCTTGGTGCTAATTCCAGTGTTTCGGCGCTTCCGGTTTATGAAAACCCTTATCAACCGCTTCAACGTCCTGAACAATTAGCCCCGCAAACACCGATTATGATTTCGTCAATGGTCACCGTTTCCGGCAGTACGTATTATCAAATCGGTAACAATGCCTTCGTGCCTGCCGAAACGGTCAACCTTGCGCCCCAAGCAGGTTGGGCTAGTCTATTTCTACACCAGAAGATTCTTGTTACCAGTCGGAGTTTTCGGGTTCCTGTATATGCAGATCCACTGCACCAACAAGACGTCATCGGACACATTGCCAATAGCAAACAAGCGCGGATTTTGGCTGCACGCTACCAAAATAGCCAGCTTTATTTAAAAATCAAAGGTGGCTGGATAAAAGCCAAAAATGTACAACTACTTCCAACGGCGGAAAATATGGGCACGTGGTTAACTTTGTATCGCAGTATTCCTACAAAAGAAAAGCCGCTCATTCACTTGGCATTGGGAAAGTCTGCTTTTGATACACCCTTGCTAAATGCCTTGGTTACAAACTTCGGCTGAGCATTCGGACCGAACTTTATTCTTGAAACATGCCGATGCCCGGTTTTGCAAATCGTCTCCGTTAATTGCTTATTTTCATGAATGATTCGGTCGTTTCTGCGGTACAAACATGCTATTCTAAAGACAACGATAGAAAGAAAGTAGGTTAACCTCATGGCAATCAATTGGCAGCAGGAAGCAGAAAAACTAGAACCCCAGCTTCTTTCTGATCTCACAACTCTGTTGAAGATCAATTCTGAACGCGACACCGAGCACAAAACCTCACAATACCCACTCGGACCCGGTCCGGCAAAAGCGCTGGAGGCCTTCTTGGCAATTGCCGAGCGGGATGGTTTCAAGACACTCAATGTCGATCATGTCGCAGGTCGAATCGAGTTAGGTAGCGGTTCCGAAATTTTCGGTCTCTTCGGCCATGTCGATGTCGTTCCCGCAGGACCCGGTTGGCAAACTGACCCATTTAACCCAGTGATTCGCGACGGCAAGATTTACGGCCGTGGCACCAGTGATGACAAGGGACCTAGTATCGCTGCATACTACGCATTGAAACTCATCCGCGATTTGGGCCTGCCAATCAATAAAAAGATTCACTTCATCTTAGGGACAGACGAAGAGTCCGATTGGGTTGGCATGCATCGGTATCTCGAAAGCGAACCGGCACCGGATTTCGGCTTTTCTCCTGATGCCGAGTTTCCAATTATCAACGGTGAAAAAGGAATTGCCAGCTTCAAAATTGTGCAAAAACCGGTTGCTGCAGCAGAGGCCGAGCTGACTTTGAATGAATTTTCGGCAGGAATCCGACCAAACATGGTGCCGCAAGAAGCAAAAGTAACCATCACTGGCGACTTGCCTGAAAGCTTTGCGGCCCAAGTCAACGATTGGGCTGATCAACAAGGGGTCAAACTTACCTTGACGCTGGGGAATCCCACAACAATCAAAATCGTAGGTAAAGGTGCCCATGCCCAAGAACCCAAGGATGGTAAGAATGCGGCCACTTATCTAGCAAGCCTGTTGGTGGATTTGCCTTTTGATCCGGCGGGCAAAGCCTATTTGACCATGATCGCCAAATACCTGCATTTAGATTCACGTGGTCACCACTTGGGTATCAACTACACGGACAAACTAATGGGTGAGTTAACTGCCAGCCCAGATATCTTCACGTTTACCCAGGATGGCGAACAAAGCGTGCTGGTCAATGTCCGTTATCCGCAAGGCACTGATGCCGATAAAATCCGTGATCAAATTGAAAGCGCGGTTGGCGCCGACCAATTCGATGTTTCGTTAAGTGGTCATGCGCAGGAACCGCATTACGTGCCTGGTGATGATCCGCTCGTTAAAACATTATTACAAACTTTTACTGACCACACTGGTATTGCCGGACACGAACAAGTCATTGGTGGCGGTACCTATGGACGAATTATCAAGCGCGGCGTTGCATTCGGTGCTCAGATGCCAGGGCAGGAAAACGTCATGCATCAGGCAAATGAATATATGCCGATTAAAGATATCATCATGGCTGTGGCCATTTACGCCGACGCCATCAGCCGGTTGGTTAAATAAGGCATATGCCTGTCGTTTAAAAGATAGCCATCTTTCTGATTGTCGGCCGATCTTACAGCTATTAAATGAATGAGGACACAAGTACGCCAGAAGTCCGGGAGCAGACTTCTGCGTACTTGTGATTGATGAGAAAGGAAAGTTTTTATGTTGATCCCTACTAGCTTAAATCCATGGTTGGATGATCCGCGTCTGCGCGCAGCAGTGATCACACAAGCAACGGTAACGTCCACCAACACGGTTTTAAAACAGAAGGTTCAAAACGGAGCACCGTTGCCGCAAATTCTGATTGCCGGTGAACAAACTGCCGGTGTCGGTCGACATGGCAAACACTTTGCCAGTCCGGCCAATGCTGGTCTCTATCTGAGTTACGCCTTCCACCCGCAAATCAGCCGTGCCTTAATCACCCCGGCTGCAGGTGTCGCTTTGCAACAAGCCATTGAAACTCAGTTCGGTATTGTCACCGCGATCAAATGGGTCAACGACTTGCAAAAAAATGGCAAAAAGGTTGCCGGTATTTTGGCAGAGGCATTGCTTGAACAAAATGCTGTGGTGCTGGGCGTCGGCGTTGATATTTTTCCGACACCGAAAGCGCCGTTACCAACTGATCAGCCGATTACCACCCTTCTTGCTGAAAAACCTAGTACCGATCCACGTCCCGAGCTTGCCGGGCGGTTCTTGACGAATCTCATGCGTTTGTTTGCAAATCCTGACACCATTATGCCGATTTATCGGACGAAAGCTGCCTGGATCGGTCGGCAAATCACGGTTAGCGGCACACAAAACCCGCTGACCGGCATCATCAACGGGTTCGACAACAATGGTGCCTTACTGTTAAAAACGGTCCAAGGAACAATGGTCGTCACAACTGGCACCATTCGCTTAGCCGACTAAGCCACACATCATCTAGTTCGCAAGCAGCAATTTCGTCAAATCACTGAATTCATTCAGTTGATAAGTCGGCGTTATCTGCTCGCGATTAGGTTGAAAATGCGGATTGAACCAGATCGAATCAATCTTGCCATTGATACCGCCTTGAATGTCCGACGTCAACGAATCGCCCATAATCAATGTTTCGTGCCGATTGAACCGTGGAATCCGTTTGGCAACATAATCAAAAAACGCCACGGTCGGCTTCGGACTCCCGACACTATCGGAAACAAAGATATCCTCAAAATAATCAATTAAGCCGCTGGTCGCCAGACGCTCACGCTGGACCGGCTCAATGCCGTTACTGACAATAAACAACCGATAGTCTTTTAAGGCATCCAGAGTTTCCATCACCCGAGGCAGTATAATCGCTTCCTGATCCAGAAAATGGTGGTACGTCCGCTCTGCCAAATGCGGATCGGCGTTCAGATGTTGATGCCGAAACAGCTTGGCAAATCGCACGTCAAACAGTTCCGGCCGCGTGATCCGTCCCGCTTCGTAATCACGCCACAGATCAGCGTTGATTTTCAGATAACTCGCCTCAATCCGCGGCGTATATGGTAATTTAAGCCGGGCAAACATCTTAGCCAGGCTTTTTAGTTCCCCTGCTTTAAAATCCAACAAGGTATCGTCTACATCAAATAAAATAACTCGGTACATGTCTAACTCCTGTTCTCACACGCTTATTTTTATAGTTATCAGTCTTGCACAACACAACGTGGGTCGCAAGTGAAGCCACTTGAAACTATGGATGGGAAAGGCAAACAGGCAAGCTGACTTTGAACACTGTTCTCGGCCACAGAAGTCGGAGTGTAAGGATCTCAGGTGTAAAGGCCAGAACCGGGCCATCACGCTCAAGGACATTGATGCTCCGTTTTCTTACCGGCCATGCTCACGCTCTTCCTAATGGCATTAGAATCCGCTTTATTTTTACGGTATACTAAGGAGTACTAGACCAAAATTTAAGGTGGGACAAGCACTTGAAAAAGTTCGTCGATCGGGTCAAGACGCTTGGGACTCGATTTCGCCGCTGGTTCACGGCATTCGTGACGCGGCGTCCTGATTCCAAAGCTGATTCCAAACATTTAACGGGTAAAACTGCCGTTGTGTTTTACGGTAATGTCACGCTTCAAAGTATCAAGAGTATTGTCTATTATTTATTAGGCGTTTTGGGTATCGCAGTTGTTTTCGGTCTCGGCTTATTTGGTGGTTATTTTGTATCCATTGTCGATGCGACACCGATTCCGACCGAAGCAGCGATGAAGGCAACGCTATCCAACACCAGCCGTACATCCAGTATGTATTTTGCGCATAACGTCAAGCTCAGTGATGTCAAAAGCGACCTGTATTCTACAAAAGTCAGCCTTAACGACATGTCGCCGTGGCTGACCAAGGCAATCATTGCTACTGAAGACGAGGACTTTTATCATCATGACGGGGTAGTGCCCAAGGCGGTGATTCGAGCTTTCTTTTCTGATTTAACCGGCATGGGTAACCAGACTGGCGGCTCGACTTTGACGCAGCAGGTTGTCAAAATGATGTTTTTGAATTCAAAGACAACCTTTAAACGTAAAGCCGCGGAAATCATGTTGGCGCGGCGTCTAAACAATCATTTCAGCAAGAACGAAATTCTGGAAACTTATCTGAATGTTGCCACGCTAGGCCGGAATAACAAGGGGCAAAACATTGCCGGAGTTGAGGCAGCTGCGCAGGGACTTTTCGGTGTTTCCGCCAAGCAGGTGAACCTACCGGAAGCTGCCTTTATTGCCGGTCTGCCGCAGAGTCCGTTTGTTTACACGCCATACGCTGCCAATGGCCAATTAAAAGCCAGTCTCAAATCCGGAATTAATCGACAACAAACCGTTCTGTTCCGGATGTATCGGGCCGGCGTCATCAGTCACAAGCAGTATGTTGCAGCTAAGTCATTTGACCTAAAAGGCGCGTTCCTCAAGCCTGAAAACGCCGAACAAGAGGACAATGAGTACGGGTATGTCTACAACATGGTGCTCAGTGAAGCTAAATCATTGTTAGCCGAGAAACTAGCCCAAAATGATGGTCACACTGCTGCCGACCTTGCAAAAGACAATGCCTTAAACAACAATTATTTAAGGCAGGCAGCCGCCCTTTTTGCTTCCAAAAATTACCAAATCAAAAGCACCATCAACAAAGACGTGTATGATCGCATGCAATTTGTTATGCGAGCAACGCGAAATACATTTGGTCAAACTTACACCACGACCCAGATCAATCCTAAGACTGGCGAAACCGAAACCGTTAAACATCCGGTTCAAAATGGCTCGATTGTGTTGGACAACCAAACTGGTGCCGTCCTCGGCTTCGTCGGTGGCGTGTCAGGTGAACTCAATCACATTTATACGTTGCGGTCACCCGGCTCCACAATCAAGCCGCTTTTGGTTTATGCACCTGCGATTGATCAAAAAGTCATCGGTTCCCAAACGGCATTGGCTGACTTCAAGACTAACTTCGGCAACAACTACAGCGTTACCGATTACGGCGGCCAAATTCAAAATCGCTTCATTCCTGCCACCGAAGCGCTCGCCCAGTCCTATAACATTCCGGCGGTTAATCTGTATAAACGTATCAAGCCGACCGTCAATGTCAAAAACTACATGGAAAAAATGGGTATCAATACGCTCACTGACAATGATTACAGCCAGCTAGGCCTAGCCTTGGGCGGTACCGACTACGGGGTAGACGTCAAGGAACAGGCCAGCGCCTTCTCCACTTTTGCCAATCAAGGCGAACACACGCCAGCTTATGTCATCTCTGAAATTGTTGACCCCTCAGGACATGTCGTCTACCAACATCACGTTAAAAAGACCAAGGTTTTCTCCAAAGCTACTAATTACATCATGAATCAGATGTTGAAAAACGTGATTGAATCAGGGACGGCTGAGAGCCTGAACTACCAGCTGCGCTTCAACACGGCTAATCTGATCGGGAAAACCGGTACTAGCAACGATTTTCGTGATATTTGGTTTATCGGTTCAACGCCTGGTGTCACCATCGCCAGTTGGATGGGCTACGACAATAGCAATGGTACCAACTACTCGCTCGATGAAAATAGCTCAATGACGAATGAAGCATACTGGTCAAAATTAGCGAATGCGGTTTATCACACCATCCCTAAACAATTTAAAGTTAACCAGAAACTTGCCCGGCCAAGTACGGTAAAATCCGTCACCGTTGACAAGCAAACCGGGCAGCCGGCTGGCGATCTGACGTTTAACGGTCGGACATATCGTACTGGGGGATCAACCGTTACGAGTTTATACAATGACTGGCAGCCCACTGCGAAAGCCGAATTCGGGATTGGCGGCAGCAAAGAGAATTATCAGTTATTCTATGACCATCTCAATGGTAAAAGCAATGGCTATGGCCAGGTTTCTGACGCTAACGGCCGCTCGACCGAAGCCAAAAAAGAGCACCAAGAAACACCGATTACGCCTGAAACTACGACACCGGCCACAACGGAAAGCCGTCAAACACCTGGCGTCACCGTACCTTCAAGCCAGAAAAACCAGCAAGGCACTTCCGAAAACCAGCCAAGGGAACCGCAAACGACAGGGACTGGCGGAACAAACGGCGCAACTGGCACAGGAGGCGAAACCGGTACTGACACTGGCACCACAACCGCAGGCGGCAACACAACGACCGGCGGCACGAATGCCAACAATCAAACGCCACCAGCGACAACCGACAGTGGCCAGTAACCTAGTTCCATGCAACCAATCGAGTTGATCCTAACGTAAAAATCGGTTCTAAAGGCAAACATGATCTGTCTTTAGAACCGATTTTTTGCTTACAGGGTACAGGAGCCAGTATCGCTTAACGGCTTATTTAGTTGAACCGCGTTTCAAAATATCAAAGCCTAACATCACGGTTTTTTCTTCGATCTCTTCTTTATTCATCATCTTGGTCAGCAACCGCATTGCAACTGCGCCGATGTCATAAAGTGGCTGGTCAATTGAAGTCAGTTGCGGACGCGTCATTTCGGTTAACTTGGTGTTGTTGCTGGTAATGATTTCGAAATCATCCGGCACTTTTACACCTTTGTCCAATGCGCCATCCAAAATGCCGACTGCCAGTTCGTCATCACCGGCAATCACCGCGGTTGCGCCGACTTTCTGTAACTTGCCAAATAATGCCAATCCTGCCTGATAACTTGGCTCATTTTCAAAGATCAGACTTTCATCATAGGCAACACTTGCTTTTTCCAGTGCCTGTTTATAGCCCTTCAGGCGGAACTGGCCGTTAATCGGATGGGTGAGCGAACCGGTCGCCAACGCAACCCGCTTATTACCGCTCTCCAGTAGTTGGTGCGTTGCCTCTTCAACCGCGGCCACATAGTCAATGTTGACACTGCCGACTTGTTCATCCGGATCAATTGAACCTGCCAGCACAACCGGCGTTTTGCTCCGGGAAAATTCGGCACGAATAGAATCGGTCAGTTCATGACCCATGAAAATTAACCCGTCAACCTGCTTAGCCAACAAGGTGCTAAGTACGGAGACTTCCTTTTGGTTATTTTCATCCGAGTTCGCCAAAATGATATTGTATTTGTACATGGTCGCCACGTCATCAATCCCGCGAGCCAGGCTTGAAAAGAACATGTTGGTAACGTCAGGAATAATAACGCCAACAGTTGTCGTTTTCTTGCTGGCTAAGCCGCGCGCCACCGCATTCGGTCTGTAGTCGAGGCGTTCGATAACCTCTAAAACCTTCTTGCGGGTAGCCGGCTTCACGTTTGGATTACCATTAACCACTCGGGACACCGTCGCCATCGATACATTTGCCTCGCGGGCAACATCATAAATTGTTATTGTTTGTTTTTCCACTGTATTTTCTCCTTAGTCGTGAGTATGAAAATCACGAAGCATCTATTTACATTCCAAAATAACAGAACGAGAAAGGCAATGCAAGCGTTTTACTGAATTTTCCATGAAATTTTCACAAATAGGCTTTTCAGAAAGCCTCTCTCATGGCTCGTGATATACTGGTAATGAAAGTTGCATTGGCATCGTGACTAGCTTCTTATCGTGCGAGCCGTATTCGATGCATAAGCAACTGGCGCATCAATATCATGGTGCATCACAAAATGCGGTAAAAGAGTCGTTTTGCATGATATTTTGTGCTGTGCCCTTTTGAGGAGGATACCGATGAACGAACATTTAGCAGCATTACAAGCCTGGGTCGGCGAAGAAGGCCTTGACCTCGCTTATATCAGTGACCCAGTCAATATCAACTACTACACGGGGTTTTTCCAGGATCCCGAAGAGCGTATCACCGCTTTAATCGTCACCCCGGACAAGGATCCGTTTTTGTTCACGCCACAACTAACCATTGAGGAAGTTAAAAAAGCCGGCTGGCCTTATCAGGTATTCGGCTATCTTGATCATGAGGATCCGTTTGCCGTCATGGCCACCCATATCAAGGCTGTGAACCCTAATCCAACCAAATGGGCTATCGAAAAGGATCACGTCGCTGTTTTCAAGTTTGAAGCCATCATGAAGCAGTTTCCTGACGCCACTTTTCCGGTGGATGCTTCCCGATTTATTGAAAAGCAACGGTTAATCAAAACACCAGCCGAAATCAAGCAAATGGAAGTCGCCGGTGCTCAAGCTGATCGTGCGTTCCAAGCCGGGTTCAAAGCGATTAAAGCAGGTGCGACCGAGCAGGAAGTCGCTGCTGAAATTGACTATGCGATGATGAAGGAAGGCGTCATGCACATGAGTTTCGGCACCATCGTTCAGGCTGGCGTCGATGCAGCCAATCCACATGGTGAACCCATGGGAACGAAACTTGCACCAAACGAACTGATCTTGTTTGATCTTGGCACAGACAACCATGGTTACATGTCCGACGCCACGCGCACCGTCGCTTTTGGTCAGGTGACGGGTAAGCCCCGTGAAATTTTCGATATTTGTTTAGAGGCGAACCTGACTGCTATGGCCGCCGTTAAGCCAGGATTAAAAGCCTCCGAGCTCGACAAAATCGCGCGCGACATGATTACCAAGGCGGGCTATGGCGAGTATTTTAATCACCGCTTGGGTCACGGGATTGGCATGTCCACCCATGAATTTCCATCCATCATGGAAGGCAACGATATGATTTTACAACCCGGCATGTGCTTCTCGATTGAACCCGGTATTTACGTTCCCGGTGTCGCTGGCGTTCGGATCGAAGACTGTGTCCATGTCACTGAAACGGGCTGCGAACCTTTTACCCATACATCTAAGGAATTCACTGTTATCAATGGTTAGGGGGTACATTGTTCCTTAGCAAAAAGATGACCACCAACATTAAAATGGCTCTGAGGAGGTTGACACTACCTTCTCAGAGCCATTTTTTGTTGCCAAGTTCATGAATGCCGCCATTGTGTCCGCACCAACGAAAATTCCGAAATTGACTAGTTCGCTTCCGACTGCTCGTATAAAATGCCGGCTTTGCGTAGTGCTTCTCTAATTTTGATAATACTCCGTTCATTTTTAACGCTGATCGTGTGCAAATGAATGCCACCGGTTAGCTCCGACAGTAGGCGGCCTTGATAACGCGCTAGTCGACTCAAAAAGAGCTTCATATCAGCAACGGTGCGAATGTTCAGCTGACCGCGTAACTGACCATATAACGGATGTTCGACTAAAACGTCCTCAATCCAACCGCCATTGTCGAGAATCAGTTGCAGTTCTTGTTCCGTTTGCTCCGGTGTGTGTTTACAAGGAATTAAAAACTCGTGAGCCGCCGGATGTGACAACGTATAACCGCGCGGCGTCGCAATGATAGGTTCGCCCTGGGCCCGCAAAAGTGCAATATCGCCGACAATGGTCTGACGACTAACGGTAAACCGCCGAGCAAAACTCGACGCACTAAGCGGCTCGGCAGCAGTACTCAAAGTGGCTTTGATATGTGCCTGACGTTCGCTATTTAGCATAGTACTCTCCCTCATTCATGATCAAACTACTTCAAACAAATTCAGCTACGATGCTAAAAGCGACAAAACGAAAGGCGCTCACGTTGGGGTGTCTTTCGTTTGTCGCCATTTTTTGATATGCAAAATCCAGTTGTTGCTGATTATTTACTTATCAGCGGCTTCAGTTTCAGAACTTGCCGGTTTGGCCTCTGAGGCAGCGGCGCCACTAACCGGCTTTGGTGCGGGCGTTTCCGGCACTTCATCGGTGCGGGTTTCACTGCCTTCATCGTCGTCTTTGGCTTGGGCAAAAGCACTTTTACCGTCAAGCACAATATCATCGAATTCAGCCGAAGTATCCGTATCTGTTGCAGTATTCAATTGATCACGCAATTGCTCAGTCGCAGCATCATAATTAGCCAACGCTTCCGACCCATCGGCATCATTACCACGCGCCTTCAAGTCATCAACAAAATCCGTTGCACTTTGCTTCCAGTCTGCGCTGGCCTCTTTAGCGTAGTCATAATAATCAACCGCACGATCGGCTAAATTCGCGGAAGCATGCTTGACGCGTCGTTTCAGCTCGTCACTGGTTTGCGGTGTCAATAAATAAGTCGTTGCTAAGGCACTGGCAGCACCAAATACAAATCCAAGCAAAAAATGTCCTTTTTTAGCCATGATGTTTCCCCCTGCTATTCATTTTGATGTTTCTTCTTGGTCAACATTGAAAAGGCTTTGGCCCCCACACGCGCAGCAACAGTTGCCTTGGCACCGTTCTTAGCACCATGAGCAACCCGTTCAGTTAAGTTGCGCGTTGACTGATTCAAATCAGAAACGCTTTCACCAAGCTCACCAATTGCGGTAAAGACAGGATCAACCGCCGCCACCTTGCCATTCACATCTTCAAGAAGGGTATTGCTCTTGGCAAGAAGGCCTTCGACTTCCTTCGTTAAAACGCCAAGCTCCCCGTTAACCGTACTCAACGTCTTATTCATCTCGGCAACCGTTTCCTTAACTTCCTTGGTCACACCCGAAACCCGAATGGCAATGACGGCAATCGCCAAAGCAATAATCAAAAAAGCAACCGCAGCAATGATCCAAGCAATCTCTCCACCTGACATGCAACACCCTCCATTCAAACCAGTTGGTTACATCAATCATAACATCGAGGGGCGGGGGGTGCAAAAGATTTAAGAGCGCGAACCGGCGCGATTAGGAGCTGGAGTGTAAGTGGCCTTGGGCGTGATGGCGCTCTTTGCCATTGCGACCAAGGTCCTTACACGCAAGCTCCTGCGCCGGTGAGCGCATTTCGGAGCCGGATTGCCCTACTATCCTTATTCACCCTAGTAACCTAGGCTGTAGCCATAACCACCAAGGCCCTTGCTCGCCGATCTCTGCGCCAGCAAATGCGTCCGAAACTGAGTTGTCTTACCACCCTCACTCCCTACCACCCAACTTCATCCACCCCTTCTCCCAACAAAAGTTAAAACTTATCCCCATCATGACAAATCTCCAGCAGATCTGCCCCAATTCTGGTAAAATAAAGCCAACACTAAGAGGAGGTCGTCACGTGACAGGCATGATGTTCACGGCAACGGCCGTAACTGAACAACCCAATGTGTGGTTACGGTATTTTAAAACCATCAACTGGGATAAAATTGCCGGAACCCTGATTGATAAGGTTCTGTCGTTGCTATTCTTTTCGATTTTATTTCTTGCACTTTATCGTTTAGGTCAGTTTGGCATCAATCGGACTTTTAAAAGCTATCAACGCCGCGCCCATTTATCAGGCACGCGTGTCAAAACCATCCACGCCCTTTCGCGCAATCTCTTTTTCTATTTTGTGCTCTTCTTCTACTTTTACGCGATCTTATCAACGTTAGACGTTCCGGTGGGGACATTACTTGCCGGTGCAGGCGTGGCTGGCTTAGCAATCGGCTTTGGCGCTCAAGGCTTCGTCAATGACGTTGTGACTGGTTTCTTTATTTTACTGGAAGCACAGTTTGACGTTGGCGATGTCGTTCAGTTAGGTAAGATTTCCGGAACGGTGACGAGTCTTGGCTTGCGAACCACGGTGGTCAAAAGTTATGACGGTACGGTCAACTTTATCCCGAATCGCAACATTACAATTGTCAGCAACCTTTCCCGCAGCAACATGCAGGTACTTATTAAGTTGCCGCTTGAGCCAACCGTTGATTTGGGTTTGGTTCGAAAAACTATTGAGCAGGTGAATGCCAACCTAGTTCCAAAGTTCACGACTATCACTGAAGGTCCGGATATCCTTGGCTTGACCGAGGAAAAAAATGGCACGTTTACTTACCAAGTCCTTTTTTACGCCGAAAATGGTGAGCAGCTCAGTTTGCAACGAACATTTCTCGCTGCTTACATCGCTGCATTAACCTCCGCCGGCATTCATGTGATCACGCCGCCGATCAATTTACAGTCTGGCTCATAAACAGTTTGGCGTTTTACCAATATCCACACCAAAATCCATTTATAAGGAGATGCTATGCTCAACTTCATCAAAGGTGCCATCATTGGCATTGCACTTGTCATTCCAGGTCTTTCCGGCAGCATTTTTGCCGTTGTGGTCGGGTTGTATGACCGCCTTTTACAAGCAGTGAATCACTTTCGCGCCAATCCCAAGAAAAATTTGCGTTTCTTGGCTCCGATTGGCTTAGGCGCTGTTGTTGGCATCTTAATTTCCACCAAGGCCGTCTTAGCCGTCACCACGCACTGGCCACTGCCAAGTTATGGTTTCTTTATCGGATTAGTACTAGGCATTGGCCCGTTTATTTATCGCAAATTGGCGCTCAAGCCTTTCACTTGGTGGTACCTCTTATTAGTGGTTGGAGGATTTGCCGGTATTTATGGACTCGCCAAGCTTGGCGGGACCCAGCCGGAGAACCTCATTGCCATTCAGCGCCTGAGCAGTGTTAGCGATGCCGGTGTGATGGCTTTTGCCGGCATCTTCGCGGTATCGTTGATGGCCATCCCCGGTATTTCCGGCTCCGTCATGCTGATGGTTATTGATCAGTACGGAACCGTCTACAATGCCGTCAGCCAGCTAGGCGATGCCGCCCGAGCCTTCGTTTCCGGTAACTGGTCGGCATTTAACGCAGCGATGGGCTCAGTGGCGTTGCTGTTGCCATTCATGCTTGGCGCCATTGCCGGTCTGATTGCGGTAGCTAAATTGATGGCATATCTGCTCGAACATTTTGAAATCCAGGTTTATTACGCCGTGTGCGGTATTGTTGCCGCAGCAGTGGTCATTCTGATCGAAACTGGCATCGCGCCTTATTGGCCGACTAATGGTGTAGTTATTCCCGCACTTTTGGTTGTAGTTAGTCTCATCATCGGCGTTTTAGCGACCATTTTCCTAGATAAACCGGAATCCAACGCAGACGCTAACTAATGTGGCCAATAAAAAACCAGCACACAGATTGATCCGCATGCTGATTTTAAAAGAGTTAAGATTCTTTTTCAACGACTGACGCTAAAGGTTCCAACTGGAAATGTTTATCGATGTTGTGACCGATATTGTTGATGCCTTTCATCACCTCACGCCGGGTCACGATACCTGTAAAGTACCCATCCTGAACGACCGGAATGAACGGGTTGTCAACGAGCAAATGTAAAACGTTCTCCAAGTCATACGGGTCGCTAATTGTCTCCACATCAGTTTGCATAACATCTTTGACTGTCATGGTATCTAGCGACTGAAAACTGATATGATCCAGACCCAGCATTGTTTCAGTAATCATCGGTAGCGAAATGAGTCCTTTAAACTTCGAGTCGTGATCCAGAACCGGAATTTTCGCATAGCGGACTTTGGTAAGAACAAGAAACGCATGACTCAATGGGTTATTTTCGGAGACCGTTGCAACCATATCTGCAGAAATCATAAAGTGATGACGATTTTCAATCAGCATATTGGCAATGGCTTGATTTAACATTTGGGTAGCTCCTTTTTAACATTCTTGGTTTAAGTACATTCGTCAAAAAGTTAGGTTAGTTAACTTTATTGATTCAGTTTACCGCTTATCCATGACGGTGCCATCCGTCAAAAGGCGGAAACACCATATGTTTATTTTACCATGAATGAGATCAAGGAATTTCTGTCGTCGTTATTCATAAGAAATACATCAACTTTTTAAGTGAGCGTGAGCTGGCGCGGTTAGGAGTCGGAGTGTAAGTGGCCTTGGGCGTGATGGCGGTCTGCGCCATTGCGACCAAGGTCCTTACATGCAGACTCCTGCGCCAGCGAACGCGTTATGGTGAGCGTGAACTGGCGCGGTTAGAAGCCGGAGTGTAAGTGGCCTTGGGCGTGATGGCGGY
>NZ_MSSM01000032.1 GCF_004123795.1 Lacticaseibacillus chiayiensis | reverse complement strand
CCAAAACTCGTTCGACTTGCATGTATTAGGCACGCCGCCAGCGTTCATCCTGAGCCAGGATCAAACTCTCATATAAATATGAGCTGTTCGAATAGCTCGATTTTTTGTTCTAGCGAATTGACTTCGCAAATGTTACTTTTTGCCTCGATACCGGAGTATCAAGGACCCTGCACATTTAAACGAAACTTTGTTCAGTTTTCAAAGGACGACTTGTCAAAAGACAACTTTGATAGATTATCATGACATGCAAATCATGTCAACAATTTTTTGAATAAACATGCATTTGTTGAATGTCTTGATGTGCTATTAATTCGGCAACGAAGAATATAATAGCAACTTTGTTGAACGCCGTCAACACTTTTTAAATGAGGTTTTACTAAGAAATTTAAGACCGAACGTTCAATCAAAAATGCAGCGAATTATTAACAATTCGCTGCATAAACATGCAATTCTTCAATTAATCTTCTTGCTTAATCACTGTTTGTCCGTGCATGTATGGAACCAACACATCAGGGATCTTAACTGTTCCGTCTGCTTGCTGGTAGTTTTCAAGAATGGCAGCTACCGTTCTTCCAACTGCAAGTCCTGAGCCATTGAGTGTGTGGACAAACTGTAATTTACCTTCGTCGTCTCGATACCGAATCTGGGCACGCCGCGCTTGAAAGTCGGTGCAGTTGCTGCAGCTTGAGATTTCCCGATAGCGATCCTGAGCCGGGAACCAAACTTCCAGATCATTTGTCTTGGCGCTGGTAAAGCTGGCGTCGTTGCTAGCTAATGTGATGACATGATAAGGCAACCCCAGTTTACGCAAAAGATCCTCAGCATCATGAATCAAATTGGTTAATTCTTTCCAGGAATCTTCTGGTTTACAAAACTTCACCATCTCGACCTTGTTAAATTGGTGCATGCGGATCAAGCCGCGGGTGTCACGGCCGGCGCTACCGGCTTCAGACCGAAACGCCGGAGTTAAGGCAGTAAAATTGATTGGCAGTTTATCCGCATCGATAATGTCGCCACGATAATAGTTGACTAGTGGAACTTCAGCCGTTGGAATCATGGTTAATGGCTCGCCATCATTGGTGATGGTGTAAGTGGCATCGGTAAACTTAGGAAACTGGCCAGTGCCAAACATGGAATCGTTGTTAACCAAATAAGGCGGAATAATTTCTTCATAGCCTTCTTTTTGATGTTCATCTAAAAAGAAATTGTAAACGGCACGCTCCAGACGGGCACCTGCCCCTTTATAGTAAACAAACCGACTACCTGAAACCTTGGCAGCCCGTTCGAAATCTAAAATGCCCAGGTTCTCACCAATGTCCCAGTGATGCTTTGGTTCAAATTCAAAACTTGGAATGTTGCCCCACTTGTACTCTTCTCGTGAGTCATCTTCGTTCAGCGACATTGGTACATCATCTGCCGGAAAATTCGGCAAACGCACGAGAATATAAGTCACCTTATCATTAAGTGCAGCTAATTCTTTGTCTAGAGCACTGATTTTCTGGCCGACTTCGCGCATCGCCGCAATTTGGTCATCTGTGTTTTCTTTATTGCGCTTCATGATGGCGATTTTACCGGAAACTTCATTTCGCTGTGCTTTTAGTTCCTCGGTTTGCACCGTCACTTTTCTCCGCTTCTCATCCAAAGACAGCAGCTCGTCAATTTCTTCGCCCTTAATTGCACGCGCCGCTAGTTTCTTCTTCGCCCATTCAGGCTTTTGGCGAATCAGTTTCAAATCTAACATACTTTCCCTCCCTCATTGTTTTGGTGAATCCGACACGTCAAAGTTTGCCTTACCGCGTCTGCCGGCGCAGAGCCTGCGCGTAAGGAGCTACGTCGCAACGGCAAAGACCGCCATCACGATCAAGGTGGCTTAGACTCCGTTTTTACCCGGGCTGGTTCACGTTCAACAAAAAAAGCCCTTCATCTCCAATGGGACGAAAGGCTTCTTTCCGCGGTACCACCCAAGTTTGGCATATAACGCCACCCTCTTAACCGATAACGGTCGGCTTCCGTGCAGCTCGTCACTACCCACTCATGCGCTGGAATAAGGATGGTTGTCAACTTGCACCAACCGCTGACTCTCTAAAACATCCACTTAGGCGCTTCAGACGTGTTTACTATACATTGACAAAATACCGCATCTTGACGAGGAATACAAGAATACTTTTGCATTTTTATGCCAAATATACCCGCGATCTAACTATTTGCGCAGATTACTGTTGGCTTCTAGTAAATAAAACGCGCTTCTTTGAGCATCTTTTCATCCCAAAGTTCACGTAACAAACTATAAAGCTGGCCGTAGTGGTCATTGGTGACATTAATGTGCCACGGGAAAATCTGCGTTTTACCAACATTGTCTTTAATGAGCCCTACCGAAGTCGTGATGACCAGATCAACATCCTTGAGATTAACATCAGACGACGCTAACTCAACAAACGGAATAGCATGCAAAAACGCCAGTAAATCAATATAGCCGGTCATTGTTTGTTCGATAAACGGAGCAACCAATACCTTTTTGCGCGGTTGAAATTGAACCACAATTTGATGCAAACTGCGATAGAATGCCTCTGTCAAAACTTCCTGGCAACTTTGAAACGATGACAGCTTCTTGCGTCCAATCACCTCGTTAAGTGTAACCTTAACCTGTTGATAAAAAGCAGGATCATCCTTGGTTTGCTGAATGTTTGAACTGAACTCGGCTAACAAACTGGTCGTAAAATCCTTATTAAACGCCAGCACACTCACCGTCACACTCAGCATATTGACGAATAGCAAACGGTAATTATCATCAGGCAAGTGAATATCACGCTTGAAGCTGTATGGAAAACGCTCGAAAAATCCGCTGATCAACTGATAAATTTCGGGATTGTAGTTGTTGTAGCGCTCAATCATCCGCTTTTCAACTTGCTCATCCGTAATAATATATAGCGGTACAAAATTAAACAGAAAATAAAGCGCGTCACTTTCGCTCTGTTGCTGCTGAGTGGTCAAATGCTGAAGTCGTTTTGATTTATCCAGCAATCGCGAGGCTGCGTCGCTGAACAGATTGGGAACCGGGTAATGCAACACCTCTGATTGCGCGGCATGCAACAAAATGTGGCCGTTTAAAATGCGCTGATGGGAAATCGCCACATAGTACATTAATAACTCACGCGTGATGGTGTTGACCTTACCGCCATCAAAGACGACCAGTAAGCCATCTAGAATCTGACCTGCTTGCTGGTGTGACAAATTTTCAAAAGGCCACGCCACGCCATTGGTTGCCAACCAATAATCAATTGTCATAAACAGCCGGATGTTTAATTCCGGGCCAGTAAATGATAGTGTTTCATACGAGAACTGCACCCCGCTTTGCCGCGCATAACCTCGAATCGCCTTTAAATGGCGCAAAACCGTGGCTTTAGAGCTATCACTGGCTTTCAAAAAATCATCAAGGTTCTCGTACCGTTGATATAAGACAGCATCTAAAAATTTGTATGGATGTGATTGAGTAACAAGATGATAGCGAAATTCGTCAACTGGCACCGCAAATAATGTTTTCACTGAACTATGGTGCCGGCCGAGCATAGCCTGTAGTGAACTGATCAAGCCATTATAAGTATTATAGACGCTGCCATAATTGCGGTTCGTAAGCGCTGCTATCTGTTTGAGATTAACCTCACTTACCAAGTTCCGATGGTTACGATAAGCTGCTAATTTCGCCGTAACTGGTGTCTGCGCTTCTCGTACTTCGATAATCGTGCGGAACAATCCCAGTTTCTCAGCGTCAGACATTGACAAAAAAATATCATGATTGTCTTTCATAAAATCTCCCTACTTCAGATAATTTCCCCATTTTTCATGATTATACTTCATCGAACATAACGCGTCAGTTTTCAAGCTCGGCGTAAGGCTTGTCTATACCATTTTTATAGCAGTTTATCATCCTAAAAGATAGTTTTACGCACGTTTAAAGTTCAATAGTTCACTAATAAAACGTCATACTTGTCATTTTTTGTTATAATTGACATTGAAGCGAACCAAATTGTCTTCAGATTGGGGGATCACGATGCTTTACGAACAGACTTTTCTTGACCGCGCTGATTTCCAAAAATACCAAATGTTTTCAGCTATCAAGGATAGTAATGTCCAAACTTATACCATTAATACCCTCAGTCGGCACCTAGACCTTTCCTATCAGCAAGGTTACAACATCCTGCAGGAACTCTTTCGCGATTTAACTGAATTAACTGCCCACCCGGAAAAACTTAAACGTAAACAAATCAACCTTCTAATGGAAATTGACGTGACAGTTGATGATTATCATCTTTATTTGCTAAAGCATGCGATTGCGTTTCAATTTGTCGACTACATTGTTCAGGCAAATCATCCTTCTACCGAGCAATTTTGCCGCGCACATTTCATCAGTCGCTCGACATTGGTGCGTAAAACCGCTGCCTTGCGTTCATTGCTCGAACGGTTCCAGATAAAGTTGTCCTTTAGCGACCTATGCTTCATTGGTAAAGAAAGCCGAATCAGGTTGTTTCTGTTTGACTTTTACTGGCTTGGCTATCATGGTGTTGACTGGCCATTTAAAGTTTTGGACGAGCAACAGATTGTCAAGGAATACATGGCCTTGCCTAATGCTAAAACCAATCCGGTCGATATCCTTGAAGAGATCCTCTTTTGGGCAATCTGTCGGGTGCGGATAAGCGGCAACCATTTCATTACCTGTAACGAACCGTTTGACCGGATTTTCAACGATTATCCTCCTTTCCAACATACCGTTTATACGCGAGAAATGTTTCCGGCATACAATAAGCAATTTATGAAAGCCGAAAATGACTTCTTTTATTTTCAGCAACATCGAACGATTACCTTCTTGCCTGACACGCTGGCCGATAAAAACTTCATTCATTACGTTCTTAACCAAAAGACGATTGCTGCCGATTTTGTTAAACGACTTTTGGCCTTTTTAGGTGATCATATTCGTCACCACACAGTCTTTGATCTTCAGCACGAACAAGGCTTAATCCTCAATCTAACCCGAATCGCATTGAACAATGAAATGCTGGGCGGCGACTTTATGCATTTAGTCGACTTTTTCAATCCCCGTGCATTGAATTATACCAAGACTAATCTTTATCAACGGCTTGAAGAATTTATTGCCACCCTGCCTGATACACCTGCTTATCGGCATTTTCTTGGTCAGCAGCATCTATTTTTACGGACACTTTACTATTTGTTGACCCCTTATCTGCGCTATTTTGCCGAGATGCCTACCGTTCGCGTCAGATTGGCCTATCTTGATCATAATCTGCTGAACCGCCACCTCATCAACTTTTTATCCGATTTACCAATGGTCCACTTGTTGCCGGAACAATCCGTTTTTAAAACAGCCGACCTTGTCATTACAAGCGTCGATAATGAGCAGGCCATGAAAGCCGCTGCTCCTGCCGATTTTCATGGGCACATTATTAGTTGGACAGCTGAAGACAGCGATGACGCCATCTTCCAACTGTATTTGTTGATTCGCCGTTTGTACTTAAAGAAAACCGATGCCTCGTTATCAGACAACCACGCCGATCCACCTGCTTAGTCTCCTACCTTTTTGCCAGTTAACTATCAAAACTCGGCTCTAGAGCGCAAATTACTGCGTTTTAGAGCCGATTTAATTTCGCACGTACTCATAATTTTAACGAAAAACGCCGTATTCAAAAAGCTGATCGGATTCATCCTTATTCGCAACTACTGGTTCGTTCGATGCTCGCGGTGCGGTGAAAGATCAACGCTTTCAAGCGGAATCAGTTTGGTCTTATACTTGACCTTGTACCAGACAAATAAAACAATAAATAGCGGGATTGACATGTAGGAAATCAGCAGGCGCCCCCAAGCAAAATGTTGCACTGCCTGCAGATCCTGACCCACAATCACAATCAAACTCATAATAATCGCCAAAATCGGGCCAACTGGGAACCATTTTGCATGATATTTTAACTCATGAATATCATGTCCTTGCTTGACAAACGCACGGCGGAAGCGAAAATGCGACACCGCAATTCCAAGCCACGCCAGAAATCCGGTCAGACCGGATGCCGCAACCAGCAGTTGATAAACATGTGGCCCCATAATGCTGGTTAAAAATGTCAAAGCGCCGACCATCGTTGTTAATAATAATGCTGCAATCGGAATGCCTCGTGTATTCGTTTTTTGAAAAACGCGCGGCGCAAATCCTGATCCGCCCATGGCCCATAACATTCGAGTTGAAGCATACATGCCGGAATTGGCAGACGATAAAACTGATGTCAGAATCACGGCATTCATCACACTAGCTGCTCCGGCGAGGCCAATTCGATCAAATACCAGCGTAAATGGCGAAATCGCTACCTGATCGACACTGGCGCCTAATAAATTCGGACTGGTATAAGGAATGATGGCGGCAATGACGGCAATAGAGAGAATGTAAAACAGTAAGATCCGCCAAAACACTTGCTTAATCGCCTTGGGAATGCTAGTTTCCGGCGTGGCACTTTCGCCGGCTGTAATCCCGATTAGTTCGGTGCCTTGAAAAGAAAAGCCGGCGACCACGAAAACCGCCAACGTTGCCGGTAAACCACCAACAAAAGGCGCCGCCCCGATTGTATAATTTTTAAAGCCGATGGGTCTATGCCCGCCCATAATCCCCAGAATGGTCAACACCCCGACGACCAAAAAGACCAACACAGTGATCACTTTGATTAATGACAGCCAATATTCGGTTTCACCGAACGACTTAACAGAAATAAGATTAATCGTAAAAATGAGCGTCAAGAAGCCCAGTGAAAACAGCCAGCCCGGTACATCCGGCAGCCAAAAGTGCATGACAATGGCTGTTGTCGAAACATCAACGGCGACAGTGATTGCCCAATTGAACCAATAGTTCCAACCTAAGGCGAAACCAAACGCTGGATCAACAAACCGGCTAGCATACTCTGAAAAGGAACCAGATACCGGTACATAAGTGGCCATTTCACCTAAACTGGTCATCAGAAAGAATACCATTACCCCGATACCAATATATGCTGCGATAGCTCCGCCCGGGCCGGCAGTTGCGATCGCGCTACCGCTAGCGACAAAAAGTCCGGTGCCAATGCTGCCGCCAAGGGCAATCATTGAAAGATGCCTGGTTTTGAGTTCTCGTTTTACCTGATTCGTTTCTGACTGTGCCACAAATGTACTCCTTTGCTGAATGGGTTAGTTGTTAAATGCTGGGTTGTGATGGTCGCTTACACGCCAACTCCTAAACGTGCCGGCTCACGCTCAAAAAAGCCGATGGATTAGTGATTAACTAACCCATCGGCCTATTCTGCTTCTCGTCATGAATAAACGTGATCCGATTTGTTAGCGCCCCGCGATAGTCGCGACAGTCCAGCAGATGTTATCTACTGGCCCAACACCGCCTTACTGAACTAAGTCGGTATTTCGGCACCTTTCCCTTTGACAACCACGCGTCTGGCGTTCAGGCCATTGTCGTTGCGACTGATGATCGGTGCGACCTCTAATCTTAATTATGGTTAACGTTATCATGTCTGGTTATGAACAACAACCGGCTCTCACCCGGTTTTAACTCAATTTTCAGCTTTGCGGATGTCATCGATTAGACTAGCCGTGTCAAAGTGCTGCTTTAGGAACGGTTCATCATCAGTTGGCAGGTGTAACTGAAAGTCACTAAATTTTTGTAAAAATAATTCGCCACTGTCGAGTTCAAACCCGAGAATGTGCCCACCCATGTGATGATCGGCGGACAGAAAATGCAGATGGAACCCAGGCGACACTGCTCCAGCATAAAGATCAGGCGAAAAGTAACCAATGAGGGTGCCTTTGATGTTTTCAGCGTGGAATTCTTTCTGACCCGAAGCCGTTTCCGTCAAAGTTGGATAAGGTGGTTGCTGCGGCAACACAGCGCGCGTGTGCATTTGCGTAAAGGTGCCTTCGACCCGAACTGCCGCAAAAAGATTGCTGGTTTTTAACCGATCAAGGGCCGCTTTCTGAAACCCATTTAGATCCAACCCCTGAAGCTTTCCGGCCGAAACATCGTCTTGATAATGAACATTAGCAAACGGCACCTTCTCATCCGCTGCAACTTCACGAACGGTTCCTTGTGCGCTAACCTGATAAACTTTGCCAGCTTGAATAATCAACTCGCCATCAAGTCCGGTCAACGTCCCAATACCAGTGTCACCGTGTTGCAGCAACGCTTCTATCGTCTGTGTTCCGGCAAATAAACCAGGCACTAACATTGCCAGTGTCCCATGTTGATACAATCGATTCGTTTCCAAAAAGAAGACCCTCCCTTTGCGCAGGCTTCAAGCGCGCTGCTGCTTTGAGCCAACCTGCTACCAACGATTAATAAATCTGGTCAGGAAGCATGGCGGCGCCAAGTTCCGCATTGTCGGAATAATCGACCGGAATGTCAACCAGCACTGGCCCTTTAGTCGCGAACGCTTCATCTAACACTTTGCCAAGTTCGCTCGGCTTATTAACCCGCAGACCTTTGGCACCAAAAGCCTCCGCATACTTCACAAAATCTACTGGGCCAAAGTCGACACCTGCAGCCTGACCATATTTCATCTCTTCCTGGAATTTTACCATATCATAGTGACCATCGTTCCAAATAATGTGAACCAAATCAGCCTTCAAACGGACTGCTGTTTCTAGCTCTTGGCCAGAGAAAAGAAAACCACCGTCACCTGACACTGAAACTGCCTTTTTGCCCGGGCGTACCAAAGTAGCCGCAATCGCCCAAGGTAAGGCAACTCCTAGCGTCTGCATCCCGTTGGAAAACAGCAAATGCCGCGGCTCGTAACTCCGAAAATGGCGGGCCATCCAGATATAGTGACTGCCAACGTCCACAGCAACTGTCATGTCATCTGTCACGCGTTTTTGTAAAGCCGCCACGATACTGAGTGGATGTAGTACTTTTTGATCAGCCAGCGCTGGCGGAACGTCACTTTCCTGCAGTTTTCCCTGCAGTTCCGTGAGGTATTTCTTGCTTTCAGGAGCCACTTGGTACCCACGCAATAAAGGCACCAAAATATCGAGTGTCTGGGAAATATCACCGATCAGCTCGGTTTCCGGTTGGAAGTTGTGATCGATTTCCGCTGGCACATCGTCAATCACGATGATGCGTGACTTACCATCCGCATTCCAGTTACGTGGTTCGTATTCAACCGGATCATAGCCTATCGCAATGACTAGGTCACTGTGCTGCAGCAACATGTCGCCTGGCTGATTGCGGAACAGACCCACCCGCCCAAAGAAATTGTCAATTTGTCGGTGAGAGATGATGCCTGCACCTTGGAAAGTTTCAACCACTGGCAACTCGGTGACTGACAGCAATTCGCGAATTTCTGCCGTCACATCGCTGGAAGACGCACGCATCCCCAACAACAAGACTGGCAGCGACGCCTCTTTAATAGCATGTGCCAGGTAAGTCATATCACTGGGACTCGCCGGCCCTAACTTCGGTGCCACCAACGGCTTAATCGGTTCCGAATTCACCGGTGAATCGGTGACGTCTTGAGGAATCGACACGAAACTTGCACCCTGCTTGCCAGATTCTGCGGCTTGATAGGCATTTGCAATGATTTCGCTGACATTGTCGGGATCCTGCACTTCAGCGGCATACTTGGTAATCGGTGCAAAAAGATCGGCATTGCGCATGCTTTGATGGGAACTACGCAACAGATCTGCCCGCTTGACTTGACCAGACAAAGCCAAAACCGGGTCGCCTTCAGCGGTTGCCGTCACCAAGCCGGTTGCCAAGTTTGATGCACCAGGTCCAGAGGTTGTCAATACAACGCCGGGTTTGCCAGTCAAACGCCCAATCCCGGCAGCCATAAAGGCAGCGTTCTGTTCATGCCGCGCCACGATTAATTGCGGACTCTTTTGTGATTTAGGATGTTCCAATGTTTCAAAAACCCGGTCGATTTTAGCGCCAGGGATACCGAAAACATAATCAATCCCATGATTTGCCAGACTTTCGACAATTAAATCTGCGCCATAGCGCTTCTCTTCTGCCATTTCGCCACTTCCTCATTATTGATGTGTTTCATAATACGCTTTTTGTGTTCCTTTTCAAGCCTAATTTTCTTGAAAAACACTGATGAAACAAAAATATTCTGTAGCATATTTTCCATAAATCTGTATCAATCCTAAAATTGGTCGAGCCAGTTGAAATTCGCCTAGCTGATGTTTTTTTGATATCATCTTGATTTTAAACGAAGTCCATAAGCTTTGATTAAAAATTGCTCATAAAGCGTTGAGCTGACTTTTTCTTGCAGGTTACTTTCGAACCAGAACGGCATCCGCTCATACAAAAACGCACCGCCCTGATAGACGATGCGTTCTACTAATAAATTTCCAAAATATCAGATTCCTTACGATTACATGGTACGGCTAATTTTGCCGATACCGGTCTTCGGATCCGTCATTTTCATATTGAAGCTGAATTTCGTGAAAATATGGCGCAACTTGGCTAAATTGACCTTGTCAAAGGAACTGATGGTACCGTCGACCAACCCAATATCGGCTTTCATTGCCAGATTTAGAAACGCTTTTAACGCCAATTGTGCTAGGCCCAGATTTTCAAAATCGTAAAAAGCCAGCCGACTTTCAGAACCAAGTGTCTCCAAAACGGTGATATGCATCACATTATCCCAGCGATTGGTTTCAAACAGGAGCTGTGCTTGATAATCCGCTTTTGAATGCCCGTACTTATCAACATTTTCAAATGGCGTGTAGACATAGATCGAGTTCGTTTTTTGTTTTTGTTCATCGGATTTAAAGTCAGTGAACACAATATATTGGCTCACTTTCTTTTGCGTCGGATCCTGCGGCCGATTCATGCTGGACAGCACGGTGAGCTGGGGATCGGCTTCGATTGCTGCAAGCCGCTTTTTATAGGCCTGCTGGTACTCTGTTTGCACAGTCATTTTGAAACCTCCAGACTATTACTCGTTTTCATTATAGCATTTTTCAATCCGATGCCTACACAAAAGAAAAAAACCGAGCTGAATTCACTCGGCTTTCAAAAATTGGTTAAAGAAAGTCCTCATTTTTCAAACTGTTTCGGCAACAGTCGAAAGTACTGTTCATCGCGCGGCTGGTGCTCGGTTAACCCTCGTGGCAATGGCACCTCGAACTGAAAAACAAAGCCTAATCTTTTTAATAAATGAATAGATGCCTGATTGTCAGGGAAAACGCCTGCCCAAATAGCCTTGATGGCATGATTAAATTGGTCAGCAATAACAAGTTGTAACCCTTCGCGCATGAACCCCTGATGCCAAAAATCCGGATTAAGAATATACCCGATCTCACGCGTCATGTCATCCCCCGTTTCAAGCGATAAGACTCGAGGATAGACGCCAATGTTGCCAATCACCTGTCCTTGGTAAACCAATGCCAAATCCTGTTGCTCGCGGGCAAAGCGTTGGACATGTTTGGCCGCCGCCTCCCGCGTTAGCAGCGGTGCCATCCCCGCAGCCATGGTCACCTGTTTGAGTCTAGCGTAAGCAAAATAATCATCTGTATCTGTCAGCACAAAAGGGCGAACTGTCACCCGTGGTCCTTGTAACATTCCCTCTCCTCCGATGCTCGTCTCATTTAGTGGAAAAATTTTTCCATTCAGTGAGATGAACGTCCTTTTCAATTGGATTGAAGCCCGCATTTTCTTCGGCGGTAACTATTTATCTTTTCATATTATCGAGTATTCGTGACGCGAAGACAAGTCTCGGCTGCTACAACCCATGTCCTCACGCAACCATGAACAAGCATTTTATGAGGGCTAAACACCTCTTATCGGTAAAATAAAATTGTTATCCGAAATAATCGATATAACAATCAGACAAGGCGACGTCCGATTTACTAGCAAACCTCACCCATGTCTGACAGTCAGCGATAAATGTGATCGCACTTGGTGGCACCTATTGCCACCTACATATCACAGACAAAGGGTGAGGACACATGAAAAAGATTGTACGTAACAGTTTGTTACTTTTCTTATTTATGGCTTTTATCTGGCCACTTCGAGTGATCAACGCCGATGTTTCGCCCACGTTCACTGTGACGCCGATCTTACCGGCTAATCAGCGTCAGGCAATCACCGGTTATTTTGACTTGGAGGTTCAACCCGGTCAGCAAGAAGACTTACAACTGCGGATCGCCAATCAAACTGATGAAACACAAACGTATACGCTCGCTGCCAATCCTGCTTACACCACCAATAGCGGCATGATTGCCTTCGATCAAAGCCGGCCACCGCTGGATCAAAATGCTATCCGGCTGAATACGTTGATTAAGGGACCCGAATCAGCCACCATTGCTGCGAAAAGCAATCAAGTGGTCACCTATCATTTGCAGGCACCATCTGCGCATTTTATCGGCATTATCTCTGGCGGCTTTTATGTTTTGCAAAAAGGCGGCACGGCAACGATGTCATCAAATGGCGGTGTCCGGTTCACGGATCAGTTTGCAATTGGTATCCCGCTGATTTTACGGCAGGATCTGAAGACCCCTAATCCGCCAAGGTTGGAGCTCACGAAAGCCAGTATCGGGACTGCCAACCATTATCCGGTGGTGAACGCCAACATCCATAATCCTTCAAGCAATCAGTTTGGCAAAATTGCCACCGATTATGCGTTATTCCCAACAGGCGGGAACAACGCAGTGCTGACCGGACATTTTGCCGGCTTGGCTGTTGCGCCACATTCCCGCTTCACGCAAAGTATTCCGTTAAATGGTAAGCAATTGCAGGCTGGCTTTTATACTTTAAAGTGGACGGCAAAATCCGGTTCGTATACTTGGAACAAGCAGGTTAACTTTCGGTACAATGGCCATTTGCCGGGCAATACCATCGTTTCCCGGCCGCAGACCCCTGCTGCGTCGCAAAATAGTTCAGTACTGCCTTGGATAATTGCTGGTATCGCCACCGGATTGCTCATCATGATTCTGGGTATTTGGCGCTGGACTATTATTCGACACAAGCAAAATCAGTAGAAAAGCGTGCTGTTACCGCTTCTTTGGCTTATGATGAAGGTAGCGCACAGGCACCGGTCTCAAGACGTCATAATTTTGGCGATTGCCTAGGCTGGTTGCACCGACTACCGCATTATTGGAACATGGTAACGCCAAGAACGTACTCGTAAGGCCGCTTATTGTTGGATATTTTGCAAAACTGTCGCGGTTTTGTTTGTGGAATCGCCATAACACGTTCGCCGGCGCAAAAGGAGGGGTTTTCCATGTCGTCAAATAACCGAATGCTTGGCAATGAATTTCAAACCGCTTATGAAGATGCGGGCGGTTCGGATATTTTAAAGTTTTTGGCGGATGTTAAACAGGCTTACCGCTGCATTAGCGATCTGACTGCGCGTATCACGGCCATGCCGGATTCGGTCAAGACCGAGTCGGTTCCGCAACTTTTGGTTCAACAATTAGATCAGACCACGTTCGCTGAAAGTTCCGTGCGCAAATGGGAAGATGATTTGCGCCGGTTTGCCGCTTATTTAACGCCGCTGGAACCGCCAATTGCGATTCTTGACAGTTGGAACACGCTCACCAACTTCCTCGAAGCTAACCAAGCATTGCTGAGTTCATTGCAAAATGTGCCATTACTGCACCAAGACACACAGGATGTCAAAACGGCCACCCAACTGCTGGTTTACCCGGCTGAGCCGCTTTTCCAAGTTGTGCAAGCCGACACTGGTCAAAGTGACGCCATTGATTTACCCGGGTTAACGACAGCTGATCCCGATGGCGTGGCTGAAATTGCCAAAGCCCATGGCGTGACGCCGTTTGCCGCCTTTACGGTTCAGCCTTGATTTTGCCCTGTCAATCCTGTATGCTTGACAGGTTAAATCATGAAAAAAGCGAGGTGCTGAAAGATGCGGAATAATATCATCTTAGGTAACAATGAAACCGGCGAACGTATCTATTTGACTTCCAAGAACAAGCGGAACACGCCTGATCGTCTGCAACTCAAGAAGTATTCACCAAAGCTGCGCAAACGTGTGGTCTTTACTGAAGTTAAGTAGGCTATAAACCGCCAAACATCAAAAAAGTACCTTCTTACCGAGATTACCGGCAAGAAGGTACTTTTTTTGAACGCTGACCCCCATGCCGATCGGGTGGCAATTTGTTAGGCATCATTTTTCGCTTAATAATGTCTCAAACAAAGGCGGGATCGGCAGCACCGCATGAATTTGCTTTTTGGAAAATGGGTCAATAAAGCTTAAGCGTGTGGCCTGTAACGCCTGATGGTCAATCAAAGCACTTGGTTGACCATAAAGCCGATCGCCGACTAACGGATGGCCGAGGCTGGCAAAATGGACCCGAATCTGGTGGGTTCGGCCCGTTAGCAATTGCACATCAACAAGGGTGTTGGTCGCCCTTTTCAACACCTTATACCTGGTTAGGGCAGACTGACCGTCATTGGTAATGATTCGGTGAATCCCATCCGAACCCAAACCGATCCGAGCGTCAATCGAGCCTTCTGATTTTGCGAGCTGCCCACTCACAACAGCAACATAATGTTTTTCCAGAGTAGCGTGTTGGGCCTGATCGAAACGGCCTTGAGCGTAAGGATGTTTGGCCGCCAGAACAAGGCCAATCGTATCACGATCCAACCGCGTTATGATGGCTGGTTGTGGTTCTGTGATGCTCTGTTGCTGCAAGTACCACACAATCCGATTTAACAAGCTATGATCCGGTGCATGTGGGCCAGGAACACTGGTTACGTTGGCCGGCTTGGCTACGATTAGCCAATTTGCGTCTTCATATAATACATGAAGACGCACCTTCTCCGGCGTAACCATTTTAGTCGTTGGGATCGCAAAACGCACGACTTGCCCAGCGTTGACTGCTGTATTACCGACCGCCTGCCCGTCCACCCAAAGAAGTCGATCACTCACCATCTTTTTGAATAAGCGATGACTGACCCCTTGCTTGGCCAGTAAACGTTTAACAGTGGTGGTCGCGCTTGCTTTCACATCAAATGTATATCGCATGGGTCTTCCCTTCGTCATTAACAGCATTCCTGTGTCTTAAAGCCGAACGAATTTTTTGGAAAGTTTGCATTCAAACGGCTTTTGGGACTATGGTTAGAGTATAACTAAGGTACAAGAATAAGGAGGAACAGGCAAATATGCAAGTAGAAAAAGATGTGATTTACGATGAGGCCCACGATTTACCCGCCGATCTTTATGTACCGGAGGACGCCAATGGTGCGGCAATCGTGTACGCTCACGGTGGCGGTTGGTTTCGTGGGGATAAGAAAAATGAAGATGATTTAGGCGAATATCTCGCCGACGCCGGTTATCTCGTGGCGATTCCCAATTTTCGCCTAGCACCGAAGTTTTTATATCCGACAGCGCAAAACGATTTCGATCATTTTGTCGACTGGCTGCTTGCTTCCCCCTATGACTTTGATCGTAAACGTCTGGGCATCTTAGGTGCCAGTTCAGGTGGTACCATGGTTTTGCAAAACAGCCTATCTTCCGGCTATCCCGTAGTCGCGTGGTCACCGGTTGTTGATTTTGCCAATTGGGTACAAAAAAATCAAATGGTGAAAGCCTCGGTTGATGCCAAAAGTGAATTTGGTCTTACCGAGATTCATGAAATTCACGATTCATTTTACAAATACTTTATCCAAACTTATCTTGGTGGTTTAGATCCGCGTTTGTTAACGGCGGTCAATCCGACGAATCACCTGACTGACCAACTTGGACCGACATTACTCTTTAACTCTGCAGACGAGCTAATGCCGCTGCCAAGTGCCTTACATTTCGTGCAACAAGCGGCTATGTTTGGCCGGGACATCACATTGCATGTGGTACCTGGGACCGGTCATGCCCGCGACTACACCAGCTTTGCGTTACCTGAAACTAAGGGCTTCTTTGATCATCATCTCTTTACTAGCGTTGAAGATAAAACGCTCAATAAAGCAACCGATTAAGCGTTCACTTTTCGGTTAAATATTAAAATCGTCTCCAATGTTACTCATTGACATTAGAGACGATTTTTTATGTTTTCTTACTTAACTTTAAGGACGGAGTATCAGTGGCGCTGTTGCTCCCGGCGCAATCCACTGGATCCCGTTAGTTACTGGCACCAAATAAATGGCGTCTGCAGCAACATCAGTCGGCGTTAAAATAACACCGTTCCCTTTTGGCGTTGCCGTGTAACCTGAAGTTGTCTTCACACCAGCTTGGGTAATGGTCATCTGGTCACCGGTAATCGTGAGTGTTACATGTTCGTTATGCCATGTGCCAATATAAAACGGCGCTTTAACCGTGGGCTGACTGGTTGTCGAAGAAGTTGCGGCACTAGACGTATTGGCAGCATCAGTTGGCGTGCTGGCATCCGTGGCGACGACATCCGTTTGGGCTGGGGCCGTCACACCGGTTTCACTTTCACTTGTTGGTGTACTTGCTTCGATACTAGCCTGGCTCGTTAGCGATTGACGCGGCGCTGCTTTTGTTGAAATCGTCTCGGCATCTGCCGTTCTTACCTCACTTTTAGCACTGACTTGATGCTGATAAAACGCGGCGCCGGAAAGTCCGCCAAATGTCAACAAGGCTGCTGCTATCATCATCCATTTCTTCATGTCAATCACTCCCGCTCAAGTCTGGTCAGTATGTTGCTTCTTTCAACATGTTCAGTCTAGCATGCAGGCCATCCCTAATATTACAAAAAGATGTCAAAACAAACAAATCTTAATATTTTCAAGGCTTTGAGATGTCATCTTTTTGTAACTTAACAAAAGGCATTCAATTAACTTGCAAAAGCAAACACACGTTCGTAAAATTGCTTTGAGGTGGTCTGAATGACGTATGAAGACAAAATCGGCAAGCAAAAGTTTGCGGCATTGGTTGATGATTTTTTTGCCAATCGGTATATCGACCGCGGCATGCGCAAGTGGCAGGGCTATTACCTTTCCGACCATACCGCAGCGCTAAAAAAGCAGGCTAAAGCCGAAAGTGTGACCTACCCGCCGCTTTCTTTACAAGAGCAGCCTTATGTTCGCATGATTTTACTGCGCGCCTATGCTGAAGGCCAATCCGTCACCCTTCAGCTTGATTTGCAAACGCCAAATGGCCAGATGTTGCCGCCAATTACAGGTAAAGTAGCCGGACTAAGCGACAGTGATGTGGTCAATGTTGACGGTCAAAACATCAGTATCGACATGATCCGGCATATTGATCTGATTCCTTTTCCGGTTTGAATCAAAAAAGCACCTGCTAATAGGGCAGATGCCGTTCGTCAACTTCTCGTTCAATAGCATGTTTCCTTGGTCAAGCCGTCCGAGTGCCCAAGAGCGACAAAGCATCAAAAAAGTATGCCAGACTCAGATAATCAGCCGTACCACCCGGGCTCAGATTCAGGGTGATCATTTCGGCATTCAAGGTACGTAAGGCATTGGGCAACCGCATATCGGAAACATACAGCAACGCCTTTGCCGCATTCTGGACAAATCGCAACCCAGCCAGACCGCCGCGATGCAAAAGATTAGCATCTTCAACTTGAGCCATCAAATGCACCATCAAGCGCAAGTAACGCAAATCGCCTTGTGTTGTCGTTTTTTGCAGATATGGCAACATGATCTCACGAATGGTTGGGTAACCTGCTAAAGCCTCACCACGCACTCCTGTGACGCCATGTTTCACATATAAAGCTTCGCCATGGCTCAGCTGCGCTTTGTCACCCAAATGACGAAAATCACCGGCAACGCCTTGTGCGACCTGCGCCACTGCCGGAAAAAGCGGCGCAAATTCAGCGGCCACCACCTCCTGCAAAGTGTTCTGCTGCAACAACCAACCAAGTGCCCCCAATAAAAAGCCAAAGGAAAAATTGGCGCCACGATGTGTATTGACGCCGTGTGTTGCCGTCAACATGGCATTTTCCGCGTCAATGCCAATTGCCCGCAATGTCTGATAAAGTTGCGGCACTGTTTTGGCTGCCAGACCAGCATGCAGGTATTGTGTGAAATAAGGTGCCAACGCGTCAATGCTGGCTTCAAATGTTGTGACATCCATATCCCGATGAGCTCCGTTAGACTCGGGATCAACCAACCCCGGCTTGGGAGCAAGCAGCACTTCAGCATGTAAACTATTCACTGCGGCTTGAGCGATACGTTGTTCATTCAATGTGTTTGGCCTTCATGACTTTTAGAATATATTGCAATGAATGCTCGAGATGTTCCCGAGTAATGAGCTTGATCTGATCATCATCCCGGTTTAACATACCACGATAAAGCAACCAATGTTCCTGAATCGCCAAATTACGACGATCATCACCATTAATACTAATATCGCGAAAATAAATCAAATAATTCTGTAGCTGATTAACAATCATTTTCAGCCGCAGCCTATGACTCGCATCATAAATAAAGTTGTTAAATTCCGTAAACTTCGCCATGACTTCAGACACCCGTCCAGCATCGTTTAGACGATCCGTCTCCTCCAAAAGCGCCCGCATCTGCTTAAATTGATCAGGCGTCATCAGGCGCATGGCTTCACGAATGGCTAAAACATCCAACTCCTTGCGAATGTCAAAAATCTCATAAGCATCATTAATTGAAATACCCTTCACAACAACCCCAATACCGGTTTTGCGTTCGACCAGGTCCTCTTCATCCAGACGCTCAAGCGCATAGCGAATAGGTGTGCGGCTAATGTTGAGATTTTCGGATAGATTCTTCTCGTTAATCCGTTCACCGCTGGGTATTTCACCTAGCAGGATGGTTTTTCTCAACGCTTCGTAAACCGCTTCTTTAATCGGCCGGTTCTGTGATAGATCCAAATTTTTCTTAACGGCAGGCACCACTTCATTCATCGTTCGTTCCCCCCTTGTCCTGTGGGCCATTATACCAAAAAAAGCCGTTAACTAGTCGGTTAACGGCTTGACCCATATTTCTTCTAACGAAAATCGTTTCATCCGCTAAATGACACAGCTCATGAAACTCAATTATGGGTAGGATCAAATGTCAAATCGATCTTCTGAACCGGAACATCGTAAAATGGATCTTCGCGCCGGCCTAAAAAGTCTTTGGCCTGATCCGGAAACAAGGCGTAACTTAATACGTCTTCTTCCGAATGAGCATACTTGGCAATCGCTTTGCGGAATGCCGGCATCTGCGACTCAATTAAATCAGCTGGACGCGTGGTCACGATCGATGCATCACCGATAATTTTTTTAGTCATTTCCGGAGAGATCGGTACGGGTGGGCGACCATAGAGACCGCGAACATAATCCTTGATTTCTTTTGGAATTAACTTATAACGCTCACCAGTCATAACATTCATTAGGCTCTGGGTGCCAACCATTTGTGATAATGGCGTCACTAGCGGCGGGTACCCTAAATCGCCGCGGACACGAGGCACTTCTTTTAAAACGTCCCCGTATAAAGCTTCCTGACCTTGATCTTTCAACTGGGCAAGCAGGTTGGATAGCATCCCACCTGGCACTTGGTAAATCAACGACTTCGGCTCAACGTCCTTGACGCGCGGATTGAGCTGGCCTGACTCACGGAATCGATCCCGAATCGGTGCAAAGTAACTGGCAATGTCACTGACAATATCGAGCTTGACATCGGTTGGATAACCCAAGTCCTGCATCGCTACCAGCATCGATTCGGTCGCTGGCTGACTGGTACCACCGGCAAATGGGGAAACGGCGGTATCAATGATGTCGGCTCCTGCGCGCACGGATTCAAGATAAGTCATTTCGGCCATGCCCGCGGTTGCATGCGTATGCACTTCAAGCGGCACCGTAATCTCCTGTTTAATGCCGGTCACGAGATCAAAAGCTTTTTGTGGCGTCAGAATGCCCGCCATATCTTTGATCGCAATCGAATCGGCACCCATGTCTGCCATTTCTTTGGCTAATTTAATGAAATAATCAACCGTGTGAAACTCGCTGGTTGTATAACTAATCGCTAGCTGCGCGTGACCACCGGCGTTTTTGGTTGCTTCAAGTGCAGTCTTTAAGTTACGCGTGTCATTTAAGGCATCAAAGATCCGAATAATATCAATGCCGTTTTCAACCGACTTTGTGACAAAATCGATGACGACATCATCGGCGTAATTTTTATAGCCAAGTAAATTTTGGCCGCGCAGTAACATCTGCAGCTTAGTGTGTTTCACAGCTTTACGAATCTTTCGCAGACGTTCCCATGGATCTTCGTTCAAGTAACGGAGGCAGGCATCAAAAGTGGCCCCACCCCACATTTCTAACGAATGATAACCGGCAGCATCCATTTTACCCAAAATTGGCAGAATGTCACTTAACGGCATCCGTGTGGCGATCAGACTCTGCTGGCCATCACGCAACACGGTTTCCATAAATTGGACTTTTTGTTTAGCCATGTGTGGTCCACCCCTCCTTTATGATTGCTTCGACCACTTCTTGAACTTCAGGCAGCCCGTGGCGACGTGATCGGGCACAGGACTTGGCATCCTCGCCACAAACCAAGCAGGCGCGCGGCGGCAAGTCAAGATCAGCGCGCGAAATCTGATGCAGCTGTCCGTCTTTTAACGTCATCACGTCAAGATCTAGCAGATCACAAAAACACTGTTGCTTCTCAAAGCCAACCATGAGTCGCTTCAAGGTGATCGGTGACAGCCGAACCGCCAAATAAGCTTCAGGTCCGGTTGCCAAGGTGTCGATTTGGCTTTCCAGTACTGCTTCATCCAGTTGATCCTCCAGCGCTTGAATCGCCGCCGAAAAGACTGTGACCACTCGCCGACCAGTCTTAACCGGTCCCGGAATCCGCAAAGTCACATGCAGCAAAACGGTTTGGGAATGAACGGTTAGCCATTCCCGTTCCTTGACGATTCTGGCATCTTTAGCTGCAAGCATTTGCTCGAGATCAACCTGTGGGCCGTCCAAAACCGAGAACTTAAACATTGTGGACCACATCAATCAAGGTACCATCACGATATTCGATCAACGCAACGACCTTGTCACCATATTGAATCGGCTCCGGCGTTCCCGTGATCGTGTACGCCATTTCTTTAAGCGTTTCAATTGAAAATTGTGGCACTTTCAAATGTTTGAACATCTCGATTAAGTCCGGTCGCGCTGGGTTGATGGCCACACCGACTTCAGTGACGACAACATCAACGCTGGCGCCTGGTGTCACCACCGTGTTGACATTTTCGACAATCGTTGGAATCCGACCGCGAACCAGTGGCGCAATAACCATACTCATTTTGCAGGCAGCACTTGTGTCACTGTGACCGCCTGATGCTCCCCGAATAATGCCGTCAGATCCTGTGATGACGTTGACGTTAAAATCGGTATCAATTTCCAGTGCTGATAAAATCGCGATGTCAAGCTGGTTGATCACGGCACCTTTGCTCAATGGTGAAGCATACATGTTAGCATCGATTTCGTAATGATCGGCGTTTTCCCCAAGCGAGACTGCTGAAGGATGATCAAAATCTTGGACGTCAATGACCTTTTCAACAAGTCCTTCTTTTAAGAGTTCGACCATGGAATTGGTAATGCCACCCAGTGCAAAACTTGCCTTGATGTCTTGTTTCAGCATCGCTTCACGCAAGAAGCGGGCGACGGCCAATGAAGAGCCGCCTGTGCCGGTCTGGAAAGAGAAACCATTTTTAAAGTAAGCAGACTTGGTAATCACTTCTGCGGCATATTCCGCAATTTTTAATTCTTTAGGATTCTTGGTAAAGCGGGTCGCCCCTTTGGCAATTCCAGTTGGATCACCGATGGCATCCACCTGAACCACATAGTCAACATCGGTTTGGGGAATACTAATCGGTGTATTTGGGTAAGGTACCAAACTATCGGTAATCGCAACGACTTGATCAGCATACTTGGCATCAATCATGGCATAGCCTAAGGATCCGCAAGTTGCTTTGCCTTTCGTCCCATTAACGTTGCCATATTCATCACTGCTTGGTGCGCCAAGGAAAGCCACGTCAATATGAATATCGCCGCGTGCAATTGCCCGCGCCCGACCGCCATGGGAACGAATCACAACTGGATTTTCCATGATACCATTGGAAATAGCAGCACCAACTTTGTCACGCAGGCCAGAACTGGTGATGTTGGTGACAACGCCATTTTTGATGTGTTCAATAAGCGGTTCGTGCACATTGGCAATCGAACTCGGGGCAATCGAAAGATTCTTGATCCCCATTTTGGCAATTTCTGCCATGACCATGTTCATCACATAATCGCCTTCGCGAAAATGGTGATGGAATGAAATGGTCATGCCGTCTTTTAAACCAGTGGCCACAATGGCATCGTGAATCGAAGCAACTAATTTACTATGATCGGGCTTCACCGGCTTGATATGCCTGGCATGTTCATTGTAAAGCCGAATGTTGGCAAACTCGCCACCATAAACGCCATACTGATCGGCATACGGCGTCGGGATCTCACGATTAAGCTTATTCTTGACCATCAGTCTACCTCCATTCCTGATGCCTTAGCGAGCGCAATCGTATATTGAGCCCGTTCTACAACCGGTTTATCAACCATCTGACCATTGACAGAGACAACGCCGGCACCTTTAGCTTCGGCTTCCTTCAAACCAGCGACAATCTCGCGTGCCTTCTGAACTTCAGCCAAAGCCGGAGCGAAAACACTGTTAATCACTGGAATTTGCCGCGGATTGATAACTGATTTACCGTCAAATCCGAGTTGTTTGATTAATTCGGTTTCATGGCGCAAGCCTTCCTCGTTATCGACTTGCGTATAAACCGTGTCAATCGCCGCGATACCAGCTTCCCTGGCCGCATGCAAAATATAGTTGCGGGCAAAAGAAAGCTCTGCCCCGTCAGCAGAACGATGCGTGTGCTGACTGGTTAGATAGTCCTCGGCACCAAGCGCAATGCCGATCATTCGTGACGATGCCTGCGCAATCTCACGCGCGTTCAGAACGCCTTCCGCGGATTCAATTGCGGCCATCATGCGCGTGGTACCGACTTGAATACCATATTTTTCTTCAACTGCCGTGATCACAGCATCCACATCGCGAATATCCTGCGCGGTTTCTGTCTTTGGCAACCGGATCACATTAATGCCGCCGAGTACCATGGCTTCGATATCTTGATCGCCACCAGCATCAAGTGCATTGACCCGGACAACCGTTTCAACACTGCTATAATCAAAAGTTTTCAAAGCTGAGTATACCAACATCCGGGCCGTATCTTTTTCTTTTAATGAAACGGCATCTTCAAGATCAAACATGATGGCATCCGCACCGTAAATGGGGGCATCGCGTAACATTCCCGGGTTAGCCCCTGGGACAAACATCATGGTTCTTCTTAATTTATCCATGCGTTGATCTCCTCCCAGTCAAATGTCTTGTTGTCTGCTGCACGGTACGCTGCTGCAATGGTTCGTGCTTTGATGGTGCAATCCAAAGCACCTTTGTCATTGGCTTCTACCGCAACTTCTTCGATACCCAGTTTTGTCAAGGTTGCCGCGATCACGGCACGGATTTGTTCGCCAAACTGCTTTTCAACGCTACTTTGCAGTTGAATCGTGGTGCCGCTATCGGCAGGCGTCAGTGTGATTTGAATATCGCTTGACTCCAATGTCCCTGCAGTTGCGGGATGATTAATTTTCATGAGTTGATCGCTCCTTTATTTCTGTATAAACTTCGGGATAAACCAGACGTTCGACAGTGACCCAGTCATGCTGGGCAATAGCGGTGCGGACGCGGGTTGCGCTCACAACCGTACCATCGATTATCAAACGCGGCACCACGATTAATTCGATGTCGTCAGCAAAAGTTGCTGCCAACTGCTGATTGTAAATCGCCGTGACTGGCGAAAGCGGTTCTTCACCAACATATCGCCGACTGATGCCAAGAATCGGGGCAATGCGTTGTTTAAAAAGTGCCGCGTCTAGTCCTGCCTGAGCGGTTGCAATCGCTGCGTCCGCTCGATCCTTGAGAAAGTAACTTGGAAACGTGGTACTGGAAACCATGTAGTCCTGAGTTGGCAGAACCACGACGTTGGACCAACGTGCTGCCACTTTTTTAACCAAGGCCAAACGCTCTGTTGCCGTAAACATTGATCGTTCAGCTGACAAGACAAAGACGTAAACAACCGCATTACTTTTGGCAGCTTGTTCAATTAAATAAGCGTGCCCGCGAGTGACCGGATTGGCATTCATCACGATGGCCGCAACAGGCTTTCCAGATTGGCGGGATTCTTCCAGCAGCTTCGTATAATCGTCAAAGTTAGGATAGCCTCGTTCTAATAAAACCACAGAATCAGTGGACGCCAACTGTTTAAATCCTAGTGATTGAAAAAACTTTAGCGTGCTTGGCTTGGTATAAACAAAGCTATGCGTGATGGCTTCATCATCTAGCCGATCAAGCAAGGCCTGAATAATTTGCGCCAATAGATTCTCATGCTGGACTGTCGGCGAAACTGCCACTTCTTTGATAATATTGCCTGACAGTGATCCTGTCGCCAGTAAATCGTCACCATCAAAGATGCCGACCGTATAATCGACTTGGCGATCCGGTGTCAATCCGGCATCAGCTAGCAACGTGTGCCAAGCTGTAGCAGCTTGTGGGTTCAAATCGAACCAAATACGCTTTAATGTCGCCACTTTATTTTGCCGCTTTTTTGGCTGGGGCAAATTTAAGCAATAGTTTGGCGACGATGTAGATGATGAATAAAACAATAAACACGCCGCCCATACCTACCAGCATTAATTCACCAGCCTGTTCAACAGCAGTCGGATCAAATTTCATAACGCAAAACCTCCCAAGGGTGTTCAGACTTCGCAACTGACAGGTGCATTGATGTTAAGCACCAAAGAATGACAGCAAGAGACCGCCAGCAATAACCGAACCAATTTGACCGGAAACATTTGCCCCAACGGCATACATCAATACAAAGTTCTGCGGATCTTCATCGGTCGCCATCTTCTGAATGACCCGGCTTGACATTGGAAATGCCGAGATGCCTGCCGCGCCGATCATCGGGTTAATCTTCTCTTTGCGGAACAGATTCAGCAGTTTTGCGAAAAGAACGCCGCCAACAGAATCCATAATGAAGGCGAAGAGGCCAAATGCAATGATCATCAATGTTTGAATATTCAGGAATTGATCTGCTTGTAATTTAACGGAAATCGTCAATCCTAACAGAATCGAAACGATGTTGACCAGTTCGTTTTGAGCGGTATTAGACAATCGATCTAACACGCCACATTCTCTTAGCAGATTACCAAACATCAGGAACCCAACCAATGGTAGAGAAATCGGGGCAATAAAACCCGCGATGATAGTGATGATAATCGGGAACAGGATTTTGGTTGTCTTGGAAACCCCTTCTGCACGATAAGTCATTCGAATGCGACGTTCATGCTTCGTCGTAACTGCTTTGATTGCCATCGGTTGAATGATCGGCACCAACGCCATGTACGAATATGCCGCCACGGTAATAGCCCCTAGTAAATTCGGTGCTAGTTGGTTAGAAACGAAAATGGATGTTGGGCCATCTGCCGCACCGATGATCCCGATTGACGCCGCCTCTTTAATGTTGAAACCGAAGAAAACGGCAACGAAGACAGTAGCGAAAATACCGAATTGAGCGGCTGCACCGAAAAGTAACATAAATGGATTCTGCAGCAGCGGGCCAAAATCGATCATGGCGCCGATCCCAATGAAAATCAGTAATGGGAAAAGTTCGGTGTTGATGCCGGCTTTGAACAGAACATCCAATACCCCTTCCGTCTTAGTGCCGCCAACGACCTGGGTTAAAACACCGGTTCCGGGGAAATTCACCAAAATGGCGCCCAGTCCCATCGGAACCAATAATGTTGGTTCGTATTCTTTCTTAATACCCAGATACATCAAGAGCGCACCGATCAGCATCATTGCAATTTGGCCTAGCGTAATGGTCGTGATTCCGTGAATGAGCGCTTCCATACCTTCACTTCCTTTCTCTTTATTTGTTAAATAATACTGATCAGTCCATCCCCAGAGTTAACGTTTTGATTGAGCGTTCCAATGATCTCACCAACGGTACCGGCTTTGGGTGCCACAATTTCGTTTTCCATTTTCATGGCTTCGAGAATCATCAGCGGTTGGTTTTCGGTGACAGCATCACCGACTTTGACCAGAATCTTGGTGACGGTACCAGGCATTGGCGCTGTCACGACTTCACCGTCACCACTTGGGGCAACGGGAGCAGCAGGTGCTGGAGCAGGTTCAGGCGCTGGCGCACTTGGCGCAGCCGGAGCCACCGGTGTTGCTGGTGCGGCAGGTGCCGCTGGCGTACCGCCGATTTCTTCCATTTCGACCAGATAGGTTTTCCCATCGATCGTGATCTTGAATTTTCTCAACATCTTTTCAGTCCACCTTTTTCTTAATTGACTTGACCACATAATGCCCATGACCATCACCCGCCGCAATCGCGCTGGCAATCAGGCCAACCCGTTTGGCCTCGGGATTTTCAACATATAAATGTTTAAGCACGAGTTTGGCATCAGGTGCAGTGTCTGCAGTAACCGCAGCAGCGATCAAACTGGCAGCTAATTCGTTAGCTGGATCAACTTCCAGATAATTGGGTACTTCTTCCCATTGTGTCGCGAGTGTCGATCCAGCAGCATCAGCCGATTTAGTCGGTGTTGACTCAACCGATACTTGCGGCTGCTTTTGCCGATGAAACAACCATTTAAACATCTCTACACCTCCTGAGCGTGAACCGGCGCGGGTAGAAGTCGGAATGTAAGTGGCCTCGGGCGTGATGGCCCGGGCTTTGGCCATTGCGACCGGGGTCCTTACATGCAGACTTCTGCGCCGGTGAACGCGTTAATGTGAGCGTGAACCGGCGCGGGTAGAAGTCGGAATGTAAGTGGCCTTGGGCGTGATGGCCCGGGCTTAGGCCATTGCGACCGAGGTCCTTACATGCAGACTTCTGCGCCGGTGAACGCGTTATCGTCATGCATCATTGGGTTCTTATCAACCTTATAATACGGGGAAAAGCCAATCGCGATTGGCTTTTCGGTGTCTTTTTCAATTGTTGCTTATTTTTGTGGTAAATAGAACGGCACATGCCCGAAGAGCATAACCGTCACCACGAAGATTACGAAAATACCTAATGCGTATTTGCCAGCTTCGCGTTGCCACTTACCCATGTCCAAACCGGTGAGTCGGAGCAACAAATAAATGAAAGCAACTAATGGCGAAAGCAAGTGGAATGCCTGTCCCATTAAGGAAGCCAGCGCCATCTGCATATTGGTGAAGCCATAAGCGCGCCCTGCAGTTGCCAACACTGGCATAACCCCAAAGTAGAATCCGTCGTTACTTAAGAAGAATGTCCCTGGTGCGGAAATCAACGCAATAACCAGCCCCCAGAACCCAGCCATGGAACTTGGAATGATCGTGGTGAAACTCTTGGCAAGTGCTTCGGCCATCCCGGTTCCTTGGAACAAGCCCATGAAGACCCCAGCAGCAAAAACCAGAATAACCACTTGCACAGCATCGCCACCGTTTGCACCGATTCGTTTGCTTTGATCGCCTAACTTAGGATAGTTAGCCATTAATGCGATACAGGTGCCCACAAGGAATAACAGCAGTGGCGGCATCGCGATGACTTTAATAAAGGAACTTGCCACCAACCAGGCAATCAACACGATGGTCAAAATGCCGTTAAAGACAAACATATTTGGACGGCGAATTTCGGAAACTTCAGGATCAACCACTGACGTCATCTCATCGATTTCTTCATCGGTTAATTCCCGAACACCCAAGCGTTTCCGTTCGGCGCGGCCCATATGCGGTGCAACGTAGAAAACAACATAAGCCAAGGCCAGAATCATGCCTGGCAATAAATACGTCAAAATATCGGCATCAACCTTCAAAACTGCCATTGCTCGAGCAGTCGGTCCACCCCAAGGCAGCAAGTTCATGATGGTATTTTGCAAAATAATCAAAACACCAAGGTTCATCATATTCATGTTGAGCTTCTTATAGATCGGAATAAATGCCGAGCAGCAGATCAAAGTCGTCGTGGTCCCATCTCCATTAAGTGAGACGGCCATCGCAACAATGGCGGTTGCCATCAGCACCTTCATCGGGTCACCTTTCGCAATCTTGATCATCCGGGCTGTAATCGGATCGAACAGACCGGCGTCGAGCATAATGGAAAAATACAGAATAGCGAATAAGAGCATGATCCCTGTGTTAGCGGTCGTCGTCAGACCCTTCAACACAAAATCGCCGATTGTCCCTTTCTTCGCCACGCCAGCCACCATTGCAATAATTGCAAACAGCAGCGGGATCATCACTAAAGAAGTGAATGGTGAAAGCTTCTTGGTCATGATGACGTACATGAAAACAATAATCATGGCGTAAGCAATGACGGTGAGTAACATAGTCCCAACCTCTTTTCATAAGTTTTTGTTGCTATCCACATGATACGTGATTTATGTCACGAAAAGGCTGATTTTGCTTCTTTAGAACACCAAAAGAACAATTGTACGGTTAAGGGCAAGCTAAATTTTTAGACAAAAGAAAACGCCTTCATTGGCTTAAAATTCGGATTTAAGTCAGTGTAGGCGTTTTTGAATAAAAATAGTGTAACGATTGAAAAAGAACGCTTTTCAATTGATATTTATTTCACAATAGACTAATACAGAGACGCTTTTCTGTGTTAGTCTACCAATCCTGAAAACGTTCTTTTTCCAACTTTTTCAGAAGTTGGTGAAAGTTTTCTCGTGACGGAGCGTGATCCAATGTCTCCTGCTGGAGCTCATTAAACCGCTCTGCTAAATAATAAGCAGTGAGATAAAGCGTTAACTTCCGCTTCACAATGGCTTCTGGGTCTTTATCATCCGGTACTTGGTGTGACCCCACAACAAGATTGGCAAACTGTTTTGGATTTAACCGTAAATCGTCAGGTGCATCAGCTTTCATGATAGAGCCTCCTTTTTTAAGTATGCCTAATACTAACATAAAAAAACGAACGTTTGCGGTAAAAAGCGGGTCTTCGTCACGGTGTTGGCGATGATGTTCGGGTTAAAAATGCCGGGGGAACTGCTTGAACCAGCCAAACCTGACTCCCTGTCGGATAAAAAGTTTGGCCGGCATCGGCTGCCGATTGCGCGGCTACCCGATAAATAACCGGATGTGGGTCATGCCGCACGCCGACCTGCCATGCCATTTTCGGATTTTCGGAAAGATGAACAAAATCGCGGTCCATTGGCTTAAGTCCTTCAACGTCAATCACAGCAGCGGCTTGATGTGACGTACCATGATATAACCAGATGGGTGGACGCCGCGCCGGCATCAAAGGCAAGACCGGAACACTATGGCCGTATACCGCTCTGATGGTGCTTCCCTCAATTGCAAACCGCTGCTTATCGCTTTGTGTCATAATGTCATCAAGCACCTGGCGATCAAGATGCATCCGGTAATGGGCATTGAATTGCCGAAGCAACGTTTCCAAATCCGTGCGCCCATAACGATCCAGTTTGACACCGATCTTTTCCGGATGATGTCGCAAGATCAGGCTTAACGTCTTGCTGATCTTAACTAATTGCTTGTCCATTCACGATCACCTCATTTTTAAAATTTATGATGAAAAGAAGGCGTGACGTTGAAACTGCATTTTTCTACAGCCAACTTAACTGATTTAGACCCCATTATGCGAATCGAGCGTGCTGGTTTCACACCACAAGAGGCTGCCAGTCGTTCTAACATGGCAGCCCGCATCATTCATTATCCTGACACATTCATTGTAGCGCGGACAGACCAAACGATCGCGGGTTATATTGTTGGCCCGGCCACTTCACAGTCAACCATTACTGACGATTTATTTGTTACCAGCCAGCCTAACTCGGCAGCTGCGCCGTACATTGCGATTCTGAGTCTCGCAGTTGCGCCTGATCTGCAACATCACGGTATTGGCCACCAACTCTTAGCTAAAATGACGGATGTTGCGCGTGAGCAAAAACGCATCGCCATTACCTTAACCTGCCTTCAGCGCCTCATCCCTTTTTATGAACATGCCGGCTTCCACAATGACGGAAAGGCGGCGTCCACTCACGCTGGCGAAGTTTGGTTTAACATGACAAAATCTGTAGCACCAGTGAGTGGTTCGTGAGGTAAGGTGGCTGGCCATTCAATACTGACGCTTGGCTCTTGTCACACTCGATTCTCGCGCTACAAGTGAATCCTTATCTCATATTAAAATCAGAAGTATACACTTCTCCCAAAGGAAAAATGAAAATTATAGTCGCGGTGATTGGCAAAGACTATTTTGCTTTACGCACTAGTCATTTCGGTTTAAGCTACTAGTGTGTAAAACACATTAGTCGAAAAGGATGATATTGATGGCGAGAGACGATAATAGCCAGATGCTGAAAGGCATTTTACAAGGGTGCCTGCTCATTTTACTCGCGCGCAAAGAACGATACGGCTATGCCATCAGCGAATCACTTAATCTTTTTGGCTTCGAAAATGTTCCTAAGGGGACGATTTATCCCCTGCTAATGACGATGGAAAAGAAAGGACTCCTGACGAGTCACATGCGCCCATCGCCGGACGGACCGAGTCGCAAGTATTACGCCATTACGGCAGAAGGCGAAAAAGCCAAACAAACATTCATCTTGCAGTGGCAAGAACTCAAAAGTCATGTTGATCAAATCATTGCGAACCAACCTGAGGAGGAGTAGCCATGAAAAAACGCAAGGAAGCTGTCAATAAATTGGCAGCTGAAAACAATCAGTTGCGTAAACAATTGATAAAAGCCAACCGCGACTACTATGAGGATTTAGTCGTTTACATGCGTGGCAAAAATTTGTTTCGTGACGATTATCAATTAGAAGAAAGTTTGCTAGGTATTCTCCAAGACCTCATTGATGCTCAAAATGATGGAACAGATGCCATGACTTATTTTGGTCATGACCCCAAACAGACAGCAACTGAACTACTAAAGACAATTCCCCTGCGCATCGGCAATTTTATCTGGTTTAACTTAAAATTGGCGGCTATGATGATCTTTATTTTTTTGGCTGCCGCATCTGACTTATCCAAACGTAACCTTCGATGCCGGTAGTTTGTTGCTGGCTTCCGGCATCGTGATTGTCAGCGTGTGGGGTGGGCTTTGGTATGTCGGCAACCACGCTTTTGCCAAGCCATCACGTTTTCAGTTAACCGCAATTATCATTCTCGGTGTGATACTGTTTGGCATCATGGTCAGCGTCTTGTTGTTTCTCAAAACCAGATGGCAAATCCGTCTCTCTGCCCATACTTCGTTCACCGTCATTATTTTAGGGTTGATCATTGCGGTAATTTTGCCGTTTATCCATCACCTCAATGAACTTGAGCGCCCAATTTACTATTTCAGCTTGTTTATACTCATTCTCGGTTTGCTTGTCTATTTGCGAGCCACACGTTCCTTCTTCAGAACCAAGATCGACTTCGGCCAGTGGCAATGGTTGTTTTATGTTGTCGTGATCCTCTTGGGAGTTGGCATCGGCGTGTTAATTTGGTGGCTGGGAGAACGACGGCATCGTCATTAAAAAGTGCTTTGCTCACAAAATCTGCCATGCCAAACGCTTGCTTCCACATCTTTTTTCATTAAGTCATTCCGTCACCACAACATTCAGCTACAATAGATGTCATACGCATTGATTGAAGGAGTGACTTTTTTGATTCAAAACGAAACCATTCGCCGTCAGCTTCATCATCGCTCCATTCGGCGGTTTAAACCCCAACATCTTAGCCATCAAACCATTCAGACCTTGCTGGATGTTGCCCAGCACACCGCAAGTTCGATGTATTTGCAGCTATTTTCTGTCATTCATATTCTCGATCCGAAGATTCGCGCTAAAATCGCAGCGATGAGTACGCAAACTTATCTGAACGGCCCAGGCGAACTGTTTATTTTCGTTGCCGATTTACATCGCGTCGCTGCCTTAACCAAAGCGGCGCAGCAACCGCTTGATCATCTCGGACGCATGGATAAGTTCTTGCAGGCAAGCGCGGATGCCACCTTGGCGCTGCAAAACATGGTCGTGGCAGCGGAAAGTCTCGGCCTAGGCACCGTCACACTAGGCAGTATTCAAAATGATGCGCAAGCCTTGATCGATTTACTGCATTTACCTAAGTACACGTTTCCCTTATTAGGGCTTGCAATCGGACTACCAGATGAGCATCCTGATGAAAAGCCACGCATGCCCAAATCACTGGTCGCGTTCACGAATCGCTATGGCGAACCGGTACCTGAACCCGATGCAATGACTGCTTACAATCGAAAGGTCCACGATTACTATGCCACCCGTCACGGCAATCCACGCGAAGAAACATACACCGATCTGGCGGTCAGCGCAGCCACGCACACGCCGGCCAAACGTGGTGACTTGTTCAAGGTAATGCGGCGTCAGGGCTTTTTCCCTGAAAGTTGAAAATTGTCTTTTGCATCCTTAATTTTAAAATGCGCACAAAACATCCGACGCGTCGGCTGCCTGATGAAATGATCAGGCAGCCGTCTTTTTTGATCCAAAAAAGACGGCGGTTCCATAATTGAAAGCTCCCACTTTCATGATGGGTCCATCATGACGCTTCAGACTACACTTATCAAAATTCATTGACCAACCAGTCAATTCACTATTGACCCGTCAGTCAACGGCAACTATACTTCAGTCGAAAAGGCAAATACGACAGAAATACAAGCCGTAAGCACCACCTTTCACGCAGAATGCCAGCATCTTTTAAAAAGATCGCATTCAAAGGAGGCTATCATGGCAACCAGTGTCATCGAACTAAATCATATTCAAAAAAAGTTCGGCAAGTTTGAGGCGTTAAAAAATGTCAGCTTCACGTTAAGTTCCGGACAGGTACTTGGCTTTTTAGGGCCAAATGGTGCGGGCAAGTCGACAACAATTCGCATCATTTTAGGCATGTTGAAAAAAACCGCTGGCACGGTCACTGTGTTTGGCCACGATGCCTGGCGTGACGATGCCGTCATTCATCCCCAGATTGCTTATATTCCCGGCGATGTTTATTTATGGCCGAATCTGTCCGGCGGCGAAATTATTGATTTGCTGCTTAGGCTAAACGGCCGCGACCATAACCAGAAAACCGATGACTTAATGCAGCGATTCAAGTTTGATCCAACGAAAAAAGCCCGAACTTACTCCAAAGGCAATCGCCAAAAAGTCGCGCTGATTGCCGCTTTGTCGCAAGATGCGGACCTGTATATTTTTGATGAACCAACTTCCGGTCTTGATCCGCTTAACGAGCAGACTTTTCAACAGGAAGTCCTTAAGCTTAAACAGGCAGGTAAAAGTGTTTTGCTATCGAGTCATATTTTGTCAGAAGTGGAGCGGATGTGCGATTCCATCGTGATTATTCGTGACGGCAGTGTCATTGAAAGCGGTAATCTGGACCAGATGCAACATTTGGCGCGGCTAAAAGTCGAAGTCACGACAACGACAGCCAATGATGATTTAGCCCGGGTTGCTGGCGTTCACGACCTGACATTTGCCGCGGCGGACCATACCAAAGCTGTCTTTACGGCCGATCGCGATGAATTGAGTCGCATTATGCAGTCCTTAGCGACCGCCTCGATCCTAGACTTGCGGGTTTCACCACCGACGTTAGAGGACCTGTTTATGCGTTATTACGGAAAGCAAGGTGAGTCGTATGCGGCAGAATAATCGGCATGCCGGCTATCTTTTAAAGGCCAACCTCAAACAAAATCTCAAATTTTCGATTGTCTGGCTCGTGATCCTCATCATGATGATTCTCAGTGGCGCTGTAAAATTAGAAGCAGCCTTTATCAACGGTGCCTCTGGTTCAAAAGACATTGTCAAAATGTTGCAAGCACCGGGGATGGCAGCGATGTTTGGCGCAACGCCTAAGGTTAGCACTTACAACGCTGCCATCATTTTTGCCGGCGTGATGGTCGTTTTCATGATCATTTTACAAGCTTTGTGGATCATGCCGTTGATGATTCGTGACACCCGCGGACAGGAAGAAAACGGCTTGCTGGAAATGGTCCGGGCGCGCGATGTCGGGCGCACGGCGGATGTCACCGCTGCCTTTTGGGAGCTGCTATTGGTCAGCTTTGTGATGGCGGCCGCCTACTTCGCCTCGCTGCTCGCTGTCAACATGGACGGGACTGACATGACCGGCGATTTATTGTTCGCCATTGCCATGCTGATCGCCAATCTGGTTTTCGGCAGTCTGGCTTTGCTGTTCGCCCAGCTGGCCAACAATACCCGCACCGCCAGCATGTTAAGCTATATGCTTTTGGCCGCTGCTTATCTCATTCGCCTCGTCACCGATCTTAACCACCAGCAACTGACCTGGCTCTCCCCGATCGGCTGGTTTGAAAAGGTTGATTTTTATACGAAAAATCAGCTCACACCGCTGCTTCTGGGTCTTGTCTGCAGCATCCTGTTGTATGGTGCCGCTATTGCCATTGCCCAAAATCGCGATCTCGGTGCCGGTGTGCTGGCAGAAGGAAAAGGCCGGGCCACCGCAGCATCGTGGTTAAGGTCGGTACCAGCTCTGATCTGGCGCACCGAACGCGGCTTGTTGTTCGGTTGGTTGGTTGGCGCAATTATTTTCGGCGGCGTCATGGGTAGTGTTCTTGGTGGCGTTGGTGATATTCTTAAAACCAATCCGATTTATCGCCAGTTGTTAGATGTTAAGCAAATCCACGCCGCTAATCAAACTTTGGTGCTTTCGTTTTTGGCAATGTATATGGGCATTTTTGTTGCTTTAGCGGTCACTGCAGGAGTTCAGATTGCGTTTCGTCTGAAACACGATGATCAGCTGGGTTATCTTGGCATCATTCATGCAGAAAAGCCTACGCGAGCCACGATCAGTACCAGTTATAACTGTTGGGCCTTATTTGTGGGCATTTTAGTACTTTCTGTCGGGTTGATCGCCTTGTTTTTGACAGGCAATGCGGTTCTGAGCCAGCCGTTGCCGTTAAAGTATCTTGGCCGACTATTCATCGGCGGTCTGCCTGCAGTTCTAGCTTTTATCGCGTTAGGCATTGCGTTAGTGGGTTTATGGCCAAAACTAAGCGGTCTCTTTTGGCTTTATATGGGTGCCGGGCTGATCGTGCAAGTCTTTCACGGGTTGTTTTCATTACCCAAACATGCGGGTGATTTCACCCCCTTTGGCTGGATCGCTGATGTTCCCATCAAGGCGTTGGGGCAGCCGTGGCTCGCAGTCATGCTTATCAGCGCTGTGTGCCTCCTCATCATTGGTATTGTTGGATATCGCCATCAGGATCTGAGCGTATGAAAAAAGTGGTGACCGATCCCGAAAAAGTAACCCGAATTTTAAAAGCAGCAACTGATGCCTTCGGACAATTAGGCTTTGCGAAAACCAAAACCGATCAAATCGCCGCCACTGCTGGCGTTTCAAAAGGGTTGATTTTTCATTATTTTGGCAATAAACAAGCCTTATACCTCGACACCTTTAAAACCGCTTATCAGCGTATCTATGCCCACATGGATCCGCATCAATGGCAAGACGCCCCGGGTTTAGCTGCTATGATGTCAACAGCAGTGAAATATGAAATGAAACTGCAATTAACCTTTCCCGCCGAATACCGCCTCATGATGCAGGCCTACGCAGATTTGCCGCATTTTCCCCAACCATTGCAGCACCAGATTCAACAAGAAACCCAAGCTATTTCCGCAGAGGCCAATCGAATTTTTCGTGAAAAAATCGAACAATTACCCCGCCGGCAAGGGATTTCCGTCGATGACATCTTCAGTGTGATTTCTGCGCTCATCGCCCAACAAACTGCGGTAACAACGCAGCTGATCGCCACCGGCAAGTACCGCAATTTTGAAGACTTGCAGGCGGTGGTTGATCAAATGAATCGCCAGTTGAAGATCGTCGAACACGGCTTTTTACCAGACTAACTGTTGGTTTTACGAAAGAGATTGGACCATAATTCGTCACCATAAAAAATGCGACCGACACATCCCTTTTCGGCACGGAAATGTTGGTCGCTTTTTGCTTCCCGTGGACAATTTGTAAGAAGTCTTAAGATACTAATGCCAAAGCGGAGCAACCGTAGGCCGAATGGGGCCCAGCAGCGGAAACAACACAGCAACCGGGCTTTGTCCCTGATGTTGTTAGGCGGCTTTGAGACAATGGGCTTCTGATCAAGGCGTTGTCTCCGCGGCTAAGAGCACGACGGCACCGGCTACACCCGCGATGAGCCGGGTATGTTCGCTAATGCCGTTTAAGGGAGTGTCAAATGGATCAAAAAACCCCAGCGCCGCAAACCGCAGCCAATCAAACACAAAGGCAAAAGTCAGCATATATTGCTTAATATGTCCTTGCCTCTTTCCGGTCAACCGTCATTAGATAATTTCGCGAAAATCAGTTTTACTGTCAGTACTTTTGCTGAAAATCAGTTGCGAAATGCGCTAATATGGAGTCAATTAATAAAAATTATTTTATCAAGCATGTTTAGCGAAACATGCTGTGTGGGTACTCGGCGACGACAGCCGTATCCACTAGGAGGAAATTTCATGACAATCGTTTTGATTCTCCTCGGCTTTTTGGTCGGGGCTTTTATTATGACAATGGGTGGCGGCGGTGGCGCTTTCTACCTCGGTATTATGACAGGCGTCGCGCATTTGTCGCCGAGTACAGCCACGGCAACCTCGCTTTTTACCGCCATTCCGGCACTCGCCGTGGGCTGTTACAGTCACTATCGAACTGGCAACATGCGGCTTCACGCCGGCAATAAGATTCTGCTCACCGCTGTTCCGGCCACAATTGTCGGCAGTTTGGCGGCTCCTTATATTCCTGAACTGATTTATTCATGGGCCATCGCGATTATTTTTGTCGTGCTTGGCGTACAGATGTTGCGGCAATCGTTTGCGCATCACGTGAAAAAGACCGGCCAGCCCACTTGGTTCGCCTATCTACTGGGCATCATTAGCGGCTTAATGGTCGGCATCGCCGGATTAAGCGGAGGTGGACCGATTATGGCCGGCTTGATGCTAATGGGTTTGGATATGCCCCATGCAGCCGCCACTTCCTCTTATGCGTTGGTTGCCCTATCCATCGTTGGCAGTCTGCTGCACGCAACCCAAGGCACGATCGCATGGACAGTGGGCGGATTGCTGATGCTTGGGTCATTGGTAGGTGCCGCTATCACCCCACGCATTCTGAACCGCTTTGATCCGCGGTTACTCACCGCCATCTTGCGCCCGGTTCTCGGTATTTTGCTAATCGCGATGGCCATCAATCAGGTGTGGTAACCGATTTGCGACCGACTTAACCAGCAGTTAAAAAAATTGTAGCAGAATTGAAAACGCCTCCATTGTTTTTACTTGCTTGCCTCTTCATAATAAAATTAAAGACCATTAAAAAATGAGGGGTGAACATCATGCAACTGAGCCAAATAATCCGCAATAAACGGCTAGCCGCCGGTTTAACGCAAGAAGAACTCGCACAAAAAGTAGGCGTCTCTGCTCCTGCTGTGAGCAAGTGGGAAAAAGGCACATCTTATCCTGACATCACCTTATTACCTGTGTTAGCGCGTAACCTCGGCACGGATATCAACACATTGCTGGACTTTTCTTCTGACTTAGATCCAGCAGCTCTTCAAGACTTTTTAGCCAAGCTAACCATGACAGCACAAAAGGATGGTTGGCAAGCCGCCGTTGCGCTGATTGATCAGGAACTGCGCGACTATCCATCAGTTTCACAATTACAGATGATGGCGGCACCTTTTCTGGACACACTGAAGCCTCAGATTCCAAAAGACGACTGGCCGCCAGTACAACAACGGATTATTCAGTTGTACAAGTCGGCTGAACAAAGCTCTGATTTGCCGCAAGCACAATTTGCCGCACTGGCCCTGTTTAATTTTTATCTCAGTGAAGAGCAATTCGACGTGGCTGAAAAGCAACTTGCTGCGTTGCCTACTGAAACGGTGGCTGCTTGGGCGTTAAAGCCTAAACTGCAGTTAAAACGTGGTCAGCTATCTGAAGCTTATGTTGAAGGCGAGAAACTATTGGGTAGTGATTTTGGTGCTCTAGGACAAGTACTCGACTTGCTAAGCCAGGTGGCCATCGCTGACCACCAGCTGGCAACCGCCGAGGAATATGCGAAGCTCGCCAAAGCACTAAACCAAGTACTTCCTATGAGTAATCCATTCCTTATTGACACCGAATTGCAACTCGCCAAGGCGACCAAGGATGTCAAACGGGCAGTGGCGGTTATCCGTCAATTTGCTGACAATTTAGATCAGCCCTTCCCCAAGGTTTTCCAGCATCTGCCGCAACCGAAACCGCGAGAATCACCAGCAAAGGCACGCAAGCAATTCGTTCAGACCACTGTGCTTGATCCCGATCTGGCATTTCTGAAAGATACCCCTGAATATAACGAGTTGCTTAAGGAGTATGCCGATTAGCTGTTCTTGTTTGAATGTTGCAACAAACTCAGCATATATAACCAAAAAGGCATTGCCACATGCGAAAATTGTGGGCAATGCCTTTTAACGTTTTAATCCCTAATCAGTTCGTAATCTTGCCTGTACTCAAAAATTCATACAAATACCGATTAACCAACGGATTGTGTTCATGCAGCTTGCTGTGTTGCGCCTTGCTGTTGGTAATTTCGCGTTCGGTGTAGCTTTTGGCTCTGCCTGCCACGATATACCGCAGTGAACGAGCGGAATTGACGGGAACACGGCCATCGGATCCTTTTCCCAGATTGCCAAATAGATTCAAAACCGCCGCTGTCTTGGGAAAATACTGCCGATTTTCATACATCGGCTTGTAGCGATCAGACATCACGCTGGGGCGGCAATCGCTCGCCAGCTTAATGTCTTGCCCGCTGTTCATTCCAGGCATACCGGGAAAGCCATTGAACGGGCCGGCAATGGTAACGAGCCGTTGCAAGGTGGGTTCGCCTTTTTTGTCTTTGGTGACCGCCCAGTCGGCCCAAGCCGCGGAACCGGCAGAGTGGCCAACCGCATTAAAGTTTTGAATACCATAACGTCTTTTCAACTGCTTAAGGATCTTGGCCAGCGTGGTCGCATCTGGCCGCCCGCTACTGAACACAACGGCTATCAGCGGATGACGAACGCTCGGCGACCACGATCCGCTAACACTAAGCTGACCGGTATTCGTCATAGTATACCGCAAAACCTGGCGATACCCAGGATGCTTGCTAAGATCATTGATCATATCCTTTTCCGAGCCATACCCGCCACCAAAACCGTGAACAAATAATGTCGGCGTTTGATACGTCCCGGCCACGCGTTTTGTCGAAGTCGCCTCGCCGCGGTTCACCCACCACCAGGCGCCACCACTCACAACCAGAAAGATGCCGATGATGAGCATCACTTTGCCCCATTTTTTCGTCATCCTTCGCCTCACTTTCTTGTGCTGCTTCTTGCCTTGCATTGTACCATGAAGCGGCTATTTTGAAACTTAGAGGCCTCCCGCGCCATTAAAATAATGGTTATTGATACTTGGCAAATATGTCCATTATTGATACAGTGTAATAGATAACTAATACACTAGTAAGGAGGCACACCGTGGAATTTGACGATAAAGTTCCGATCTATCTGCAAATCAAGCAGTACCTCTACCAAGCCATTATCACGGGTCGGCTTAAGTCCGGCGCCCAGTTGCCGGCTGTTCGCCAATTGGCTGCCGAGCTAACGGTAAATGTCAACACGGTTCAACGCGCATTAAGTGAACTGATTCAAGAAGGCGTACTCGTCACCCGGCGCGGCCGCGGCAATTTTGTGACGGACGACATTAAGGTGTTGATTGAACTGAAAAATCGCGTCATTGCCACTGAACTCGGCACCTTATATCGCCAGCTAGCTGACCTAAATCTTAGCGCCGAGGAAATGAAAGACGCTTTTGCGCAATATGTTGATGAACAGGAGGCTCACCATGACCACCAATAAGATTTCCGCAGAACACCTGACCTATAAACGCAATCGCCACCTCATTCTGGATGATCTCAATCTCAACGTTCAACAAGGACACTTCATTGGGTTGCTGGGCGCAAACGGAGCTGGCAAAACCACGTTGATGCGGCTCTTAAACGGCGTCGCGACCAATTTTACCGGTACCATCCAAATCGGCGCCTCGGAAAGCATCGTCGACCGCAAGCAACTTAGCAGCTTCAGCGAATCACTTAAAGGCGTGAACGCCAACCGCACGTTGCACCAGATCGCGACCGATTACGCCATCATGTATCTCGACTTTTCGGAAAAGGCGTTTGAAAATTTCACCAATAAGTACGAATTGGACTGTCACCAAAAATTAAGTGCGCTCTCCAAAGGTAATCGCAAAAAATTTGCGACCGCCCTTACCTTGTCCCGCCAAACCCAACTCTATTTACTTGATGAACCGTTTGAAGGCATTGACAGCATGACGCGCAAACGCCTTATCAGTAACATGATCGCATGGAAGCCTGCTGCGGCCACGGTCATGATCTCGGATCACCATGTCAACGATGTCGTGAACATTCTCGACGAAATTGTTGTGCTAAAAGACAAACACGTTGTTGCGCACCGGAATACGGAGCAACTCCGCGAAGAAACCGGTATGAGTGTCGAAGCTTATTATGAAAGCTTCTATGAAGGGAGCGCCACAGATGACTAATACTTGGACGATGACAAAAGTCTTGATTCGTCAGCGAATTCAAACCGTTATTAATACGGTTATCGTCACGATCGTTGCAACCATCATCACGGCGATTTTAATGTATTTTGGCGGCAGTGCCCGCTTCTCCATCGAACTTTTCTACTATGCGTTTCAACCATACTTAATTATTGGCGGACTTTACTTATTTATTCGACTCGCCATCAGGCAGGAACATACTTGGGTCGACAATTATTATCGTTCCGTGCCAATTACCAACCTGAAGCTATACATGGCCAATTTATTCAGCACCATCTGCAACTTTGTCATTTACTGCCTGGTTCAGAGCTTAATTTTCGCTATCCTGGAAGTGACCACTCATGGTATTCATTGGCCGGAAACGTCTATCTGGATGGATGTCGCTGAAGTCGTGACCATTCTTGGCTTAACCTGCCTTTTCATTTGGACATTTGTCAGTCTGGTCCACCTGCTCTCCGTTACCATCATGGCCTTTTTACCCGAAACCCAGATTCGTCTCGCACAATGGGCCATTTATCTGGTCGTAATTATCACGGCCTCCTACCTGTTCAACCAGTTATGGCAACTGTTCTTAATGCCTTTTAGCCGCTACAACATAGCCGCCATTTTCGGCGTATTCCTGGTTATCTTCGCGCTCATTTCAAGTCTTAACGTCTACCTGTTGGACAAGTGGGTTGAGACTAAGTAGGTCGGATATTAACTCTGAATAATGCCTTCAAACATGAAAAAACAGCACAATCTCACGACAGGCATGAGATTGCGCCGTTTTTCCATGTTGAGTGTCACTTTGCCAACAGCCTTCATCCCCTTGATGGCGTCTTGAAAAATGGCAATAGCATCTTGGTTCTGCCGCAACGGTTTAACGGATTGCTTTTAAGTTTAGTCTGATAAACGGTGATGCCATAATCGTTCATAGACCCTAATGACACGATGAATCTTGCTAATGCATCGGTGTTTTCGGATTTAGACATTTTCTTCCTCCTCTAAATAATCCTGCTTGTTCAGAATTGCTTAACTCATTGCAGGGTAGACAATAGCTAACTCTCACCAATGCTATTCATCGATTCGTTGTGACAGGCAATCAGTCAATCTAACCGGAGCAGGCTGAGATAACTTAGATATCTTTCTCCGCTCGCACATCTTCACCAAAATCTATCCAATCATTAACTAAATCCTGTTTTCCAAATTTCTTATTCGCGGCTAACACCTGTTGCCAAAACGTACTCGGTTCCGGACGCTTAACGTGCAAAACAAGCTCGTTATCTTCATTGCGGTAAAGATTAATTTTGGTGCCCCCAGTAATGCCTTCTTCGTTCCTTACGCTTGCTGGAATTGTAATCTGCCCTTTACTTGACACGGTTACAACTGCGATCAAATGTTTATTGGTATCCATCGCTGCGTTCTCCTTACTTTTCTTAGGTTGATCGTATCATGCACACATTGAAAAAGTAAGACTCTAGCCCGAAAACACTTAATGAACCCGAATTGTCAAATGAAGTGCAACAGTGAAGACCAAGAAGAAAGAAGCGGTCTATAGGTTTTGAACTTAGGGTTTGGGGGTTGGCCTCTCCTCCGGGGGTCCTGGGGGAGAGGACCCCCGGAAAATTTCGTCAAAATGTTGCGACCGGTGTTTGGACAGTTCGCCGTGGTTGGCTGAATTGCTGGAAGACGTCGGCAGCACTCCTGTAACCCAAGCTTTTACGCAGCCTGCCATTAAGAACCTTCTGAGCTTCGTGAATATACGTCTTACTGAAGTGGTGGAGCGAGATGCCCTTGGGTATGAG